>JAEUKZ010000020.1 GCA_016793045.1 Alphaproteobacteria bacterium
CACGAGGACACGATCCGCTCCAGCGCCGACATGATCCGCCGCTTCGTGCGCGCGGCGCAGCGGAGCTGGCAGGCGGCGCAGGAGAACCCCGCCGCGGCGGTCGAGGCGATCCTCAAGATCAAGCCCGATCTCAACCGCGAATCGCAGCTCGGCCAGCTCAACGTCGATCTCGGCCTGCAGCACAGCGCCGCGACGCGCGGCCGGCCGACCGGCTGGGCCTCGCCCGAGGACTACGAGCGCACGCTGCGCCTGATGAAGGACTACCGCGACCTGCAGACGGACCGTCCGGCGAGCGCGTTCTACACGAACGAGTTCCTGCCGGCGCAGGGCTCGTGAGTCCACGGCTCAACACCGTCCCCTCGCCGCGCGCCGACGACCGGCGCGCCGGCGAGGGGATCTCGATCGCCGGGGTGAGCCAGGTCTTCCGCCGCGGGCGCGCCGAGACGCACGCCCTCGACGGCATCGACCTGGCGATCCGCGCCGGCGAGTTCATCGCCATCGTCGGGCCGTCGGGCTGCGGCAAGAGCACGCTGCTGCGCATCGTCGCCGGGCTGATCCGGCCGACCGGCGGATCGGTCACGATCGGCGAGAAGCCCGTCGACGGGCCGCACACCGATCTCGGCATCGTCTTCCAGCAGCCGATCCTGCTCGACTGGCGCAGCGTCATCGACAACGTGCTGCTGCAGGTCGAGATGCGCTCGCTGCCGGCGCGCAACTTCGTCGAGCGCGCCAAGGCGCTGCTCCATCAGGTCGGCCTCGGCGACTTCCAGGACCGGCTGCCGCACGAGCTTTCGGGCGGCATGCAGCAGCGCGCCTCGATCGTGCGCGCGCTGATCCACGACCCGCCGCTGCTGCTGATGGACGAGCCGTTCGGCGCGCTCGACGCGCTGACGCGCGAACAGATGCGCCTCGACCTCGAGGCGATCTGGCTGTCCTCGCGCAAGACGGTGATCTTCATCACCCATTCGATCGACGAGGCGGTGCTGCTCGCCGACCGCGTCGTCGTGATGTCGCCGCGGCCGGGGCGCATCGAGCGCATCATCGAGGTGACGCTGCCGCGCCCGCGCGGCCTCGAGGCGCGCCGCGCGCGCTTCTTCACCGAGGCGACCGAGCAGATCACCTCGATCTTCCTCGAGCGCGGCGTGCTGCATCGCGGCGCCGCGCTGGGGCCGCGCGCCGCCAGCACCACCCCGGCCAGCGCCGGTTCTGCAAAGGAGTAGCCGATGGCCGAAGCCGCCGTGCAGGGAATCATCGCCGCACCGTTCCTGCCGATGAGGCCCGATTTCTCCGTCCACTGGGACGACCTCAAGCGCTACATCGCCTGGATCGCCGCCCAGCGGCCGACCGCGATCGCGATGAACATGGACGCGAGCGAGGGCCCGGCGCTGACCCGCGACGAGCAGATCGAGATCCTGCACGTCTGCAAGGACGCGATCGCCGGCCGCACGCGGCTGTTCTCCGGCCTGATCGCCGGATCGACCGCCGATGCCTGCGCCTGGGGCAAGGAGCTGAAGGCCGCCGGCGCCGAGGGCTTCGCGATCTTCCCGCCCTTCCCGACCTTCCTCGGCAATCCCGTGCCGTCGGAGATGATCTATCGCTACCACAAGGCGATCGCCGACGCGGTCGAGGCGCCGATCATCGCCTTCCAGTTCCCGGTCGCGTTCGGCCCCGATTTTCCGCCCGAGACGCTGGCGCGGCTCGTCACCATCCCGCAGCTCGTCGGCCTGAAGGAGGCGTCGTTCGACACGACGAAGACCTTGCAGACGATCGACGCGGCGCGCGCCCTGCCGCGCAAGATCGGCATCATGACCGGCTCCGACACCTTCATCTGCGAAGCGATGATCATGGGCTGCGACGGCGCGCTGATCGGCTTCGCCGGCACCGCGACCGACCGGCTGATCGCGATGCAGGCGGCGGTGAAGGCGCGGCGCTACGACGAGGCGCAGGCGATCTGGGGCAAGCTCGGCCCGCTCGCCCGCTTCGCCTGGCGGCCGCCGATCCGCGACTACCGCCCGCGGATGAAGGAGGTCCTGGTGATGCAGGGCCTGATCGAGTGCGCGGCCGTACGCCCGCCGCAGCTCGGCGTCGACGAGGCGGAGCGCGCCGAGCTGCGCCGGCTTGCGGCGCAGGCGGGGCTGCTCGACGGCGCCGGCCTGCGGGCGGCCGGCGAATGAGCGCCGCGGCGACGCGCTACGCCGGACCGCTGCCCGTCGCAGCGGCGCGCACCACGCTCAAGCTGAGCGAGGCGGAGGGCGCCACCTGGCATGTCGACGGACCGCGCGACAACGTGCGCTGGCGAGACCTCGGCACCGCGGAATCGACCGGCGGCCTCGTCGGCATGCGCCACAGCCGCATGGTCAAGCCGTTCGAGGTCGAGACCGGCTGGCACTGGCACGACATGGACGCGCACATCGTCTACGTGCTCAAGGGCTGGATCAAGTTCCGCTACGACGGCGTGAAGGACCCGGTGGTCGTGAAGGCGGGCGCCTGCCTGTCGCAGCCCGCCGGCGTCGTGCACAACGTCGTCGGCTATTCGGACGATCTCGAGCTGATCGAAATCAACCTGCCGGCGGTGCATGCCACCGTCGGCGCGACGCCCGCATCGTCCTGACCCGTCGCGCCCGGCCTATTTCGACGGGCCCATTTGTTGTGTAGGATGCGCCGCACACGGCCAAAGGCCGGACAAAGGGGGGCAGATGGAATTCGGCGGCTACGGGGCGCTCGTCGTCATTCCGATCCTGGCGGCGGTGGGCCTCGCCGAGGCCTTCGTGTTTTCGCGCCAGCGCCACCAAGCTTTCCCGTGGGAGGAAAGCCTCGCCTCGATCGGCGTCGGCGTCGTCCAGGCGATCAAGAACACGCTCACCCGCGCGACGGTGTTCGCGGCGCTGTTGTGGGTCTGGCAGTTCCGGTTCTTCACCGTGCCCACCGACACGTGGTGGGGAATCGCGCTGCTCTTCGTCGCGGTCGAGTTCTTCTACTACTGGCACCACCGCTGGGGCCATGAGATCCGCTGGCTGTGGGCGACGCACTCCGTCCACCACTCCGCCAACCGCCTGACCTTCCTCGCGGCGATCCGGCTCGGCTGGACCGGGGAGATTTCCGGCGCGATCCTGATGTTCGCGCCGCCGATCCTGCTGGGCTTCCATCCCGTCGCCGTATTCGCGATGCTGAGCGTCAATCTGCTCTACCAGTTCTGGATCCACTCGGAGGTCATCCCCCGGCTCGGCTGGATCGAGGGCATCCTCAACACGGCCTCCAACCACCGCGTCCACCACGCCGCCAATCCGATCTATCTCGACACCAACTACGGCGGCATCACGATGATCTTCGACCGCATCTTCGGCACCTACCAGGCCGAACTGCCGCAGGAGCCGTGCCGCTTCGGACTCGTCCATCCGCTCACCAGCAACAACCCGATCCGCATCGCCTTCAACGAATGGATCGCCCTGTTCCGCGACGTCTTCCGCAGCCGCGACGCGCGCGCGCGCTTCATGTCGGCCTTCGGCCCGCCGGGCTGGAGCGCCGACGGCAACGGCCAGACCACCGCCGATCTGCGCCGCCGCGCCGCCGAATGACCCGACCGGCCGAAGGAGTGCCGATGATCCTCATCCTCGCCGCCGTGGCGCTCGTCTTGGGCACCGCGATCCTGCCGGCCATGGCGCAGGAGATCCCGCGCGCGGTCGAACAGGCCTGCCGCGCCGACTATGAACGGCTGTGCCGCGGCACCCTGCCCGGCGGGGGCCGCATCATGCGCTGCCTCGCCGAGCGGCAGGCCGAGGTCTCGCAACCCTGCAAGGCGGCGATCAGCCAGGCCCAGGCGGACGGCTCGCTGCCGCGCTGAGCCCTGCGATCGCTGTCGCGCGCGCGGGGCGGGGCCGGCTAGACTGGCCCCACCCGCGCAATGAACCTGCTCCAGATCAGCTCCAACGACCTCGTCGGCCGGCGCTTCAACGGCTACGACCTGCACGGCCGCTTCGCCGCGCGCGGCATCGCCATGCGCTATCTCGCGTGGAACGCCCGCGCGCGCAGCGACTTCGCCGGACGGGTGCTGCCCTATCCGGGCAGCCGGCTGATCCAGAAGCTGGTCACGCGCAAGCTGGAGAAGACGCTGTCGCTGCAAAGCGTGCTGCCGGTGCATGCGCACCTGCTGCCGCTGCAGCGCGACTTCCGCCGCGCCGATCTCGTCCACTATCACGTCATCCACGACGGCTGGTTCGGCCTCGGCGCACTGCCCGCGCTGGTGCGGCGCAAGCCAAGCGTATGGACCTGGCACGACCTGTGGCCGGTCACCGGCCACTGCATGCATCCGATCGACTGCCCGCGCTGGCAGAGCGGCTGCGGCGAATGCCCCGACCTCGCCACGCCGTTTCCGCTGCGCCGCGACCGCACGGCCCAGCTGTTTGCGCGCAAGCGACGGCTCTATGAGGGGCTCGACCTCGACGTCGTCGTCGCCTCGCGCTGGATGCTCGAACGCGCCCGGCGCGCGCCGCTCGCCGCCGGGTTCCGCCTGCATCGCATCCCGTTCGGTCTCGATCTCGCGCTCTATGCCCCCGGCGACCGCGACGCCGCGCGCGCGCGCTTCGGCATCGAGGCGGGCAACCGCGTGGTGGCCTTGCGAGCGTTCAGGAACCCCTTCAAGGGCACGGAGGCATTCGCGGCGGCGGTCGCGTCGCTGGGCGAGGCGACGCGGCTGACCATCCTGACGGTGCAGGAGAAGGGCCATTTCGACACGCTGCGCGGCCGCCACCAGGTCGTCGATCTCGGCTGGGTCGACGACGATGCGACGATGCGCGACGTCTACGCCGCCGCCGATTTCCTGGCGATGCCCTCGGCCGCCGACTCGTTCGGGCTGATGGCGATCGAGGCGATGGCCTGCGGCCGGCCGGTGCTGTGCTTCGAAGGCACCGCCGTGCCGGAAACCGCGCAGGCGCCGGAGATCGGGCTGGCGGTGCCGCGCGGCGACGTCGCGGCGCTCGCGGCGGCCTTGCGGCGCTGGATCGACGATCCGGACGAAGTCGCCGCGCGCGGACGGCGCGCCCGCGCGGCGGCGGAACAGGACTACGACGTCGAAACGCAGGCCGACCGCCTGGCGGCCCTCTACAGGGAGGTCGCGGCGCGCCGCGCACGGCCCGCTTAGGCGGCGGCTACGGGCGCTTCGACCGCCGCATACCGTCGCCTAACCATCCGTCCAGGCTGCGTTATCCGCTGTCGGAGCGAACACTTTGTGCTACCAACGGCCGATGCGGATCGTCCGCACAGCCCAATCAGCAGCGGTATGTCCAATCCCCCTTGGCCGCCGACGGTCCTCGTCATCGCTTCCAGCCCGATGGCCGCCTATAGGCGGCTTCGCGCCTGGCGCCGTGCGCTGGGGCCCGCGGCGCGCATCGTCGCGCTGCTCCGCACCCGGCTCGGCCTGCGCCAGCTCGGCGACATCTGGCTCTACCCGCTCCCGCACGGTCCGCAAACGAGCCTGCTCCAGGAGATCGAGGCCTTCGACGCCGACGCGATCGACATCGGCGGCTGGACCGACCGCGCGGCGCGCGGCGCATTGTTCGCGCATCTGCGCGGGTCGCCGCTGATCGTCGACCGCGTCCAGCCGGTCGCCCCGTTGGCGTCGCGGCGCTACGACCCCGCGACCCTCGTCAGCATCGTGCTGCCGGTCTACAACGGCGCCGACTATCTCGACGCCGCGATCGCCACCACGGTCGCGCAGACCCATCGCGCCTTCGAACTGCTCGTCATCGACGACGGATCGAAGGACGCCTCGCGCGAGATCGCCGCACGCTGGGCGGCGCGCGACGCCCGGGTGCAGGCGCACGCCAACCCGCGCAACTCGCGCGTGCCGACCACGCTCAACCGGGGCTTCGCGCGCGCGCGCGGCAGCCTGCTGACCTGGACCAGCCACGACAACCTGTTCCAGCCGACGGCGATCGAGGCGATGGTGCGCCTCTTCTCGACCTATCCGGAGGTCGACTTCGTGTATGGCGACTACCGCGTGATCGACGAACATGGCCGGTTCGTGCGCCTGCGCCGCGTGCCGACGCCCGACACGCTGGGCGAGCGCAACGGCATCGGCCCCTATTTCATGTATCGCCGCGGCGTCTACGAGCGCGTCGGCGGCTTCCGCCCCGGGCTCGACTTCGTCGACGACTACGACTACTGGCTGCGCGTGCAGCGCTCCGGCGCCGTGATGCGCAATCTGCACCTGCCGCTCTACGACTATCGCGAGCACCGCGCGGCCGCAACGTCCGAGATCAAGCGCAACCGCGCACTCCAGGCGGAGATCGACCGCCGCATCCAGGAGGTGCGGAGCGCAACGATCGTGAGCTGGTGGCCGCCCGAGGAGAACGCCTAGGCGGCACCCCGCGTGGCGCCGAACCCGGCGAGGAACGACGCGAGATTGCCGCCGAGGGCGGGCGACATGTAGCCGCCTTCCTGCACCAGTACGGTCGGCAGTCCGAGGGACGCCGCCGCCTGGCCCATCCGCGCGAAGCCCTGCGGCGTCACCTTGATGACGCCGAGCGGATCGTCGGCCGACATGTCGAGGCCGAGCGACACGGCGAGCGCCGCCGGCTGCGCGGCACGGATCGCGCGGATCGCGGTGTCGAGCGCCGCCAGCACGCCGTCGTCGCCGGTCCCGTGCGCAAGCGGCAGGTTGAGATTGCTGCCGATGCCCGGGCCCTCGCCGCGCTCGTCCGCGAAGCCGACGTACCACGGGTAGTAGGCGGCCGGATCGGCGTGCAGCGACGCGAAGAACACGTCGGCGCGACGGTAGAAGATGCCCTGGGTGCCGTTGCCGTGATGGACGTCGACATCGAGGATCGCCACGCGCGCGAAGCGCGAGCGCAGCACCGCCGCGGCGATCGCGACGTTGTTGAGATAGCAGAAGCCGCCCGCCATGTCGGCATAGGCGTGATGGCCCGGCGGACGGCACAGCGCATAGGCCGAGGGCGCGCCCTCGACCACGAGCCGCGCCGCGGTGGCGGCAGCATCGGCCGAGGCGCCGGCCGATTCCCAGGTCTGCGCGCCGATCGGGCAGGCGGTGTCGGCCATGTAGAGCCCGGCCAGGCCGACGATGTGCTGCGGCCGGCCGTTCATCCGGCCGTTGGGATGCACGTTGGGCACGATTTCCGCCGACGCATTGGGCAGCGTCTGCCACTGGCGATGGCCGTGCTCGAGGAAGTCGAGGTAGCCCGCGTCATGCACCTGCGCATAGAGCGCCCGGCCGAAGCGGCGGGGCGCGACCACCGGAAGCCCCAGCCCGCGCACGGCGCCGAGCAGCGTTTCGGCGCGGTCGGGGCGTTCCGGATTGGGCACGACCCTGCCGCGGCTGATGTAGGTGGACGGGTGATGATTCATCTGCTGGGGGCTGAAGACGACGTCCATGGCATTCCGTTTGCTTGTGGGGCTGGCGCCGGCGCGACGGCGCGCGTTCGAGCCTAGGACGCGCTCCGCACGACCGCCAGCGCGATCCGGCGGCCCCGCTTGACACCCGAGCGGGCTTGGATCGACCCTAGCCGACGAAAACCGAAGGTGCCGCGTTCGACCGAAGCGGCGCCGCAAAGACAGGGGAACGACAATGGCACCGAACCGACGCAGTCCGGCCGGCCTCCGCCGCCGCGATTTCCTGGCCGCCGCAGGCGCGACCCTCGCCGCACCCGCGGTGCTGGGACCGGGCGATGCGCTCGGCCAGGGCACGCCGCGGCGCGGCGGCACGCTCAACATGATCCTCAACCCCGAGCCGCCGGTGCTCGTGCTCGGCGTCAACAACCAGGGCCCGACGCTCGCCGCCGCTTCGAAGATCTACGAGGGCCTGCTGCGCTACGATTTCCAGCTGCGCCCGCAGCCCGCGCTCGCCAAGTCGTGGACCGTGTCGCCGGACGGCACGCTCTACACCTTCAACCTGCAGGAAAACGTGAAGTGGCACGACGGGCGGCCCTTCACCGCCGACGACGTGGTGTTCTCGATCGGCAAGTTCCACATGGAGCTCTCGCCCCGCTCGCGCGCGATCTTTCAGCGCATCACCGAGATCGCGGCGCCGAACCCCACCACGGTGACGATCAAGATCCGCGAGGCGTTCGAGCCGTTCCTGCTGATGTTCGACGTGACCGCGACCGGCATCGTGCCGAAGCACGTCTACGACGGCACCGATTTCCGCAACAACCCCGCCAACGCGACGCCGATCGGCACCGGCCCGTTCAAGTTCAACGAATGGCGGCGCGGCAACTACATCCACCTCACCCGCTTCGCCGACTACTGGAAGCCGGGCCAGCCCTATCTCGACGACATCTACTACCGCATCATTCCGGACAGCGCCTCGCGCGGCCTCGCCCTGCAGAGCGGCCAGGTGCAGCTCACGCAGTCGAACGACATCGAGCCGTTCGACGTGCCGCGCTTCCAGCAGATGCCGAACCTCGCGGTCGAAACGAAGGGCTGGGAGTATTACGGGCCGCTGTCGTGGATCGAAGTGAACCACCGCGTCCAGCCGCTCGGCGACGTGCGCTTCCGCCGCGCGCTGTCGATGGCGATCGACCGCAACTTCATCCTCAACCGCCTGTGGTTCGGGGTCGGCAAGGTCGCGACGGGCGCGTTCTCGTCGGCGACGCGCTTCCACGACCCCAATGCGCGGATCGCCGGCTACAACCCGCGCGAGGCGGCGGCGCTGCTCGACGCCATGGGCCTGCGCCCCGACGCGCAGGGCGTGCGCGCGCGGCTCAAGTTCCTCCATCTGCCCTACGGCGAGGTCTGGACGCGGCTCGGCGAGTATCTGCGCCAGGCCTTCGCCCAGATCGGCGTGCAGCTCACCATGGAATCGGTCGATGCCGGCGCCTGGGCGCGCCGCCTCGCCGAATGGGACTACGAGCTCTCGATCAACTTCGTCTACCAGTGGGGCGATCCGACGCTCGGCGTCGAGCGGACCTATGTCAGCTCCAACATCCAGCGCGTCACCTTCACCAACACCGGCGGCTATTCGAACCCGCAGGTCGATGCGCTGTTCGAGCGCGGGCGGACGGCCGTGCGCGCCGAGGACCGTCAGACCGCCTTCAGCGAGCTGCAGCGGCTGCTGGTCGCCGAGGTGCCGCAGATCTGGCTGATGGAGCTCGCCTTCCCGACCATCTACGATCGCCGCTACAAGGATGTGATCGTCGGCGGCACGGGCGTCCAGGCCTCGTTCGGCGACGTCTATATCGGCTAGCCGCGGGCGCCGTCCCGGGGCCCGCCCCGGGACGGCCGCGCCCACCACGACGGAGTAGTGTCTTGGAGCCTGCCGCGCTGGCACGGTTCGTGTTCGGGCGCATCGCCAAGGCGGCGCTCGTCGTCCTCGCGATCGTCGTGCTCAACTTCGTGCTCATCCGGCTGGCGCCGGGCGATCCGGCGAGCGTGATCGCCGGCCAGTCCGGCGCCGCCGATCCGCAGTTCATGGAGCAGCTCCGCCGCCAGTTCGGGCTTGACCGGCCGCTGCCCGAGCAGCTCTGGATCTACGTCAGCCGCATCGTGATGCTCGATCTCGGCGTGTCGCACCGCCAGCAGCGCGCGGTCGTCGACCTGCTCGCCGAACGGCTGCCGGCGACCCTCCTGCTGACCGGCGCCGCCTTCGTCTTCGCGATCTCGATGGGCATCCTGCTCGGCACCCTGGCGGCGCGCCGCGTCGGCACCCTCGCCGACACCCTGATCACCATCCTCGCGCTCGCCTGCTATGCGACGCCGCTGTTCTGGGTCGGGCTGATGCTGGTGCTGTTGTTCTCGGTGCTGCTCGACTGGCTGCCCGCCTTCGGAATGACCTCGGTCGGGGCGAACCTCACCGGCTTCGCGGTGATCGTCGACATCGGCCGGCATCTGGTGCTGCCGGCGCTCACGCTCGGCCTGTTCTATCTCGCCATCTATGCGCGGCTCACCCGCGCCTCGATGCTCGAGGTGGCGGACCAGGACTTCGTCAAGACCGCGCGCGCCAAGGGCGTGCCCGAAGGCCGCATCCTGCGCGCCCACGTGCTGCGCAACGCGCTGCTGCCGGTCATCACCTTCGCCGGCATCCAGGCCGGGCAGCTCATCGGCGGCTCGATCCTCGTCGAGACCGTGTTCGCCTGGCCGGGCATCGGCCGGCTCGCCTTCGACGCGCTGCTGGCGCGCGACTACAACCTTCTGCTCGGCGTCTTCTTCTGCACCTCGGTCATGGTCGTCGCCTTCAACATCGTCACCGACCTGCTCTACGCGCTGATCGACCCGCGCATCGAGGTCGCGTCGTGAGGGATTTCGCCCGCCGCTTCGCGCGCAACGTCGGCGCGGTGTTCGGCCTCGTGCTGCTGCTGGCCGTGCTCGCGCTCGCCCTGCTGGCGCCGGTTCTGTTCCCGGTCGATCCGTGGCAGATGGCGGGAGTTCCCTTCGCGCCGCCGCTCGAGGACGGTTTCCTGCTCGGCACCGACAGCCTCGGCCGCGACGTCGCCGCCGGCATCGCGCACGGCGCGCATATCTCGCTGCTGGTCGGCCTGGTCTCGACCGTCGCCGCGATCGCCATCGGCGTCACGCTCGGCGCCGTCGCGGGCTACGCCGGCGGCCGCATCGACGACGCCATCATGCGCTTCACCGAGTTCTTCCAGACCATCCCCAGCTTCGTCTTCGCGATCGTGCTCGTCGCGATCTTCACGCCGTCGATCTCCTCGATCATCGCGGCGATCGCGATCGTGAGCTGGCCGCCGGTGACGCGCGTGGTGCGCGGCGAGTTCCTCTCCCTGCGCTCGCGCGAGTTCGTGCAGGCGGCGATCGTGCTCGGCCAGAGCACGCCGCGCATCATCTTCGGCCAGATCCTGCCCAACGCGCTGTCGCCGATCATCGTGCTCGGCTCGCTGATGGTCGCCTCGGCGATCCTGCTCGAGTCGGCGCTCAGCTTCCTCGGCCTCGGCGATCCCAACGTGATGAGCTGGGGCTTCATGATCGGCGCCGGCCGTTCGGTCATCCGGCTCGCCTGGTGGATGAGCGTCTTTCCCGGCGTGGCGATCTTCCTCACCGTCCTGGCGCTCAACCTCGTCGGCGAAGGGCTGTCGGACGCGCTCAATCCCCGGCTCGCACGGCGGCGCGGATGAGCCTGCTCGCGATCGAGAACCTGACCGTCGCGCTGCCCAAGGGCCTCGACCGCCCCAACGCGATCGAGGGCGTGTCGCTGACCCTCGACAAGGGCGAGATCCTCTGCGTCGTCGGCGAGTCCGGCTCGGGCAAGTCGATCACGGCCGCCAGCGTGATGGGGCTGCTGCCGCCGGCGCTGCGGATATCGGGCGGCCGCATCGTGCTCGAAGGCGCCGACCTGCTGGCGCTGGCGCCCGAGCAGTGGCGCGACCTGCGCGGCCGGCGCCTGGGCATGATCTTCCAGGAGCCGATGACGGCGCTCAACCCGATCATGCGGGTGGGCGAGCAGATCGAGGAGGTGCTGCGCGTCCACGGCGAGGGCGACCGGCGGGCACGCGCCGCGCGCGTCGGCGAGCTGATCGAGGCGGTCGGCCTGCCCGACCCCGCGCATATCCGCAGCGCCTATCCGTTCCGCCTGTCGGGCGGCCAGCGCCAGCGGGTGATGATCGCGATGGCGCTGGCGCTCGAGCCCGCGGTGCTGATCGCCGACGAGCCGACGACGGCGCTCGACGTCACCACGCAGATGCAGATTCTCCAGCTCATCCGCTCGATCCAGCGCGCGCGCGGCATGGGGGTGCTGTTCATCACCCACGATTTCGGCGTCGTCGCCGAGATTGCCGACCGCATCGCGGTGATGCAGCACGGCCGCATCGTCGAGACCGGCCGGGCGGCCGACATTCTCGACCGGCCGCAGCACGACTACACGAAGAGCCTGATCGCCGCGGTGCCGCATCTGGTCGCCAACGCGATGGCGACCGAAGGCGCCGCGGGCGAGCCGGTCTTCTCCGCCACCGGCGTGCGCAAGAGCTACTGGCGCCGCGGCAGCTGGCTGCGCCGGAGCACGCGCGTCGACGCGGTGCGTGATGCAGATTTCATCCTGCACAAGGGCGAGACGCTCGGCCTCGTCGGCGAGAGCGGCTCGGGCAAGTCGACGCTCGCGCGCTGCGCCGTGCGCCTGATCGACCCCGAGGCGGGCGCGATCGTCTATCGCGGCGAGGACCTGGCGCCGCTGTCGCGGCGCGCGCTCCGGCCCTACCGCAAGCGCATCCAGATGATCTTCCAGGATCCCTTCGCGTCGCTCAACCCGCGCAAGAAGGTGGGGGAGATCGTCGCCGAGGGCCCGATCACCCATGGCGAGGGCCGCGCCGCCGCGACCGCACGCGCGCGCGACCTGCTGCGCCTGGTCGGCCTCGATCCGTCGGCGATGGAGCGCTACCCGCACGAGTTCTCGGGCGGCCAGCGCCAGCGCATCGGCATCGCCCGCGCGCTGGCGCTGGAGCCCGAGATCCTGGTCGCGGACGAGCCGGTCTCCGCGCTCGACGTTTCGGTGCAGGCGCAGGTGCTCGACCTGCTCGCCGACATCCGCCGGCGCCTCGGCCTCACCATGCTGTTCATCACCCACGACCTGCGCGTCGCCGCCCAGATCTGCGATTCCGTCGCCGTCATGAAGGACGGCGCGATCGTCGAATACGGCCGCACGGCGCAGGTGTTCAGCGCCCCGGCGCATGCCTATACCCGTGCGCTGATCGACGCGATTCCGGGCAAGAACTGGCGGCCGCCCGCGCCGGTCTGATCCGCCCGCCGAGACGCGGTGATTGCAACCGCCCGGCCGGCAACGGAGAATGCGCCGCCGCAAGCGGAGGACCCGTGTACGACACCGCGCTGAAGCTCATTCTGTCGCTCGACCGGCATGCGCCGGCGGCAAGTCTGCCGCGCGCGCTCGACGTGCTGTTCGAACGCCTCGCCGATCCCAAGACGGGCAATGCCCAGCAGATCGAGGACGCGATCTGGGTGATGTGGACCGGCCACTCGGATGCGGCGGCGGCGCAGCTCATGGAGCGCGCCGTCGCCGCGATCGCCAAGCGCCAGCACGACATCGCCGAAACCCACCTGACCCGGCTGGTCGAGGAGCATCCCGACTATGCCGAGGCGTGGAACAAGCGCGCCACGCTGCTCTTCATGCTCAAACGCGACGCCGAAAGCGTCGCCGACATCGAGCGCACCTTGGCGCTCGAGCCGCGCCATTTCGGCGCCATCTGCGGTTTCGCGCAGATCTGCCTGCGCGCGGGCGACCGGGCCGGGGCGCTCGCCGCCTTTGAAACCGCGCTGGCGATCAATCCGCACATGGCCGCCGTCCGCAAGGCCGTCGACGAGCTGCGCGACGGGTTCTCGCGGCGGGTGCATTGACGCCGATCCTCTCCGCCGGCGACCGCGCCGTGCTTGCCGGGCGCGACGGGCCGGCGGCCGCGATGGCGCTGCGCATCGTCGCCGAGACCGCGCGGATGATGGGCGCGCCGCGCCTCATCGACATCGCATCGGTTCATGTCGACGGCTGCCTCTATCACGGCGACAGCGGCACGGCGTTCGTCGAGCGGCTCGTCGCGGATGGCGGGCGCGTGAAGGTGCCGACCACGCTCAATGTCGGCGCGCTCGACCTCATGCATCCCGATCGCGTGAATTTCGACCCGGCGCGGCGCGCGATGGCGCGGCGCATGATGGACGCCTATGCGGCGCTCGGCTGCGCGCCGACCTGGACCTGCGCGCCCTACCAGGCGGGCCACCGCCCGGCGCGCGGCAGCGACGTCGCCTGGGGCGAGAGCAATGCGATCGTGTTCTGCAATTCGGTGCTCGGCGCGCGGACCGACCGCTACGGCGACTTCCTCGACATCGCCGCGGCCCTGTGCGGCCGCGCGCCCTATGGCGGCCTGCACCGGCCCGAGAACCGCGTCGCCACGGTGCTGGTCGATGCGAGCGCGCTGTCGCCGGCCCTGCGCGCCGAAGCGGCGCTCTATCCCGTGCTCGGCGCCTGGCTCGGCCGCACCGTCGGCACGGCGATCGCCGCGATCGAGGGGCTGTCGGGCCCGATCGACGAGGACCGCCTCAAGGCGCTCGGCGCCGCCGCCGCATCGTCGGGCGCGGTCGGGCTGTTCCACGTCGTCGGCGTGACGCCGGAGGCGCCCGACCGCGCGGCCGCATTCGGCGGCAATCCGCCGCGCGAGATCATCGCCCTGACCGGGGCGATGCTGCGCGACGCACGCGCCGGCCTGTCGAGCGCCGCGGTGCGCGGCGATGCCGCCATCGACGCCGTCGCCGTCGGCAGCCCGCATTTCTCGCTCGACGAGTTCGCGGCGCTCGACCGCCTGCTCGATGGCCGCGTCGCGCGCGCGCCGATCTATGCCTGCACCGGCCGGCACGTCGTCGATCGGCTGGAGGCCGACGGACGGCGCGCGGCGCTGGAGGCGTGCGGGGTGATCCTCGTCGTCGACACCTGCGTCGTCGTCGCCCCGATCCTGCCGGCGCGCGGCGGCTTGCTGATGACCAACTCGGGCAAGTTCGCGCACTACACACCGGCCAATACCGGCTACGACGTCGCCTATGGCAGCCTCGCCGACTGCGTCGCCAGCGCGCTCGCCGGCCGGCTCGTCCGCGACGAAAGCCTGTGGTCGTGAAGGCCGAGCCGGTCATCGCCGGCATCGCGCGCGGACGCGTGCTGCGGCTCGACGAGCCCGTGAGCTTCTGGGGCGGCGTCGATCCGGCGAGCGGCGCGCTCACCGATCCGCGCGGGGCCCGCCCCGGCGAGACGATCGCCGGGCGCGTTCTGATGCTGCCGTCGACGCGCGGGTCGAGTTCGTCGAGCGCGGTGATGCTTGAGCTGCTGGCGCGCGGCCGGGCGCCGGCCGCCGTCGTGATCGGCACGATCGACGCGATCCTCGGCCTCGGCATCATCGTCGGCCGCGAGATGGGCTATCCGACCATCCCGCTGCTCCGGCTCGCGCCGCAGGCGCAGGCGGCGTTCGCCGACGGCGCGGTGGTCGCGATCGCCGCGGACGGGACGATCGCGATCGAGGCCTAGCGCCCCAGCTTGCGCGTGACCCGCTCGCGCAGGCGTTCGCGCGGATGTTCGAGCTGCGCGTCGGGGGTGCGTTCGAGCAGGGCCAGCGCCCGCTCCCACTGGCTGCGCGCATCGTCGTTGCGCCCGCCGGCGGCGTACATGTCGCCGAGATGGTCGGCGCATTCCCAGCATTCGGGCATCTGGCGGACGGCCACTTCCTGCTCGCGCAGCGCTTCCTCGCGCGCGCCCTGGTGGAACAGGATCCAGGCGAGGGTGTCGCGGATGTTGCCGTCCTGCGGCGCCAGCGCCACCGCGCGGCGCGCCCAGCGCAGCGCGCGGTCGAGATCGGCGCGCTGCTCGACCAGCCGCCAGGCGACGCGGTTGAGGTCTTCCGCCGGCGCGTCGTCGCGGTCGAGCGCCATCTCCCAGAACCGGATCGCCTCGTCGCGGTCGCGTTCGACGCCGCGGCCGTCGTCGTAGAGATCGCCGAGCACCGACGCCGCCTCGCGGCTGCCCTGGTCGACCGCCTGGGCAAGCTCCGCCGCGGCCTGGTGCGGGTCCTGCGGCACCCCCTCGCCCGCGAGATACATCGTGCCGATGAGGTAGCGCGCCTCCGGGCTGCCGGCTTCGGCAAGCTCGGCGAGCGTTTCCGCCGCCTCGCGGAAGCGCGCGCCGGCCAGCGCCTCGTCGGCCGGAACGCCGCGGCCGGCGCGATACATGCGGCCGAGGAAAAGCTGCGCGATGCCGTGCCCGGCATCGGCCGCGACGCGATAGTGCCGCGCCGCCGCGGCGAAATCCTGCGTCACGCCGCGCCCGCCTTCGTAGAGCATCGCCAGGGCGAAATCGGCTGCCGGGCGGCCGGCGCGCGCGGCGAAGCGATAGTAGCGCGCCGCCTCGGCCGGATTTGCCGCCACGCCTTCGCCCGCATCGTAGAGGGAGCCGAGCATCAGCGCCGCGTCGGGATTGCCAAACCGCGCCGCGCGCGTGAGGAGCGTCACCGCCCCGTCGACGTCGCGCGCGCCGCCGAGGCCGGCGAGCAGGGCCTGGGCAAGACCGGCCGTCGCCAGCACGTCGCCGTCGTTGGCGCGCCCGCAGATGGTGCGCAGCTCGGCCTCGTCGAACCGGCTGCAGTCGAGCTCGGCGCCGCGTTCGGCTGGCGGAATTTCGTCGACCGTCGCATCGGGTACGAACTCGTCCTCGGCCGATCGGGCCGGTGCGGTGGCAAGAACGGCGACCGCAAACACCACCGCCATGATACGCCGCATGCGAAGCCGACCTCGTCCGTCATCACGCTGGAAAATCCGATCGTCCGGCGGGCCGCCCCCGCCGCTCACGCCGGTGCCGCGGCCACCCCGATGGGACACGCAACACCAGTTCCGCCGAGGCCGCAATAGCCGGCGGGATTCTTGGCGAGATACTGCTGGTGATAGTCCTCGGCGAAATAGAACTCCGGCGCGTCGACGATCTCGGTGGTGATCGGCCCGAATCCGGCGGCGTGCAGCACCTTCTGGAAGGCGGCGCGCGAGGCCTCGGCCGCGCGCCGCTGCGCCGGCGTGTGGACGTAGATGCCCGAGCGATACTGGGTGCCGACGTCGTTGCCCTGGCGCATGCCCTGGGTCGGGTCATGATTCTCCCAGAACACCTTGAGCAGCGCCTCGTAGGTCGTGGCCGCCGGATCGAAGACCACGCGCACGACCTCGTTGTGCCCGGTCTGGCCGCTGCAGACCTCCTCATAGGTCGGATTGGGCGTATAGCCGCCGGCATAGCCGACCGCGGTCGTGTAGACCCCCTCGGCCTGCCAGAACTTGCGCTCCGCCCCCCAGAAGCAGCCGAGGCCGAACGTCGCCAGTTCGAGCCCGGCGGGATAGGGCGGCGCCAGGACATGGCCGTTGACGAAATGCGCCGGCGGTACCGGCATCGTCTGGGCGCGGCCCGGCAGGGCGCGGTCAGGGCGCGGCATCTCGGATTTCTGCTTGCCTACGAACCACATCGGATTGTCCTCGCTTCCCGGCGACATCAACTTAGTCCGTCCGGACCGGCGCGAACAGCCCCCCGGATGGCGCCCGGCGGTCTCGCGCCGGCCTGCGTCCGCCACAGCGACGCCAGGATCCCCCCGGCGATCAGCACCACCACCACGCCGAGCGAGAACCAGGCGGGCAGCTTGCCGACGAATCCCACGAGGAAGATCTTGGCGCCGATGAACACCAGGACGAGCGACAGCGCCGTCTTCAGGTAGACGAACCGATGGATCGCGCTCGCCAGCGCGAAGTACAGCGCGCGCAGGCCGAGGATGGCGAAAATGTTGCTGGTGTAGACGATGAACGGGTCCTGCGTGATCGCGAAGATCGCCGGCACGCTGTCGACCGCGAAGATGAGGTCGGCCGCCTCGACGAGCGCTAGCGCCAGCAGCAGCGGCGTGGCGTGCCACAGGTTGCGGCCGCTCGCCGGGTCCGGCAGGCGCACCAGGAAGTGCTGGCCATGAAGTCGGTCGGTCACCCGCATGTAGCGGCGCATGAGGCGCAGCAGCGGATTTCCGGCGACGTCCGGCTCGCGATTGCCCAGCCACAGCATCTTGACGCCGGTGACGACGAGAAACGCGCCGAAAAGATAGAGCACCCAGGAGAAGTTGCTGACCAGCGCCGCGCCCGCCGCGATCATTATCGCGCGCATCGCGATCGCGCCGAGAATGCCCCAGAACAGCACGCGGTGCTGGTAGGCCGGCGGGATCGCCAGCGTCGAAAAGATCAGCGCGATCACGAAGACGTTGTCGAGCGACAGCGACTTCTCCACCAGGAAGCCGGTGAAGTAGTCGAGACCCGAATCGGCCCCCATCGACCACCAGACCCAGCCGCCGAAGGCGAGCCCCGCGCCGATGTAGAACGCGCTGAGCCAGAGGCTTTCCGCCGCCGTCATCCCCTGCCCGGCGCCGGCACGACCGCGGCGGCGGCCGAGCACGCCGAGATCGAAGGCGAGCAATGCGACGACGATCGCCATGAAGGCGAGCCACAGCAACGCCGGCTTGCCGAGAATCGTGGCAGTCAGGATCGAATCGAAACTGGCCATGGGCCCCTCCATGCGTATCCGGTGATGCGCATCGCGTCCGACATCGCAGGAGATCGGTTCCTGCCAGAGGGGCCCGGCCGCAATGGCGAAGAGATTGGGTCGATCACGGCGATTTCAAGCCCCCCGCCGCCCGTTTCACCGCGTTGACATCGGCCGGCAATCGGGCCGATATACTGGTTTTTTCGGGTTCACGCGGGGCATCGGGCCCCGTGCCGCCCGGGTC
>JAEUKZ010000027.1 GCA_016793045.1 Alphaproteobacteria bacterium
CCGGGCGCGCCATAGGGCGACTGCAGGCGCGCCATCATGTCCCACAGCCGCTCGGTCGCCAGCGCCGGCTCGCCCGCCAGCAGCGGCCCGAGATGCTCGTTGATGACGGCGATCACCGGGCTGCCGTAGCGGCTGATGCCGAAGCCCCAGCTGCCGTCGCTGGCGGTGACCAGACAGCCGACCGACGGCCAGGTCGGCCGCCAGGTCGCGCGCAGCCGCTTGAACCGCGGATAGCGCGACATCGGCCCCGCCACCTCGGCGTCGCTGCCCCAGGCCGGCCGGCGGGCCGGGGTCTTGCCCGGCCCGCCCACCAGATCGCTGCGGATGGGGAACGCCTCGATACGCGCGATGGTCAGCACGGGTCGACTACTGCCGCGGGCGGATGCGATGGACGATCAGCGCAAATCCTTCCCAGGCCACGAACGGTGCGGCATAGGGGTCGGCCGCGCTGGGCCAGCCGGTCCAGTAGGTCGTGTTGAAGGTCACGGGATGCATTTCCTCGGTGATCGTGACCTGCGGCACGTCGCGCATGATGATCGCGGTGGCCGAGCGCACCAGCGCCATGTAGCTGGCGTCGGTCGGCGACGGCTGGCGCGCCTCCATCTGGTTCAGCAGCGCGTCGAGCTCCGGGTTCCGGTAGCGCGTGATCGCGCGCAGATTGGGCGCGCGCGCGCCCGGATTCGGCGCGTACTTCGAATGGAAATGCTCGAGCGTCTGCCAGGGGTCGTAGAGGCTGCCGCAATGGACGAAGACGGCGGTGCTGTACGTTCCGGCGGCGAGCGCGTCGAAGTACGGCGTGTCCTGCATCGGCCGGAACACCGTGTCGATGCCCACCGCCTGCAGCTGGCGCGAGATCACCGGGCCGATCGGATCGCCCTGCTGGGTGTTTATCGTCACCTGCCAGGGCTGGCCGTTGGGCAGCCGCCACTTGCCGTCGGGGCCGCGGCTGAAGCCCGCGCCGGTGAGGATGCGTTCGGCGCGCGCCGGATCGGGCCGTCCGGCCGCCTCGCTGATCTGCGCATCGAGCTGGCGCGTGTAGGCCTGCATGCCGGTGAACGACGCGTAGGGCGCCATCACCGCCGGGGCGGAGCCTTCCCAGGCGAGATCGACGATCTGGTCGCGATTGACGATCGCCGCGATCGCCTGGCGCGTCGCGACCATGTCGAACGGCGCCGCCTGCGTGTTGAAGGCGAGCCGGTGCGTGCAGCCCGCGGTCACGCCCCAGACCGGGCCGCGGTTGTTCCACGACACGATGTTGGGATTGCGGGCGCGCGCGGCCTCGAGCGCGCCGACCGAGAGCGCGCGGCCGGCATCGATTTCGTTGCTGGTGAAGAGCTGGGCCAGCGCCTCGACCGTCGCCGGGCGATAGATGATGCGCTCCGGCGCCGGCATCTGACGCACGAGGCCGGC
This sequence comes from Alphaproteobacteria bacterium, assembly GCA_016793045.1. Taxonomy (GTDB): domain Bacteria; phylum Pseudomonadota; class Alphaproteobacteria; order CACIAM-22H2; family CACIAM-22H2; genus JAEUKZ01. The sequence continues at coordinate 1,411 of JAEUKZ010000027.1, forward strand.
GTCGAGCGCCCACCAGCGGTCGGCGCGGTCGAACACGATGCCGTTGGCATCGCTGCGCACGACGCGATAGGGACCGGTGCCGACCGGCCAGCCGCGCGCCGGGTCGTAGAAGCCGAAAGTGCGCGCCTCCTGCCCTTGCCAGATATGCTTGGGCAGGACGATGAAGCGCGTCGTCTGGCCGGTGGCGAGCGTGTCCTGGGCCCAGCGCGGACCAGGCTTGGTCAGCCGCACGCGCACCGTGCGCGCGTCGACGGCGGTGGCGCTCTCCACCCATTCGCGGATCGGTCCCGACATCACCATCTCGGGCGCGTTGGCGCGCAGCGTGTCGAAGGTGAAGACGACGTCTTCAGCGGTCAGCGGCTGGCCGTCGTTCCAGCGCACCCCGGCGCGCAGCGTGATCGTGACCTCGCGAAAATCGGCGCTGGTCTCGACCCGCTCGGCCTGCCAGGGGATCACCTCGTTGGTGATGTGGTTGGTGAACAGCAGCGGCTCGTTCACCGTGTAGTGCAGCACGTTGCGCTGGTTGAGCAGCACGCCGTTGTACGGGCTGAGATTGTTCGGGGACGGAACCTGATTGTAGAGGTCCCAGCCCTGGGTGATCAGGGTTCGATTGCGCGGCACCTGGCGCAGTTCCTGCGCCGCGGCGGGCAGGGTCAGGATCATGGCGACCGACGTCGCTAGAAGCGTGCGCAACATGGGCGGTTTCCTCCGTCGAGCGAATTTATGTTATCGCTAACATTGTGCGAGGCCGGCCGGCGGCTGTCAAGCCCCCGCCGGCGCCGGCGCGGCACGACCTTCGGCCACGCTGTCGAATTCGCGGCGCGACGCTATGATGCGCGCCGAATCCGCCGCGTTGGCGAGTCATGGGAGGACGATGTGCATCCGCTGCTGGGCTATGTCGATCGCTGGAGCGTGAAGCCGGGCGAAACGATCACGCTGATGGTCGGCAGCGCTGCCGATGCACCCTATGAGACCCGTATCGCGCGCATCATCTGCGGCGATCCCAATCCGCGCGGGCCCGGCTATCGCGAGATCGCGATGCCGCATGCGCTCGACGGCGTCCATCCGGGAAAGGAGCAGCGCATCCATCTCGGCTCGTGGGGACGCATTCCGCTGCTCGATCTCGGCAGCGCCGAAGAGGGGCTCGTCTTCGCCGCGACCGTGTGGCCGACCACGCCGACGAAAGGCCGCCAGGGCGTGATCGCGTGGGCCGGCCGCGATGGCACGCAGCTGTCGCTGGAGATCGGCGACGACGGCGCCGCCGCCGTGCTGGTTCATGGCGGCGGAACGGTTCGCGTTGCCACCGGCAAGGCGCTGCTCGAGCGCGCGTGGTACGAGATCTGGCTCGTCGTCGATCCGCAGCGCGGCCGGCTCGCGGTCGGCCAGCGCGCGCGCGAGCCGCATCCGACCTTCGACGATTCGGGCGAGGCGTCCGCCGCCCTCCCCGCTTCGCCGCGCTTCGGCAGCGGCCGCGCGGTGCTGGCCGCGCTGCCGGGCGACGGCGTACACCCGACCGCGCACTACAACGGCAAGCTCGAGCGCCCGACGGTCTGGGCCGGCGCCGACGCGGCAGCGGCGCTCGCCGCGCAGATCGCGCCGATCGCCAAGGGACCGGTGCCGCACCGCATCGCCTGCTGGGATTTCTCGATCGGCATCCCGACGCTCGACATCGCCGATGTCGGCCCGCACGGATTCAACGGCACCGTCGAGAACCTGCCGACGCGCGCGATGACCGGCGCCAACTGGTCGGGCGCCGAGCATCGCTGGACGCACCGGCCCGAGGAATGGGCCGCCATCCATTTCCATGACGACGATCTCGGCGATGCCGGGTGGGAGCCGTCGCTGCGCATCGAGATCCCGAAGGACTGGCCGTCGGGCATCTACGCCGTCCACCTCAAAAGCGCGGCCGGCATCGACAATGTGCCCTTCGTCGTGCGGCCGGCCGACGGCGCGAAGAAGGCGAAGATCGCCATCCTGCTGCCGACGATCAGCTATCACGTCTACGGCAACTTCGTGCGCGCCGGCTTCGGCAAGCAGAACCGCGCGCGCGCCGAGGCCTGGGGGGCGCTCGTCCAGCAGCCCGACGAGAACCCGGAGCTCGGCCTGTCGCCGTACAACTATCACTCGGACGGCAGCGGCGTTTCGGTCGCCACGATGGCGCGGCCGATGGTCGACAAGCGCGTCAACCACTTCATCATGATGGACCCGGCCGAGTACGGCTCGGGCGCCTATTGGATCAACGTCGACAGCTACAT
>JAEUKZ010000090.1 GCA_016793045.1 Alphaproteobacteria bacterium
CGCGGTCGCGCGCGGCGGGCGGCCAGCCGAAGGCGGTCGCGAGGCCGAGGATGAAATCCGCGCGCGCCACGCCGCGTGCAGAGGCGGCGCGCCACAGCGCGAGGCCGGCCGCCGGATCGTCGAGGCCGCCGTCGCCGAAGAACAGCGCCATGCCGAACGCCGTCATCGCGTCGGCGTCGCCGGCGGCGGCGCCGCGGCAGTGGCGCTGCAGTTCCGGGGCGGCAAGGGCCGCGCAGTCGATTGCGGCCGGACGGCGGGGCGGTTCCTGCGCGTGCGCCGCGCCGCCGGCCAGGGCGCAGGCCGTCAGGACGGCGAGCGGCAGGACCGGCGCGGCGCGGCGGCGCGTCATCGACGCGTGCGGATCAGCACGTCACGGGATGAGGACGGTCGATCCCGTGGTCTTGCGGCTTTCGAGGTCGCGATGGGCCTGCGCTGCGTCCTTCAGCGCGTAGGTCTGGTTGACCTCGATCTTCACCGCGCCCGATCTCACGGTGTCGAAAAGGTCGTTGGCCGTCGCGACGAGCTCGTCGCGCGTGGCGATGTAGGTGTTGAGCGTCGGGCGGGTGACGTAGAGCGAGCCCTTCTGCGACAGCGTGAGGATCGAGAACGGCGGCACCGCGCCCGAGGCATTGCCGAACGAGGCCATCAGGCCGCGCGGGCGCAGGCAGTCGAGCGAGGCCATGAACGTGTCCTTGCCGACGCCGTCATAGACCACCGGCACGCCTTTGCCCCCGGTGATCTTCTTCACCTCGGCGACGAAATCGGTCTCGCGATAGAGGATGACGTGATCGCAGCCATGCGCCTTGGCGATCTTCGCCTTGTCGGCGCTGCCGACCGTGCCGATCACCGTCGCGCCGAGATGCTTCGCCCATTGCACGAGGATGAGGCCGACGCCGCCCGCCGCGGCGTGGACGAGAATCGTGTCGCCCTTCTTCACCACGTAGGTGCGGCGCACGAGATACTGCGTCGTCATGCCCTTGAGCATCATCGAGGCGACGGTCTTGTCGTCGATGCCGTCCGGGATCTTCACCAGCCGGTCGGCGGCGAACAGGCGCTTCTCGGCATAGGCGCCCATGCCGGCGCCGTAGGCCACGCGGTCGCCGACCTTGAGGTCGCCCACGCCCTCGCCGACCTTCTCGACCACCGCCGCCGCCTCGTTGCCGACGATCGCCGGCATCTGCACGGGATAGAGGCCGGAGCGCTGATAGGTGTCGAGGAAGTTGACGCCGATCGCGGTGTGGCGGATCAGCACCTCGCCCTTGCCCGGCGCGGGCTCGGGGACGTCCTCCCACTTCATCTCCTCCGGACCGCCGGCCTTGTGGATGCGCATCGCCTTCATGGGGATCTCCCGGGAAATTGGTCTGGTTGCCTGTCTGCCGGCAATGAGCCACGCTGCACGCGGCCGATCAAGGGGGAGAACGATGGGGCCCACCGAAACCCTCGCCGTGCTCGCGGGCGCGCATTTCCTCGCCGCGGCGACGCCGGGGCCGAACAATCTGCTGGTGATGCGGCTGGCCATGCAGTCGCGCCCGCTCGCCTTCGCCGCCGCGGCGGGATTCTGGCCGGCCGGCGTGATCCTGTCGTCGCTGGCGATGGCCGGCGTCGCCGCGGTGCTGCTGCAGTTCCCGTGGATCGAGCGCGGGCTCAACCTCGCGGGCGGGGCCTATCTGCTGTGGATCGGCGTGAAGCTGCTGCGCGCTTCCTTCGCGGGCGAGAGCGCCGCGGGCGATTCGGCGCTGGCGCTCACCAAATGGGGCGCCTTCCGGCTCGGCGTGTTCACCAACATCTTCAATCCGAAGTCGCTCGCCTACTACGCCGGCATCTTCGCGGCGCTCGCCTCGCCCGACCTGCCGCTCGGCTTCCGCATCTTCGCCGCCCTCGCCATGCCCTCGGTCGGCTCGCTGTGGTACGCGACCGTCTGCCTGGCGCTGTCGAGCGCCCCCGCCCAGGCCGGCTATCGCCGGCTGCGGCGCTGGATCGACCGGCTCGCCGGCGCGGTGATGCTCGGCTTCGGCCTGCGGCTGATCTGGCAGGCGCGCTGAGGGGGCTTGACTTCCGGGCGTTTTTATCCCATATTTCTCGGCGGGAAACTGCGCCCGGCGCTTGGCTTGCCGGCGGCAGACGCGGGGCCGGGCAGGCCGCCGGGCCATGAATAGTGAATAAGAACCGCCTAAACCCTTGTATCAGATGGACAATATAACGACATCCGGCTTATTCACGTGAATAGGCCGTTCGCATAGCGAACACGCGAGGCCGGGGTGGTCGGCCGTCGCGGCAGCCGCTGAAATAGCCCGCGCCCGTCGCGCCGGAAATCAGCCCAGGGTCTTCCTGAAGAAATCCGCGGTGCGGCCGTTGGCGAGATCGGCCGCCGCCTTGTCGTAGTGCGCGCCGCCCACGCGCGCGAAGGCGTGGTCCTGCCCGGCGTAGGAATGGATCGTCACCTGGGGATTGCCGGCGAGGCCGGCCTTGATCTTGGCCTGCGCGTCGGGCTTGCAGTACTCGTCCTTCTCGGCGATGTGCAGCATCAGCGGCTTCCTGATCCCCGATGCGGCGCCGAGCAGGTTTTCGATGCCGACGCCGTAGTAGCCGACCGAACCGTCGGACGACGACTTGCACGCCATCTGGAAGGCGAGGTTGCCGCCGAGGCAGTAGCCGACCGTGCCGACCTTGCCGGTGCAGGCCGGATGCCTGCGCAGCGTGTCGAGCGTGGCGGTGAGGTCTTCGATGCCGAGCGCGAAGTCGAAGCCCTGGAACAGGCCGAAGGCCTGTTTCCATTCGGCCTCGCTCTTGTCGGTGATCTGGATGCGCGGCTGCTGGCGCCAGAAGATGTCGGGGCAGGCGACGACGTAGCCCTGCTTCGCGTAGCCGTCGGCGAGGTCGCGCATGACCTGGTTGACGCCGAAGATCTCCTGGATCAGCACGATCCCCGGCCCCTTGCCGGACGGCGGCGTCGCCAGATAGGCCATGAAGCTGCTGCCGTGCTGCGGGCTCGGCGTCTTGGCGGCGATGGTGATCTCGGCCATATGCGTCCTCCTCCTGGGAATGCGAGCGTTGATGCCACCGCGGCGGCGGGCTGGCAAGCGCGGGCCGGCGTCGGTATGGCGCGCGGTGCGGCTGCCGGAATAGTATCGGCCCCGGGGACGGGGCCAGCAACGCGGGTGGGACGCGCAACGACAATGACCTCGAGCCAGGCCGCGCCCCCGCGGCGAATCGGCCGTGTCTTCGATCCGGGGCTCGCCTTCCGCGACGATCGCCTCCAGCGCGCCTGCGCGCACTGGCAGGCGGCCGCGCACGTGTCGCCTTCGGGCCTGCCCGACCGCGCGTCGTTCGGCCTCGAGACGCTGCACGCGCTCGGCGCGCTTTCGCGGGCCATGCTGATCGACGTCGTCGACGGCGGCGCGCGCTTCCGCTTCCGCCTGATCGGCACGGCGCTGACCGCCATCGCCGAGCGCGACGCGACCGGCCGGTTTCTCGACGAACTCTACCCGCCGGAGGTCTACACGAAGTTCAAGGCGAGCCTCGACTGGGTGATGCGCGAGCGCCGCCCGGTGCGGGCGGTCGACACGTTCGAATTCAGCGGCAAGGAATTCATCGGCTACGAAGCGCTGGTGGCGCCGCTTGCGGCGGGCGGGGCCGACGTCGCGGTCGTGCTGGTCGTCGCGATCGATTTCGCGCCGCCGCGCTAGGGGCGCGGCCATGCTAGGCTTGCGGATGTAGCACAAGCGGAGCGGACGGATGGCGACGACGATCTCGAACTTCTCCAGCCTCGATCTCGAGCGGCTGCCTTCGATCGCGTCGGGCGAGGCGCGCGCGCAGCGCGTGCGCAGCGTGCGTGCGACGGCGCAAAGCCTCGCCGGTTACGGCCGGCTGGTCGACGATTTCGCCGCCGCCGCCGTCACCATCGTCACCTGGCCGCAGCCGGGCTGGCGGCCGGTGGTGGCGGGGACGGGCAACGAAGGCGGCATCGTCCAGGACCTGTTCGAGATGACGCGCCGCGGCGAGGTCCAGTACGCCGTCAACCACGCGGTCGATCGCAGCTACGTGACCGGCTGGTTCGCCGATCCGGCGACGGCGAGCGATGCGCGCGCGGCGGCCGACACGACGCGGCTCTACACCCACGAGGCCAACTATCATCCCGACGGCGGCCAGGTCTTCATGCCGCGCACGAAGGCGCCCTTCGTGGCGCTGCTGGCGAAGCCGGGCGACGACGTGACGCCGGACGATTTCGTCGCCTTCTGGTTCGACGGCGCGCAGGGCATCCACATCGATCCGGGCGTGTGGCACCAGCCGCTCTTCCCGGCCGGCCCGTCGCTCGTCTTCGACGACAAGCAGGGCCGCGTGCATGCCTGCATCGCGATCGATTTCGTGCGCGAATTCGGCGTCTATATCGACGTGCCGCTGACGCAGCCGGCCTAGAAGTTCTCCACCCAGGGCCGCAGCTCGACTTCCCACGTCCAGGCGCTGCGCTTCTGGCGGTGGACGTGGAGATAGGTTTCGGCGATCGCATCGGGTTCGAGCAGGCCGTCGGGGCCGCGGTCGCCGCGCGGATCGTTCGCCTGGCGGATGCCGCCGTCGATGACGAAGTGCGCGACGTGCAGGCCCTTGGGAGCCAGCTCGCGCGCCATGCTCTGGGCGAGGCCGCGCAGGCCGAACTTGCCCATCGCGAAGGGCGCCGACTGGGCATAGCCCTTCACGCTCGCCGAGGCGCCGGTGAAGAAGATCGAGCCGCTGGCGCGCGGCAGCATGCGCTGCGCCGCGAGCTGGCCGACATGGAAGCCGCCGAGCGCTGCGACGCGCAGCGTGCGCTCGACCCCGGCCGGGTCGAGATCGACGAAAGGCCCGCGAATGCGGAAGCTGGCGTTGAACACCACGAGGTCGGGCACGCCGTGCGCGGCCTCGACGGCGGCGAACAGCCGCTCGACGGACGCGCGCTCGGCGACGTCGCAGGCAAAGGTCTGTGCGCCCGTGGCGGCGGCGAGGCCGGCCAGCTTGCCGGTATCGCGCGCGGCGAGCGCGACGCGCATTCCCGACGCCGCGCAGGCGCGGGCGAGGGCGGCGCCCAGTCCCGGTCCGGTGCCGACGATCAAGGCAAGTCCGCTCATGGATCCCTCGTGGCGATGGTCTGCGGGGCGGGCATGGCTGCCCGCAGGAAATAGACATGGAGCGATCGCCGATGACGGCCAGGATGGCTGCTGACCACGATCGACACGCCGCCGCGAGGCTATCACGCGGGCGGCCGCGCGGGCGCCGGTGCTTGCCGTGTCGAGAGGCGGCCGATACGCTCGCCTGCGTATCGCCGAACCCGTCTGATGAACGGTGACCATGGCAACGCCCGCTACGCGCATCGTGTTCGATCCGGTCGTCGGGTTCGATCCAGGGCTTGCACTCGTCGACGACCGGCTGATCGGGCTGCTCGCGGTGTGGCGCGCCAAGGCATCGGCGGCGCCGGGCGGACTGCCCGACCGCCGCGACTTCGGTCTCGAGGTCCTGCACCGAATCGGCGTGTTGCCCTATGCGATGGTCGTCGACGTGATCGGCGGCGGCGCGAGCTTCCGCTTCCGGCTCGTCGGCACGCGCATCGTCGAGATGGCGTCGCGCGACGCGACCGGCCGGACCTTCGAGGAAGCCTATCCGGCGCCGCTCGCCGCGAAGTTCGCGGAGGTTCATCGCTGGGTCACCGTCGAGCGCCGCCCGGCGCGCTATACGGGCTCGCTCTACTTCCACGGCAAGGACTATTATTCGTTCGAGCTGCTCTGGCTGCCGCTGACCGACGGCGGGACCGACGCCGCGATCAATCTCGGCGCGATGGTCTATGGGCCGCAGGGCGAGCCGGCGCTGCGCTGACGGACCGAACACGAATGCCGGGATGAAGACCGGCGCCACAGGGAGGCGACGCGATGAGAGCCTGCGTGATTCACGGTGTCGAGGATCTGCGCCTCGAGGAACGGCCCAGCGAACCGCTGGGCGAGCGCGGCGTGCGGGTGCGCGTGCGCGCCGGCGGCATCTGCGGGTCCGACCTGCACTACTACTACGAAGGCCGCGTCGGCAATTTCGTCATCAAGGAACCGCTGATCCCCGGCCACGAGTTCTCCGGCGAGGTCGCGGAGGTCGGGCCCGCGGTGCAGCGCGTAAAGCCCGGCGATCGCGTCGCGGTCAATCCCGGCCGGTCCTGCGGCCATTGCGAGTTCTGCCGGCGCGGCGAGATCAATCTCTGCGCCAACGTCTTCTTCATGGGCAGCGCCAGCAAGTTCCCGCACATGCAGGGCGGCTTCCGCGAGGCCGTGGCGGTCGAGGAAAGCCAGTGCACGACGGTGCCCGCCAAGGTGCCGTTCACGACCATCGCCTTCGCCGAGCCGCTGTCGGTGGCGTTGCATGCGATCCGGCTCGCCGGGCCGCTGGTCGGCAAGCGCGTGCTGGTGAGCGGCGCGGGGCCGATCGGCCTGCTGATCGTGATGGCGGCCCGCCATGTCGGCGCGCAGTCGGTGACGTCGGTCGACATCGTCGCCGCGACCCTGCGGGCGGCGAAGCAGGTCGGCGCAACGAACACGATCAACCTGCGCGAGGCGCCCGACGCGCTCAAGGATCTCGCCGCGTCGCATAACGGCTTCGATGTGGTGATCGAGGCGTCGGGCGCGCCGGCGGCGCTGGAGAGCGCGATCAACGTCGCCAAGCGCGGCGGGACGATCGTCCAGGTCGGCACCTTGCCGCATGGCGGCGTGACGGCGCCGCTCAACCTCGTGATGGCGAAGGAGCTGACGCTCAAGGGCGCGATGCGCTTCGGCGTCGAGTTCGACTGGGCGGTCGAGCTGCTGACCTCCGGCGCGCTCGACGTTGGCCCGCTCTTGACCGGCGAGTTCCCGGCCGAGCGCGCGGCGCAGGCCTTCGCGCTGGCGCGCGACCGCAACGCCGGCCTCAAGGTGATGCTGACGTTCTGAGCCCGCTCAGCTGGCGAGGACGGCGCGCAGGTCGTCCGGCGCCGTCACCGGCGGCGAGCAGACCGGGCCGCGGCAGACATAGGCCGTCGCGCGGCCGTCGATCATGCCCTTGCCGTGCGCAGGGTGGCCGGCGGGCAGCGCGCCGTCCGGGCCGACGGTCTGCAGCACGAGTTCGGGGACGCTGGTTTCCGCGAGCGCGCGCAGCAGCGGCCTGCGTTGCGCCTCGTCGGTTCCGACGATGACGACCTGCACCGCATGTTCGAGCAGCACGGCGGCGTCGAGCAGCGTCGACAGCGGAAAGAAATTCCGGGCCAGCGCCGACGAGAACGCCGCGATCGTCGCCGCGGCGCGCTCGCGATAGGCCGTCTCGCCGGTCAGGTAGAACAGCCGCGCGAGATTGGCGGCCATCACGCCGTTGCCCGACGGAACGGCGTTGTCGTTGGCGTGCTTGGTGCGCACGATCACGTCGTCGGCGTCGCTGGCGGTGAAGAAGTAGCCGCCCTCGGGATCGCTGAACAGCGCGTCGGCCGTCGCGGTCCACGTCTTGGCGTCGGCAAGATAGGCGGGATCGCCGGCGACCTCGTTGAGAGCCAGTGCCGCGGCGATCATGTGCGCGTAATCGTCCAGCATCGCCGCGGCGCCGGTCCTGCCGGCGCGATAGGAATGGATCAGCCGACCGCTGCCGTCGGCCAGCAGGCGCTTGATGCCGGCATAGGCGGTGGCGCCGAGTGCGACCCAGTCCGGCCGGTCGAAGGCGAAGCCCGCGCGCGCGAGGGCGGCGATCATCATGCCGTTCCAGTCCGCGAGGATCTTGTCGTCGCGCCCCGGGCGGATTCGATGCGCGCGCGCCGCCAGCAGGATCTCGCGCGCGCGCGCGAGCCGGTCCTCGTGCGCGGCGTCGCCGAGCAGCATCCGCTTGAGCCGGTTGAGGATGATCTTTTCGCCGGGCGGCCCGTGGCCGTGGTCCTCCAGCCAGTTGCCGCCGGGCTTGGCGTCGTAGGCATCCTTGAACGGACCGGCGAGGGCGCCGAGCAGCGCGTCGATCTCCGCCACCGTCCAGACGTAGAACTTGCCTTCCATGCCTTCGGAATCGGCGTCCAGCGTCGCGGCGAAGGTGTCGCCTTCGGCCATCATCTCGCGCGCCAGCCAGCCCACCGTCTCGGCCACGCGGGCGGCATAGAGCGGCGATTTCGTTTCCTGCCAGACCAGCGTCAGCAGCGCCACGAGCTGCGCGTTGTCGTAGAGCATCTTCTCGAAGTGCGGCACCAGCCAGTGCGCGTCGGTCGAATAGCGCGCGAAGCCGCCGCCGAGATGATCGTAGATGCCGCCCTGGCACATGCGGTCGAGCGAGATCGTCACCGCGTGGCGCTGCGTCTCGGTCTCCTTGAGCCGGCGGCGATGCGCGCGCCATAGCAGGGCGAGGATCGACACCTGCGGAAACTTGGGCGCGCCCTTGATGCCGCCGTGGATCGGATCGATCTCCTCGGCGAGGCGTTCGGCCACCTGGTCGACCATGTCGACCGCAACCATGCCGCCGGCCTCGCGCGCCGACTGCTTGGCCAGCGCCTCGCCGATCGCGGCGACGTTCTGCGCCACCTGCTCGGGCTTGTCGCGATAGGCCTGGGCGATGCCCTGGAGCACCTGGGGAAAGCCGGGGCGGCCGTAGCGCGGATCGGGCGGAAAGTAGGTGCCGCCCCAGAACGGCTTGCCGTCGGGCGTCAGGAACATCGTCAGCGGCCAGCCGCCCTGCTGGCCGAGCAGCGCGAGGGCGGACTGGTAGATCTGGTCGAGGTCCGGGCGTTCCTCGCGGTCGACCTTGATGTTGACGAAGAGCTCGTTCATCAGCGCCGCGATCGCATCGTTCTCGAACGACTCGTGCGCCATCACGTGGCACCAGTGGCACGCGGCATAGCCGATCGACAGCAGGATCGGCTTGTCGGCCGCGCGCGCCTCGGCGAGCGCCGCCGCCGACCAGCCCCGCCAGTGCACCGGGTTGTCCTTGTGCTGCAACAGATAGGGGCTCGCCTCGTCGGCAAGGAGATTGGCGGCGGGAAGGCGCGTCATCCGGTGTCCTCTGGCCGTGGGCGGCCGATCGCGCCGTCCGGCGCGCGTTGCGGCGCGGCAGGGGGCGGGCTATGGTCCAAAGATGCCCGAGCGCCAGGGGATCGCCCAATGAATTTCCGCATCGACGTCGAGTGCACGCCGGAGGAGGCGCGGGCGTTTCTCGGCCTGCCGGACGTCAAGCCGCTCCAGGCTTCCATGATGAAGGAACTGGAGGAGCGGATGCGCAAGGCAATGGCGGCGATGGACCCCGAGCAGGTCATGAAGCTCTGGGCGCCGGGCGGCATTGAGGGCTGGGAGCAGATGCAGAAACTCTTCTGGAGCCAATTCGGCGCGACCTTGCGCCAGAACGCGGAGCGCAAATGAGCGCCGACGACACCGCACCGCGGACTGCGGAGATCGCGGACCCGCCGCATTTCTTCCGCTGCCACGTCTTCGTGTGCACCAACGAGCGGCCGGCCGGCCATCCGCGGGGGTGCTGCAAGCACAAGGGCTCCGAGAGGCTGCGCGACTACATGAAAGCGCGCGCGAAGGAGCTCGGCCTCAAGGGCGTGCGGATCAACACCGCCGGCTGCCTCGACCGTTGCGAGCTGGGGCCCACGATGGTGATCTATCCCGAAGGCGTGTGGTATTCGCCCAAGACGACCGCGGACATCGACCTGATTCTGGAACGACACGTCCGTGACGGCGGGCGCGTCGGCGCGTTGATGCTGCGCCCCGGCGACGATCCGCCCAAGGCCGGCAAGGGCTGACCGCCCGGCCGGGGCGCGAGCGGGCGCGAGGATGCTGCGAAGCACGCTCTGGATTGCGGCCGGCGGTGCGATCGGCAGCGTCCTGCGCTTCTGGCTCGCCGAATTCGTCGCGACGTTGACCGCATCGCCGTTTCCCTGGGCGACGGTGGTCACGAACGTCGCCGGATCCTTCGCCATCGGCTTCTTTGCGACCCTGACGGGGCCCGACGGAAGGCTGGTCTCGGGTACGCTGATGCGGCAATTCGTGATGATCGGGATACTGGGCGGCTTCACGACCTTCTCGTCGTTCAGCATGCAGACGCTGGTGCTGGCGCAGAACGGCGACTTTCTTCGTGCCGGGACGAATGTCACCGCTTCGGTCGTGCTGTGCCTCGGCGCGGTCTGGCTCGGCCACGTCGCCGCCGCCGCGATGAACCACGCGCCGGGCGGATAGAGGCGGCGTCCGCGGCCGGGCGTATAGGGTAGTGCCTTGACCACGGCGCAGGCCTTCGCCGAAAGGGGGTCTGTGACCGTCGGGCCGTGGAGGGGCGCTTCGGCGAATCCGGGAGGGGTCTCCTTGCAGGAAGGGGACTCCGTGACGCGAGGCGCCGCATGCTGGCCAAAATTCCGTTCGTCGAGAGATTGCCGCACCCGGATGCGCGGGCGGCCTTCACCGCTTGGCATGCGGCGCGCCGGCGCGCCGGCAACCAGACGCCGCATCTCGCCAGCTTCGCCCCGCAGGATCTTCCGCGCAGCGCGATGCCCCTGGCCTTCGTCTACGAGGTTCGTCCGGATCGGGAATTGCTGTGCGTTCTGGCCGGCGAAGACCTCCGCTTCCTGTTCAGCTACAATCCCAAGGGCAAGACGCTGCGGGAGATGGTTCCCGGGCCGCTCGGCGAAGAACGGGCGAATCAGGTCTTCGAGGTCCTGCGCACCGGGCTGCCGTTCTGGATGGAAGGACGGGTGCTGATCGACGGCCGCACCCACGTGGTGATGGGACGACTGGTCCTGCCGGTGCAGCGCGGGGTTCCCGCTGCCGACGGAGTGCTGATCCTCTATTCGCGCCTGAGCGAATTCGACGCGCCGATCGCGCCGCCGATCGAGCCGGTGTCCTTCAGTGCCGACCCGGTGATCTGGTGCACCCCTGCGGACCTCGCGTGAAGGCAGCCGCGCCGGCGCATGTGCGGGTTTGCGCGCCGCGGTGAAGCGAGTACGCTGACGTGCAGAAACGGGCGCGGCAGGATCGCGCCCGAAAGGGGCAAGGAAATGCCGCGCTTCTGGCTCGCGCTGGCGGTACTGGTGCTGGCGGCCGCCGCTGCCGTTCCCGGCTGGACGCAGCCAGTCCCCGCCGTCCCGGCGATCACGGCGCCCGAGCCGCGGGCGGCGATCGGGACCGCAACCGCCGGCCGGCGTTTTGCGGCCGACGGCCAGGACTTCGCCTACACCGTCCGCGCCGCGTGGCAGCCGGTCCCAAGCCTGACCGGCGCGGTGACCGGGGAAGTCTTCCACGTCGCCTACACGCGCGACGGCGCTGCGGCGCCGACGCGACCGATTCTGTTCGCCTTCAATGGCGGGCCGGGCGCGTCGTCGGTCTATCTCCATCTCGGCGCGATGGGGCCGCGCCGCGCCGCCGTCGGTCCCGACGGGACGTTGCAGCCGGGCCAGCCCATGCTGGTCGACAATGCCGAGTCGTGGTTGAGCTTCGCCGACATGGTGTTCGTCGATCCGGTCGGCACCGGTCTCAGCCGGATCGCGGGCGGCGCGACGAACAGCGAGGACGCGCGCGCATTCTGGGACGTCGAGATCGACGCACGATCGATGGCGCGTTTCGTGCGCGATTTCCTCCAGCGCACCGGCCGCCGCGAATCGCCGCTCTATCTCGTCGGCGAGAGCTACGGAGGGTTTCGCGTCGCGCGCATGGCCCGCATGCTGTCGGAGTTCCATGGCATAAGGCCGGCGGGGCTCGTCATGGTTTCGCCGGTCCTCGACCGCGGCGCGATGGCGGTCGATCCGTTCATGCCGGTCCCGGCGATGCTGCGTCTGCCGACCTACGCGGCGATCGCCTGGCGCCACGAGCGCGTCGCCGGCGTGGGACGCGACGCTGCCGCGCGCGATCTCTTCGTCGCCGAGGCCGAGCGCTTTGCGCTGGGAGACGGGCTGATCGCCGCGAGCGCCGGCGACGCGCTGTCCGTCGATCGGCGCAAGGCCTTTCACGCCGGAATGGCGCGTTTCACCGGACTATCGCTCGAGGACATCGCGCGCCGCGACGGCGTGATCGGGCCCGATGTCTTCGCGGCGATGCTGCTGGCGGGGTCGGGCCGCGTGCTCGGGCTCTACGACGCATCGGTCACCCTGCCGCGCGGCGACCGCACCAGCGGGCTGCGGGGTCTCGGTTCGACCCTCGGAACCGCGATCGAAACCTACCTGCGCGACGAGGTCGGCCTTGCCACATCGGGCAAGTACGTTCCGCTCAATTTCCAGACCTCGCGCGACTGGCAGTGGCTGGGGCGCGGCGATTTCGGCTATCCCAACGCCGCGCCGCGGCTGCGCGAAGCGCTCATGGCCGACGCCGCGCTGCGCGTGCTGATCGTGCACGGCCGCTACGATCTGGTGACGCCGTTCGCATCGTCGACCTGGACCGTCGCGCAGCTTCGGTTGCCTCCTGCACGACGGGCGGCGATCCGCTTCGGGCTCTTCGAAGGCGGCCACATGATGTACCTCCACGACGAATCGCGCCGCGGGCTGACCGCGACGGCGCGGGAGTTCATCGCCCAGCCAGCGCCTGCGGCGCCGTAACGTGGGTATGGGGATGCGATCCTTTGCTTGACCTCGGTGCGCAGGCCGCCCCAGGATTTCCACGTGAGGGGCGCGAGGTGGATTGATGACGCCAGTCAGGGACGGCCAGTCGCGGCCAGCGCGTGCCTTTATCGACATTCTGCCCAACGACGATGCGCGCGCCGCCTTTCGCGCCTGGTGCGCGGCGCGGGTGGGGGCCGGCCTGCCGAAGCTGCGCGACTTTGCGCCGTTCAACCTGCCGCGGCGGCTGGTGCCTTGGTCCCTGCTCTATCATCTGCGCGCCGACGGCGAGCTCGTCTACGGCCTGGCCGGCGAAGAGATGATCTACATGTTCCACGGCAATCCGAAGGGACGGCGCATTCTCGACTACGCGGCGCCGCAGGAGCGTGCCGCGCGCGTCGCGCTGCTGATGCAGGTCATCAGGGCCGGTCTGCCGGTCTGGTTCGTCGGCGCCCTGCTGTTCGAGGACAAGGCGCATGTCCCGATCGGGCGCCTCTGCATGCCGGTCGCGACCGGCGAGGGCGACGGAATTCTGCTGCTCTACGTGGCGCTTGGCCCCGCCCCGCTGCCGCGGCTCGAGCCGCGCATGCGCACGTCGTTCGATGAGCGCGACGTCTTCTGGTGCACGCAGGCCGATATTGACGCGCTGACGTGATCCGCCCAGCTTCGCCGCAATGAACGAGCGCGCGACGATATTCGCCCCGGCGACGGCGGCGGGCCGGGCCGGGCTGGCCGTGCTGCGGATCTCCGGTCCGCAGAGCGCGCGCGTGCTGCCGGCGCTCACCCGGCGCGCGATGCCGGCGCCGCGCCTGGCGACGCGCGCGACCATCCACGACCCCGTGACGCACGAGCCGATCGACGACGGCCTGGTGCTGTGGTTCCCGGGCCCGCGCAGCTTCACCGGCGAAGACGTCGCCGAGCTTCACGTGCACGGCTCGCGCGCGGTCATCGCGGCGCTCCTCGAGGCGCTGGGCCGCATGCCCGGGCTGCGCCTTGCGGAACCGGGAGAGTTCGCGCGGCGCGCCTTCGAAGCCGGCAAGCTCGACCTTGCGTCGATCGAAGGTCTTGCCGATCTCGTCGCCGCGGAAACGCGCGCCCAGGCGCGCCAGGCGTTGCGCCAGCTTCAGGGCGAGTTCGGTCGCCGCGCCGGCGCCTGGCGCGAGCGCATCGCGCGCGCGCTCGCCCATGCCGAGGCGGAGATCGATTTTCCCGACGAGGATCTGCCCGGCGGGCTGATCGGCGCGCTCGCGCCCGAGCTCACGAAACTGGTCGACGAGATCGACGCCACGCTCGCCGACGGCGGCGTCGGCGAGCGGCTGCGTGAGGGCGTGCAGGTGGCGATCATCGGGGCGCCCAATGCCGGCAAGTCGACGCTGCTCAATCTGCTGGCGAAGCGCGAAGCCGCGATCGTTTCGCCGCTGCCGGGAACGACGCGCGACATCGTCGAGGTCGCGCTCGATCTCGGCGGCTTTCCCGCCATCGTGGCCGACACCGCCGGCCTGCGCGCGCTCGACGCGGGCGCCGACGGCCATGCGGCGATCGAGGCCGAGGGCATGCGCCGCGCGCGCCGCCGTGCCGAGGACGCCGATCTGCGCATCGCGATGATCGACGCGGCGGCGCCGGATACGGCGGCGGTGGCGCCGCTCGTGCAGCCGGGGGACCTGATCGTGGTCAACAAGATCGACCTCAAGCCCGCGCTCGGCGGCGGCATCGACGACAAGACGATCTCGGTGTCGCTGACGGACGGGATCGGGATCGATGGGCTGATGGCGGCGCTGGTCGCGCGCGTCGAGGCGCTGTGCGGGGCCGGCGCGGCTGCGGCGCCGCTGATCACCCGCACCCGCCATCGCGCCGCGCTGATCGAATGCCGCGCGGCGCTGTCGCGCGCGCAGTCGGCCGAAGCGGCGGAACTGATCGCCGAAGACCTCCGCCTCGCCGCGCGCGCGATCGGCCGCATCGCGGGCCGCGTCGACGTCGAGGACGTGCTCGACGCGATCTTCCGCGAGTTCTGCATCGGCAAGTGAACGATCGACGGGGCTGGCCCCGAACGGACGGTTGCAGCGCCGCCGCAAAGGCCGCATAGAGATCGCCCCGGGGCGCGGACCGCCGGCCCCATCCATCTCGCGGACCTCGCCGACGTGGCACGCATCGTCATCGCCGATTCCACCAACCGCTATGACGGGCGCTCGCTCGCTACCCAGCCGCTCGGCGGGACCGAGTCGTCGGTGTGCTACATGGCGGCGGCGCTGGCGCGGCGCGGCCACGAGGTCGTCTGCCACACCAATTGCGACGGGCCGATCGAGCATGACGGCGTAGCATGGCGGCCGCTCGCCGGCCCGGGGCCGGAGAGCCCCGACGTGTACGTTGCGGTCCAGCACCCGCGCCTGCTCGGCTTCGCGCGCGCCCCGAAGCGCCGCGTCATCTGGATGTTGTGGCGCCCCAACAATCTGCGCCACTACAAGCAGATTGCCCGCGTGTGGTGGTATCGGCCGCGGCCGATCTTCATCAGCGCCTATCAGGCGAGCGAGTATTCCCGGCTGCTGCCGCCGCTGGACCGCACGCGGATCGTCGCCCATGCCTTGCCCGATGCGGTGCGCGGCATGCGCCCCCTGCCCGCGCCGCCGCTGCCGCAGGCCATCTTCGCTTCCAATCCCTCGCGCCATCTCGACTGGCTGATCGGCGTGTGGTCGCGCCTGATCCTGCCCCGGGTGCCCACGGCGACGCTGCAGATCTACGGCATCCGCGACTACGGCCACCGCTACGGCCGCGCGTGGTCGGGACCGCCGATCGAACCCTATCTGCCGCCCGGTCTGTCCGATGCCGGACGGGCGTCGCTGCGCGTCGAGGCGACCGCGACGCGCGAGGCGCTGTGGGCGGCGATGCGCGCAAGCCGCGTGATGCTCTATGGCAGCCACAAGAGCGAGATGTTCTGCCTCTCGGTCGCGGAAGCGCAGGCGCTCGGCGTGCCCGCGGTGGTCCGCCCGATCGCGGTGCTGCCGGAACGCGTGCGCGACGGCGAGACCGGCTTCATCCGCGCCGATGACGAAGGCTTTGCCGAAGCGGCGGTGCGCCTGCTGAGCGATGACGGCTTGTGGCGGGTCCAGCACGAGGCGGCGCTGCGCCTGCAGCAGGGCCACGACTGGGACGAAGCGGGCGCGGCGTTCGAGCGCGCGCTGTTCGACTAAATTAACCAGCCCCGCGTTACGTTCGCGGGCATGGCACACACCCTGCCCGCACCGCAGCCGACCGGGGACCCGGCCCCGCGCACCGCGCCGGCTGGTCCCGTGACGGCGTTCGCCGACGAGCGGCTGACCGCCTATCACGAGGCCGGCCACGTCGTGATGTGCGTGATTCACCGCGTGTTCCCGTTGAGTGCGACGATCGAGCGGCAGTTCGACGGTGCCACGGAGTTCCTCGGCCTGGTTCGCCATACCGTTGCGACGCGCGCGGTGCGCCGGCGCCATCGCCGCTCGCGCCGCGCGGCGATCGACGTGGCGCTTGCGGGCATGGTGGCGGAGCGCCGCTTCCATCGCCACGACCGCGCCGAGAGCGGCTGGATTCTCGATTGCACGCGCGCGCTCGAACTTGCTTCGCAGGGCTGGTCCGGCCGGTGGCGCGCGGACAGGCGGGTCGCGCGCCGGCTCGCGCGCGTCGATCGGCAGTTCGCGGACGCGCGTGTCTGGCAGGCGGTCGAGATCGTCGCGGCAACGCTGCTGCGCGAGCGCACGCTGTCCGAACGCGACATGCTCGAAACCTGCCGTGCCGTCGTCGCGCTCGTCCATGGACGAAAGGCCGCCAGGCGGATCTGGGACTGGCCCGGTTACGCCGCCCTCGCCTATTTCGCCTATGACGACCGCATCGGCCCGGAACGCCACGCCGCGCGCGCGCGCCACTGCCTGGCGCGCGCGGCGATCATCGTCGGCGCGCTCGCGCTCGGCGTGGCGCGGACGATCGTCCTGCGCTGAATCGCGTCAGACGATGAACATCGCTGCGGTCACGTCGGTCGCGTCGGTGTCTTCGAGGTTCGCGATCGTCTGCCACTGCGCCGCGGCGCCGGACGGATTGATCTGGACCAGCGCGTTTGCGCCGTCCTGCGTCACCCGCAGATAACCGAGCGCGAAGGCCTGGTCGGCGGTGAGGTCGAGCCCGAGATCGTCGAAGGCGCCGCTGACATCGAGCTTGTCGGAACCCCGGCCGAAATCGGTGACGACGTCGATCGAGGCGTCGCCGCCGACGCGTTGGAACGTCGTGTCGCCGATGACGAAGGTGTCGGCCGCCTGCCCCCCGGTGAGCGTGTCGGTCCCGCGGCCGCCCGACAGAATGTCGTCCTCCTGGCCGCCGTTGAGTGAATCGTTGCCGTTGCCGCCATGGAGGGTATCGTCGCCGAACGAGCCGCTCAGCCTGTCGTTGCCGTCATCGCCGAAGAGCAGGTCCTCGCCGTCCTCTCCGTTGAGCAGGTCGTTGCCGTTGCCGCCGCGGATCGTGTCGTTGCCGAATATGGCGACGCCCCCGTCGAAGATGAGGTCGCCGTTGATCGCATCGTCGCCGTTGCCGCCTTCGATCGAATCGTCGCCGACTCCGCCCTGAATCGTGTCGTCGCCGTCGTCGCCGCGCAGCCAGTCGTCGCCGTCTTCGCCCTGGATGTCGTCGTTGCCGTTGCCGCCGATGGCGACGTCGTTGCCCGATCCGGCCCAGATCGTGTCGTTGCCGTCGCCGCCACTGATTCCGTCGGCGCCGCCGGCCGCGGCGAGGCGGTCGTTGCCGGCGCCGCCGAACAGGAGGTCGCTGCCGGTGCCGCCGAAGACGGTGTCATTGCCGTTGCCGCCGAAGAGGACGTTGTTTCCGCCTCCTCCTTCGAGATGGTCGTTGCCGTTGCCGCCGATCAGCGTGTCCGCGCCGTCGCCGCCAAGGAGCGTATCGGCGCCGGTGCCGCCGTCGATGTGGTCATCGCCGGCCTCTCCGTCGACGATGTCCGCCCCACCGCCTGCGATAACCGTGTCGGAGCCCTGGCCCGCCAGGAGGGTATCGTTGCCCGCGCCGGCGATGATCGTGTCGTCGCCCCCGCCGGCGAGGATCAGGTCGCTGTCGTTGGTTCCGATCAGCAGGTTTTTTCCGTTGGTGCCGATGACGACCGCCATGTGGAACCCTCCTCATCTGAGTGGTGTTCGGAAAGCGTGCTGCGATCGTGCCTGCGGCGGTCCGGAA
>JAEUKZ010000141.1 GCA_016793045.1 Alphaproteobacteria bacterium
GTCCCGACGATGTTCGGCTTCGCCATCGGGCTGCTGCTGCAGGGCTTCCTGTTCGAGCCGCAGGACCTGCTGCATCTCGGCGTCAACGCGCTGTCGCTGATCGTGCCGCTGGTCGCCGCCCATGCCGCGCTCGGCCGCCACGACTTCGCCGCGCGGGATCGCCGCGACGTGCGCTGGGCGTCGGTCGCGCGCTTCGATGCGCTCTACTATGCGGGCGTCGTCGCGATGGTCGGGTTCTGGCTCGCGCTCGGCAACGAGCCGACGCCGCTCGTAAGCTGGGGACGTTTCGCGGCGGCCTATCTGCCGCTGGCGCTGTGCGAGCCCGTGTTCACGATCGTCGTGCTGCGCCTGCTTCAGCGTTGGCGGGACACGCCGGCGGTGCAATATCTGACTGCGGTGCCGCGCCTCGCCATCGCCTGAACCGAGCGCACGGGCGGCGCGGCCAGTGACGGAGACGACGATGCCAACAGCCCCGTCCGACGACCTCGCCGCCTGGATCGGCCGGCGCGAAACCGTCGAGGATCGCGTCGATCCCCGGCGCGTCGCCGACCTCGCCGCGACGCTCGACCGTCCCGCACCGCCGCCCGGCGCCCCGCTGCCGCCGGCCTGGCACTGGATCCTGTTCAACCGCTTCGTGCCGGCCGGCGAGGTCGGCGCCGACGGGCATCCCAGGCGCGGCGGCTTCCTGCCCCCGGTGCCGCTGCCGCGGCGGATGTGGGCGGGCGGGCGGCTGCGCTTCCACGATGCGCTGCCGGTCGGTGCTGCGGCGCGGCGCGAGTCGGAGATCGTCAAGGTCGAGCCCAAGCGCGGGCGCAGCGGCGAGCTGGTTTTCGTGCTGGTCCGCCATCGCATCTTCGCCGACGACCGCCTCGCCATCACCGAGGAACACGACATCGTCTATCGCGAGGCGCCCGCTCCCGGCACGAAGGGGCCGGCGTCCGAACCCGCGCCCGCGCGGGGCGCGTGGCGCGACACCGTCCGGCCCGACCCGGTGCTGCTGTTCCGCTATTCCGCCCTGACGCTCAACGGCCACCGCATCCACTATGACCAGCCCTATGTCACGGCGGTCGAAGGCTATCCCGGCCTGGTCGTGCACGGTCCGCTGATCGCGACCCTGCTGCTCGACCTCGCCCTGCGCGCTGCGCCGGGGCGATGGATCGATTCGTTCAGCTTTCGCGCGCTGTCGACGCTGTTCGTCGACTCGCCGTTCACCGTGAACGGGCAGCCGGACGGAGGCGGCGCGCGGCTGTGGGCGGCGAACGAGGCCGGCGCCCTGGCGATGCAGGCGACAATCGAGTTCTCGGCGCATCCGATCTGACGGCCGCCCCTGGTGCGAACGCGTGTCGGCCCGGCGACCGGTCCGGCACGGAAAGCGCTCGTTAACCAACAGGGGCGCATAGTCGTTAAGTCGGCGATCCGGCGCCGATCGGAAAGGCCGTTCGATGTCCCCTGTCCTCACCCGCAGCGCGCTCGCCCTTGCGATCCTGCTCGGCCTGCCGGCAGCTGCCGCAGCCGAGGTCGAGGCCGAAGAAGCTGCCGGCGTCGAGATCGTCCGGCCGGTTCCACGCGGCCCCGGCCAGCACGGCTTCACCATCGAGGTCCCGCGCCGGCCGGACGCTTACGGCAATTTCTCCGGCATCGAGGTGATGCGCGGCAGCCGCCTGCCGGCCGACGCGGCCGGCCCGGTCGACCAGTCGCTCGCGACTGTGCCGGCACCGCCCGCAAGCGCCGACCAAGCCTCGGCGCCGCGCCGTTTCACCGCCATCCAGGTCCGACCGGTCCGGCCGGTCGAAGTCGCCCCGGTCGCACCGGTCGCTCCCGTCGGCCTGCGCGGCGGCCGGACCGTGCGCGTCCAGCGCGGCACGGCACCGCCGCCGCCGGTTGAAGCCGCTGACGCCGAAGCGGACGTCTTGCCGTCCGCCCTCCCCTTCGCGTTGCCCCCGGGTGCGCGAACCATCAGAATCCGTTGAGCGAACAATTCGTTAGCGCGCCTTGTCACGGTCATAGCGGGCGCATACTTTGTGGTAATGCGTCGGCGACCTCGCCATCACATCCCTGAAGAACCACCGGGCGGCCCACGCGCCTGCGATCATCCGGCTTGCGCCGAACTTGGCCAGTTTCGCGCACCCCAAGGCCGCGACCGCCTGAACCAGTACTACTGGTTCTGCCTCGATCACGTGCGCGAATACAATGCGGCGTGGGACTACTTCCGCGGCATGAACGCCGAGCAGATCGAACGGATGCGCCGCGCCGATGTCGTCGGCGGCCGGCCGAGCTGGCCGCTCGGCGCGCGCACGGCCGGCGGCCGCCTCGACCCCGAGGCGCTCGCCCAGGCCTTCCGCAAATTCTTCGGCGACGAGGATCCGGATTTCGAGATCCGCCGCAAACCGCCGCGGCGGCCGCGCACCCCGCGCGAGGAGGCGCTGGCGGTATTGGAGCTATCCGAAGATTGCACGTTTGCGCAGGTCAGGGCACGGTATAAGGAATTGGTGAAGCGCCACCACCCTGACGCCAACGGGGGCGACAAGGCCGCCGAAGAGCGTCTAAAATCCATCAACCAGGCGTATTCGGTGCTCAAGGTCCAGGCCGCGCAGCCGTAATCCTACGGCCCGGCGGAAACCCCGGACGGACGAGCGTGGCCCGATGGCGCCCCGCACAACCGCGCAGGACAGGAACGACAAATGGCAGCCGCCGCCCCTGGCAACGATTTCAGCAAGCAGATTCCGGACATCACGGTGAAGGTCCGGCAGTCCTTCGGCATCGACTCGGACATGGAAGTGCCGGCCTTCTCGCAGGCAAACGACCACGTGCCCGACGTCGACGAAGCCTACCGCTTCGACCGCGACACGACGCTCGCGATCCTCGCCGGCTTCGCCTACAACCGCCGCGTCCTCATCCAGGGCTATCACGGCACCGGCAAGTCGACGCATATCGAGCAGGTGGCGGCGCGCCTCAACTGGCCCTGCATCCGCATCAACCTCGACAGCCACATCAGCCGCATCGACCTCGTCGGCCGCGACGCCATCGTGCTGCGCGACGGCAAGCAGGTGACGGAGTTCCGCGAAGGCCTGCTGCCGTGGGCGCTCCAGCATCCCTGCGCACTCGTATTCGACGAATACGATGCCGGCCGCGCCGACGTGATGTTCGTGATCCAGCGCATCCTCGAGGTCGAGGGCAAGCTGACGCTGCTCGACCAGAACCGCGTCATCCGGCCGCATCCCGCCTTCCGTCTGTTCGCCACCGCGAACACGGTCGGGCTCGGCGACACGACCGGCCTCTATCACGGCACGCAGCAGATCAACCAGGGCCAGATGGACCGCTGGAACATCGTCGCGACGCTGAACTACCTGCCGCACGACGAAGAGGTGCGGATCATCCTGGCCAAGTCGCCGACGTGGGACAGCAAGGACGGCAAGCAGACCATCTCCGCGATGGTGGCGCTCGCCGACCTCACTCGCGCCGGCTTCATCGCCGGCGACATCTCGACGGTGATGTCGCCGCGCACGGTGATCACCTGGGCGGAGAACGCGCGCATCTTCGGAGACGTCGCGTTCGCGTTCCGCGTCACCTTCCTCAACAAGTGCGACGAGGTCGAACGCGCCACCGTGGCCGAGTACTACCAGCGCTGCTTCGGCACCGAGCTATCCGCCGGCCAGCCCAGCCTCGCGAAGATCCGCGCGAACTGACGGCGGCAAGGAGGGCTCGCGCATGGCGCGTAGCACGGACGGACCGGTCGACGCCTTCCGCCAGGTGACGGCGTCGACGATGCGCGCGATCGCGCATCGCACCGAGCTTTCAGTCACCTTCGTGCCCGAGGGCGCGGGCCTGCGCGGCACCGAGGCGCGCCTGCCGATGCCGGGCCGCGACCTGCCGGCCGACGAGGTCGCGGTGGTGCGCGGCGAGGCCGACGCGATCTCGCTCAAGCTGCGCCATCACGACGATGCGCTGCACGCCCAGCGTCGCCCGAGCGGTGCGGTGTCGCGCGCGATCTTCGATGCCGCCGAGCAGGCGCGCTGCGAAGCGATCGGCGCCATGCGCATGCAGGGCGTGTCGCAGAACCTCAAGGCGGCGCTCGAGGAGCGCTGCCGCACCCAGGGCTACGCGCGCATGGTCGAGCGCGAGACCGCGCCGCTCGCCGACGTGGTGGCGCTGATCACGCGCGAAGCGATCACCGGCGAGGCGCCGCCCGCCGCCGCCAAGCGGATGGTCGATGCGTGGCGCCCCTGGGTCGAATCGCGCGCCGGCGCCGATTTCCTCCAGCTCTCGAAGCTGATCGAGGACCAGGAAGCCTACGCCAGCCAGGTCCGCCGCCTGATTCAGGACCTCGACCTCGGCGAGGAAGAGCAGTCCGCGAGCGAGCCCGACGACGACCAGTCCCAGGGCGAGGACAACAAGGACGGCGCCGAGTCCGGCCAGCGCGGCGAAGGCACCGAATCCGCCTCCGAATCCCAGATGGGCATGGAGACGCGCGAGACGGGCGCCGACGAACAGGGCGAGTCGGGCGGCGAAGAGCAGGAAGGCGACGACGACGGCGCGATGGGCGAGGAAGGCCCGGACCAGCCGGGCCGGCGCTGGCGCCCGCACGGGCCGTTCAAGAACGAGCCCGACCAGCCCACCTACAAGCCCTACACCAGCGACTTCGACGAGATCGTCGAGGCCGACGCGCTGTGCGACGCCGATGAGCTGGCGCGGCTGCGCCTGCATCTCGACCAGCAGCTCACTCATCTGCAAGGCGTCATCGGCAAGCTCGCCAACCGGCTGCAGCGCCGCCTGCTGGCGCGCCAGAGCCGGGCATGGGAGTTCGACCTCGAGGAAGGCCTGCTCGATGCCGCACGGCTCGCGCGCGTCGTCGTCAATCCCGCCTTCCCGCTCTCCTACAAGCACGAGAAGGACACCGACTTCCGCGACACCGTGGTGACGCTGCTGATCGATTCCTCGGGCTCGATGCGCGGCCGTCCGATCACCGTCGCGGCGATGTGCGCCGACATCCTCGCGCGCACGCTGGAACGCTGCGGCGTCAAGGTCGAGATCCTCGGCTTCACCACGCGCGCGTGGAAAGGCGGGCAAAGTCGCGAGCGCTGGCTCTCGGCCGGCAAGCCGCCCAATCCGGGCCGCCTCAACGACCTGCGCCACATCATCTACAAGTCGGCCGATGCGCCGTGGCGGCGCGCGCGCAAGGCGCTCGGCCTCATGCTGCGCGAGGG
>JAEUKZ010000147.1 GCA_016793045.1 Alphaproteobacteria bacterium
CCGGTTCTTCGCGCTGCTCGAACTGTGCGACGCCGTTCTCGACACGCCGCACTTCAACGGCGGGACGTCGTCGCTGCAGGCATTCTCGCTCGGCGTCCCGATCGTCACCCTGCCGGCGCGATTCCTACGCGGCCGATTCACCGCCGGGCTGTACCGCCGGATGGGCGTGACCGACCTGATCGCGCGTGACGCGCGGGACTATGCGACGCTGGCGGCTCGCCTCGGGCTCGACCCGATCTGGCGCCGCCAGATGGTGGACCGGATCCGCGAGTCGAGCGCAGTGCTCTACGACGATCCGCGGCCGGTGGCGGAGTTTGCGTCGGCGATCGAAGCCGCCGCGGTAGCGCCCCGTCAGGTCGCCTGACCTCCGGGTCAGGCGGCGCTGCTCCAGCTTTGGCGGCGGCGCGAATCCCAGAGATGCGGATTGAGGCAATCCGGGCGGCCGCGCACGAGCAGCGGGCTCGCCTCCGGACCGGCGATGCTGCCCTGGCGCAGCAGCGCGAGCTGGCGCCGACGCTCCATCTCGGCGGAGGCGAACGGCCCGGCGCACAGCGAGCGTAGATGCTCGGTATTGGCGGTCGGCAGGAAGGCGCTCGAATAGGCGCTTGCGCGCTCCACGGTCTCGGTCAGCGCGGTGACGATCCACTGCGCCACGTCCTGGGCGCCCGGCGACAGCTTCTCGAAACGGATTGCGGGTGCCAGGAACGGCTCGTCGAACGCGATGCCGGCGCTCCCGACGCCGCGCACCGCGGCCTGGAGATGTTCCACCGCCGCGCTGCGCGCACCGAGGTCGGCAGCCGCGCGCGCAGCCGAAAGCCGGCGCACGAACGAGCCGTGCGCGGCAGCGGCGGCGTCGAAAGCCCTGCTGGCGGCGACGAGCGCGGCGACGCGCTGATCGGCGTCGAGGGCGGCGTCGCGTGACTGCGCATAACGCGCAAGGCCGAGGGCGTAGATGTCGGCGCCAGGATGGGCCGAACGCTGCATGAGCGGCTGGAAGCCGCAATGATAGGGCAGAGTTGCAAGGAACGGCTCCGCGCTCGCCGGGGCGTCGGCCAGCGGCCGCGACAGCGGGTTCGCCAGCAGGCCGCGTGCCGACAGGGCCGCAGCGGTCTGCGGCTTGCAGCAGAACAGATTGAGCACAAAGGCGTCGAGCCGCCCAGCGTCCTCGCCGAGGTCGACGGGTGCCAGGACATTGGGGCCGGGGATGAGCCGATAGGCGCCGTAGCCCAGCGCGACGAGCGCACGAGCGGCCGTGAAGTCGAAGCCCGCGTCGCGGCGAACTTCGAGCATGACGAGCGGGGCGCGTTCGGCGAAGAAGCGCTGTCCGCCGGCGATGATCGCGGCCTCCGCGCCCTCGGCATCGATCTTCATGAAATCGATCGCGCCCCGGTCGCTCTGCGCCGCCCAGGCGTCGAGCGTCACGATGTCGACGGCTTCGCCGTGCTTGGCGTCGGTGTCGAGCGACATCAGCTCCGAAGCCTTTCCGCCGAGCATGCCGATCCCGTTGCGGTCCGACACCGCCGCCGTCTCGACCTGGATCCACGAAAACCGATTGTGGATGGCGCTGCGCTTGAGCGCGGCAGCGACCGCCCGCGACGGCTCGAACGACACGACGCGGCCGGTTGGTCCGCACAGGCCGGCGAGCGTGACGCTGTAGACGCCGTAGTTGGCGCCGATGTCGATGCTGCGCATTCCGGGCTGCACGAACGCGCGGACGAACTGGATTTCGGCTTCGAACCAGTCTTCCTGCTCGAGCAGGACATAGGTGGTGAGTGCGCGGAAAGACGCCGGGACGAACACGGAGACCCCGCCGGTCATCGTTACGGCCATGAGGTCGAGTTCGGATTGCATGTTGTCGCTTCCGTGTTGGGGATCAGAGCATCTTGGCGAGGGTCAGATCCTTCATGCTCGCGAGGACCTTGAAGGTGACTTCGAGATTGGTCTGCTGGAGGCTGAGGCGGCTCATTGCTTCCGAGGTGTCGACCTCCTCGACCGAGCTGATCTGAATCGCGAGGGTCGTCTGGAAGTCCTGGTGGTGCGTCTGCATCTGCTTGAGGGTGTTCTGCTTGACGCCTAGATCGGCGACCAGGCCGCTGACGTCACGCTGGCCGTTGGTGAAGTCGGTGACGGTCAACTCGGCGACACGGCGCCAGCCCGCCTCGGTCGTGGCGTTGAGGTCCGTCGTCGCCAGCGCATAGAGGCCGCGCAGCACCTGCTGGAACGGCGCGGCGTTGCCCGTGTAGCCGTAGCTGATGTCGAGCCCGTCGTCGATCCGCGCGGTCAGCGTCGCCCCGGCGCCGGTGTCGCCCGCGTAGTAGAACGTCGCGCCCTGCAACAGCGTGTCGATCGCGGCGTGGCGGGCATCGCCGCTTGCGGTGTTGGTGAGCGGGGTGCCGCCATTGAGCGCCGCGACGTCGTCGAGCGGCGTACCGACCGTTCCGATTTCGCCGGTATTGATCATCGGCGGCACGTTCGTGGCGCGCCCGCCGAACAGATAGACGCCATCCATCTGGGTGTTGAGGAGCGAGACCACTTCCTTCAGCCGTGCGGTCGCCTGGGCCTTGATCGCGGCATTGCCGGTCGGGGTCGGCAGACCGCCCGGGGTCATCGCCTGGAGCGCGGAGGCACGCATCTCGGCGGCGATGTCGGCGATCCGGGTCATCGCATGGTTGATGGTCTCCATCCGCGCGGACGTCGTGTTGGTCGTGCGCAGATAGGTCTCGCTCGTCGCCTTGGCGTTGTTGAGGTTGATCGAGGTCGGCGCGTCGAAGCCCAGGCCGCTGAATGCCTGCGAGCGCTTGCCGGAAGCCACCTGGGCCTGGGTGTCGATCAGGCGCTGCTGGAGGTCGAGGATGCGCGAGCGCAGGAACTCGTGCTGGGTGAGAGTGGAGACGTTCATCGTTCGGATCCTTCGCGTCAGGCGATCTGCAGCAGCGCGTCGAGCATTTCCTTGATCGCGGAGACGACGCGTGCATTCGCCGAGTAGGCATTCTGGAGCTGGACCATCAGCGCCATCTCCTGGTCGACGTTGACCCCGGATTCGCCGGTGAGCCGCGTCGTCAGGGCGTCATTGATCGCTTCCTGGTTGCTGAGGCGGTCGGACGCGGTCTGCCGCTGGTTGGCCTGGTAGCCGACGAACGTCGCGCCATACTGCGAGAACGTGAACTGCGTGCCGAGCCCGGTAGTGCCCGAGAATGTCTGGACCGCAGTGAACATGTCGATGACCGCGCGCGGCAGCGTCCCGTCGCTCGGCGTCGTCGTGTTGGGAAGGGCGGCGGCGGTGCCGTCGCGCAGCCGCCAAGACTGGCTGACGACCGTCTGGTTGACCGAGATGCGCTGTGCGTAGCCGGTGATGTTGGCGACGTTGTAGGTGGCGCCGCCGTCCTGGAACAGCTCGAGCGGCGGCGTGAGGCCCATGAACTGCTGCGTCATGACCGAAGCGAGCTCGTCGAGCTGGAGTTCGGCCTGCGGCAGGATGCGGTCGCGCAGGTCGGCGAGCGCGGCCAGGCGGCCGCTGCCGACCTCGGTCATCGGCGGGGTCACCGGCGGCGCCTGGAACAGGTCGATCCCGTCGATGGTGACGCCGTTGAGCGACCCCGGATAGGCCGCGATAGAGGTCACCTGGGCGCTGGCGTTGAACTGGAGCTGATGGGCGACGCCGTCGAGCAGCGTGCGGCCGCTCTCGGTGGTGATCGTGATCTGCCCGTTGTCTCGGCGGTAGTAGTTGATGCCGATTTCCTTGGACAGCTCGTCGAGCTTGCGGTCCTGCTGGTCCTCAAGATCCGCCGTGCTCTGCCCGGCCGAGTTGGCGGTGACGATCTGGGCGTTGAGCTTCTCGATGTCGCTCAGCAGGCCGTTGATCTTGGCGACCGAGTCCGCGATGCCGCGCTCCGCCTCGCTGCGTAGCGCCTGCACGGAATCGCCGAGGTCGTTCAGGGTCGTGGCGAGTTCCTCCGCGCGGGCGATCACCTCGTTCTGCGCGGTGACGCTTTCGGGCGAATTCGCCAGCGTGCGGAACGAGTCCGCGAGCTTCGAGACGGCGTTGCCGAGCGAGGTGTTGTCGCCGGGCTTGCCGAAGCTCAGTTCGAGCCGGCCGAGGAAATCATCGATCGTCCCGAGATTGGCCGCCTGCGACAGGCCCTGGCGGACCTGGCGCTGAAGCTGGTCGCTGACCTGGCGCGTCACCTGACCGAGCTCGACGCCGGCGCCCTGGCCGCCGACCAGCAGCGGGGTCTGCGGAACGGTCTTGCGGGTGTAGCCTTCGGTGGTCGCATTGGAGACGTTGCGCGAAACCAGGTCGATGCCGACCTGGTTGGCGCGAAGTCCGCTGAGGGCTGCCTGCAGGGCGACCGAGAGGCTCATGCCGGCGTGTCCTTAGAAAGTGCGATCGATGGCGATCGACAGCGCGGTCGCGCGCTGCGGGCGCGGCGGCTCGGCGATGCCGCCTTTGGACGAGTACGTGCCGATCGAGCGCTTGGAATGCACCGCCGCGACAATTGCCTTGAGGACGCGTTCGTTGGCGGCGCGGGCCGCAGCGATCGCCTTTTCGTTCTCTCCGGCCGCCGCTTCGAAGCGGGTCATGGCGGCGGTGAGCTCGGCGCGCGCGGCGGCGCCGACGGCGGCGAGCAGTTCGGGCTGCTTGCGGATGTCCTTGACCATGCCGACATAGAGGCCGGCGAGCCGGGTCTTCTCCGGCTGAAGGCCGGCGATCAGGTCGGTCCGCATGGCGCGCAGCAGCTGGGTCTCCTGGTCCATGACGCCGATGAGGCGGCCGATCACGGACACGAGGTCGCGCAGGCGGGTTGCGTTATCCACGGGCGTTCTCCTGAAGGCGGATCATTTCGCGGGCGACGGACTGGGCGACCCCGACCCCGCCGCGCGCGACCAGACCGCGGGCGAATTCGTCGACCTGGAGCGAACGGAACATGTCCTCGCCGAAGCCGCCGCCGAACGGGCCCTTGGCTTCGAGGCCGCTGAACATCTGCGCGAGCATCTGCGACAGGAACATGTGCTCGAATTCGCGGCCAAGGCGCTCGGCCTCGGCAGGGGTCGACGCCTGGGCCCGCGGCATCGTGCGGGCAATGTTCGGCACGTCGACTGGAAGCGGAGCGATGTCCATCACAGCACCTCGATCTCGGCCTGAAGGGCGCCGGCAGCCTTGATCGCCTGCAGGATGGTGATCAGATCGCGCGGGCCGATGCCCAGCGCGTTGAGGCCGTTGACGAGTTCCTGCAGCGTCACCGACTGCGGCAGCACGGTGAGGCGGCGGTTGCTCTGGTCGTCGATCTCGATCTGCGTGCGCGGCACGACCACCGTGGCAGCGCCGCCGGCGATCGCGCCGGGGACGGCGGGGGTGCGGCTGCCCGGCACCGACTGCGGCACGAAGTCGATGACCGGCTGGCCGGTTACGGGATCGAGCACCGGCCGGCCCATGGCGTCGAGGCGCGGGCGCGGCTGGTTCGGCACGGTGCTGTCCGGGTTGAGCTGGCCGGGGATCGACGGCAGCACGCCGGGGCCCGGCGCGAAGGGGTTGGGCTGCGAAACCTGCGGCGTCTCGGTGATCCGGATCGTCAGGCTGCCCTGGGCGATAGCAACGGTGCTGATGCGGACCGCTTCGCCCATGACGATCGTGCCGGAGCGCTCGTCGATGACGATGCGTGCCACCTGGTCGGGCGTCACCATGAGCTGCTCGATGTCGGTGAGCAGGTTGACGATGTCGCTCTGGCGGCTCTCGGGCAGCGAGAGCACGACGGTACGCGGGTCGACGGCACGGGCGGCGCTGGCGCGCAGGTGCTGGTTGATCGCCTGCGCGATGCGGCGCGCGGTCGTGAGGTCGGGATTGCGCAAGGAAATATTGGCCTGGCGCAGCGAGGCGAGCTGGAAGGGCAGTTCGCGCTCGACGATCGCGCCGTTGGGAATGCGAGCCGAGGTCGGCACGCCGCGGACCACCGATGAGGCCTGGCCGCCGGCCGCGAATCCGGCGATGGCCACCGGACCCTGGGCGACCGCGTAGACCTCGCCGTCGGCGCCGAGGAGCGGCGTCACAAGCAGCACGCCGCCCATCAGGTTGGTCGCGTCGCCCATGGCACCGACCTGGACGTCGATGCGCGCGCCCTGACGGGCGAAGGCGGGGAGGGTGGCGGTCACCATCACCGCGGCGACGTTCTTGGTACGCAGCGAGGTGGCGATGTCGCGGGTGTTGACGCCGAGGCGTTCCAGCATGCCGATCAGGCTCTGCTGGGTGAACGGCGCGTTGTTGATCGAGTCGCCGGTGCCGTTGAGGCCGATGACCAGCCCGTAGCCGATCAGCATGTTCGGGCGCACGCCCTCGAAATCGGCGATGTCCTTGATGCGCGAGGCGGCGTGCGCCGCGGGCGTGAATGCGATCGTCGCGGCGAGAACGGCGAGCGCAAAGCGGAAAAGGGCGGCGGTGCGGCGGATGAGAGCGATCATGATGTCCGGCTATGACGTTCTGTCGGTGGCCTAGCGGCGCCGGCGACGGGGTGTCGCCAAAGCATCCGTGCGATCACGATGCGAGGCGCGTGCCAGTGCTCCGGGCGCCGGGAATGCCGGGTTTTTCGGGGTTTTTCGCAATCCCGCCGTGGCGGCGACGGGGCCGGGGCGGTCGCAGGGCGGCAAACTCGGCCGGTTGCCGGGGCAAATTCTGCCGGGCTTAACGCGTTCTTAAGCGTAATCCCGCTAAGTTTACCGATATCCCGACGGAACCGGTGCCGCGCAGCCTGCCATGAAGATCGACTCGACTGGCCCCATTCGCACCGCCCAGGGCGGCCGTCGCCCGGACCGCGCAGGCGGCGGTAGCGACTTCGCCCGCCATCTCGACCAGGCCGGTTCGGCCCCGCAAATGGCCGCTGCGCGTCCGATGGGCGGCATCGACTCGATCCTTGCGCTGCAGGAGGTCGACAGCCCGGGCGAGCGGCGCGGCCGCGCCCGGCGCCGCGGCGAACTGCTGCTCGACAAGCTCGAGGAACTCCGCCTGGGGCTGCTTTCAGGCACGATGTCGCGCGATTCGCTGGTCGAACTGGCGGCGTCGATGCGCGCCCGGCGCGAGGACTGCGGCGATCCGCGGCTTCAGGCGGTGCTCGATGAAATCGAACTGCGCGCCGCGGTGGAACTGGCGAAGCTCGAGGTGAGCGGAACGCGCTAGCCATGGCGACGGAAAATGACTTCGGCACATCGCTTGAAGCGGCCACCGCCGATTCATATACTCCGCCCCGCTTCGGGCCCCCCGAGGCGCACGGCACCACATCAAAGCGTCGTTCACCGATGTCGTATCCATTGCTGCCTCCCGACTATCGTCCGTCCGAAGACGAAGAGTTCATGAACCCGCTGATGCGGGAACATTTCAGGCAGAAGCTGCTGCGCTGGCGCGCGGAGCTCCTGCGTGAATCGTCCGGCACGCTCCAGAGCCTCCAGGAAGACACCGTCCAGGAACCCGACATCACCGACCGCGCCTCCGCCGAAACCGATCGCTCGATCGAGCTGCGCACCCGTGACCGCGAGCGCAAGCTGATCGCCAAGATCGACGAGGCGCTGCGACGGATCGAAGATGACAGCTACGGCTACTGCATGGAGACCGGCGAGCCGATCGGCATCAAGCGCCTCGAAGCGAGGCCGATCGCGACTCTGAGCCTCGAGGCGCAGGAGCGCCACGAACGGCTCGAACGGACCCAGCGCGACGACTGACGGCCGGGGACGGCCCCGGTCCATCGGGTCGGATCGAACGGGAAAGGGCGCCGTCGCCGGCGCCCTTTCTGTTCGCGCGCTGCGGCACGCGTGCCGCATCAGAACGGGAAGATCGTGTCGAAGAACTGCTGGCCCCAGCGCGGCTGCTGGACGTCGCTGAGCTGACCGCGGCCGCCGTAGGAAATGCGCGCTTCGGCGATGCGGTCGTAGGGCACCTGGTTGGCCGACTGGATGTCCTGCGGCCGGATCACGCCGCCGATCTGCAGAACGCGGTTCTCAGCATTGACGCGGACCTCCTGGCTTCCCTGGATCACCATGTTGCCATTGGGCAGGACCTGGGTGACGACGGCGGCGACCCGCAGCGTGATCGTCTCCGAACGGTTCACCGAGCCCGTGCCCTGCGAGTTGCCGCTGCTGCTCGCGTTGATGAGCCCGGCCGGGTTCACCGCCCCGGTCTGCCCCGGCAGACGGTTCCAGATCGTTTCGTAGCCGAGCAGGGCGCTGCCCTGGGCGTTCTCGGCGTTCGCCCGCGAGCGCGCGGTGCCGTTGGAGAGCTGCGCGGCGTCGGCGATGTTGATCGTCACCGTCAGGATGTCGCCGACTCGGCCGGCGCGCTGGTCGGACAGGAAGGCGCGCGCGCCGGGCCGCCACAGCGAGTTCGGCGGCCGCTCGACCGGGGGCTCCTCCGGCATCGGCATGGTGACGCGGGGCTGGAATGCCGCCGGATTGAGGATGCGGGACTGGTCCGGCACCTGGCCGGTCTGTGCGAGGCGCTCCGCCGTATTGCAGGCGGCGAGGCTGATCGCGGCGGTGGCCAGCAGGGCGAAGCGGAGGCTGCGGAGTGCGGCGGACATGGGACGGCCTTTCTTGGCTGAACGGATCATTGGGCGTTGAACGCGACGCGGCCGGCGAAGGGGACGCTGACCATGTCGGGGCCGACGACGATCGCTTCGATCGTCTGGCGGCTCTGCAGATTGGTGACGCGGACGGACTGGCCGCGCGCACCTTCGTCGAGGGCGCGGCCGAGCACGGTGATGCGCATGGCGCCGGTTTCGAGCACGATCGAGACCGTGGCGTTGCGGGCGACGAGGACGGGAAGGCGGGTGTCGCCCTGGCGGATCGGCTCGCCGGCGCGCAGCCGGACGCGCGGATTGGTGCCGACGAGCTGCGCGGGGTCGGTGACCACGTCGCTGCGCACGCTGTCCTCGCGGATGTTGGCCCAGTCGATGTCCTCGGCACGGATCATCTCGCCGACGTTGAAGGCGCGGCGGAGCACCGGCAGCGCGACGGTCGGGAAGACCCGGCCGGTCAGGATCGCGCGCTGCTGCGAGGCATGGCCCGCACCGACGATGATGACCGCGGTGAAGCGCCCGACATTGACGTCGTAGTCGAGCTGGCGGACCTCGACGGTGTCCGGCGCCTCGAGCGAGATCGCAATGTCCTGAGAGCGGGCGGCAAGCTCGATCAGCCCGTCCTGGCGCATCCCGCGCGCCTGCAGGGCCGGGCGCAGGTGGCCGACGAGCTCGGACGGCGTGATGACGCGGCCCGGCCGCTCGACGGTGACGCGTTCGAAGCGGTTCTGCGGCCGCCAGGCGACCTGGTAGTAGCGCGCGACCTCGGCCAGCCACTGGACCTCGAACACGATCCGGCGGCCGGGAGCCGGCGCGTTGGCGACGGCGACCTGCGCGCGCGGGCCGGGGTTCTCGAACAGGTCGCCCAGGCGCACGACGTCGCCTTCGACGACGACCTGCGAGCGCAGGTTGGCGGCGTCCGCGGCGCCGGCGATGCCGCCGATCAGGGCGGCGACAAGGAGGAGGATGCGTGCCATCGGTGTTCTCCGTTTGGCGCTGCCAATGGGCCTAGCGCATCTGGTTCAAGGTGTTCAGCATCTCGTCGGATGCCGCGATCACCTTGGAGTTCATTTCGTAGGCGCGCTGCGCGGTGATCAGATTGGTGATCTCCGAAACCGTGTTCACGTTCGAGGTCTCGAGGAAGCCCTGCAGGACCGTGCCGAAGCCCGACCGGCCGGCAACGCCCGACACGGCGTCGCCCGACGCCGGCGTGTTCATGAACAGGTTGTTGCCGAGCGAGTTGAGCCCGGCCTCGTTGGCGAAGGTGGCGAGCTGGAACTGGCCAACCCGGCTGAACGCGCTTTCGCCCGCCTTCTTGACCAGCACCTCGCCGTTCGCGTTGATCTGGACCTCGATCGCAGTGTTCGGGATCGTGCCGGCGCCGACCACCGAGTAGCCGTCGGCGGTGACGATGCGGCCTTCGGAGCTGAGCTGGAACGAGCCGGCGCGCGTATACGCGGTTTCGCCCGACGGCAGCTCGACCTGGAAGTAGCCGCGGCCCTGGAGCGCTACGTCGAGTACGTTGCCGGTGGTCGTCAGGTTGCCCTGTTCGGTGATGCGGTAGACCGCCGCCGCCTTGACGCCAAGGCCGACCTGCACGCCCGCCGGGACAACGGTGTTGTTGTCCGACGAACTCGCGCCGACCCGCCGCTGCGACTGGTAGAGCAGATCCTGGAATTCCGCGCGCTGCCGCTTGAACGCGGTCGTGTTCATGTTCGCGATGTTGTTGGAGATCGTTTCCACGTTGAGCTGCTGGGCGAGCATTCCCGTGGCTGCGATGCTGAGCGATCTCATGATTCGGTCCTCGGTCTGGGGGCTGCGGTCTGCGGTCAGCCGATCTTGGCAAGACGTTCGATCGTCCTGCGCGAGCGGTCGCCTTCGGTGTCGACGATGCGCTGCGCCGACTGGTAGCGGCGCAGTACCTCGATCATGCTGGTGATTTCGGTGACGGTCTGGACGTTGGAGCCTTCGATCATGCCTTGCCGCACCTCGGCCCCGGACTCCGCGGTCTGGGGTTCGGTGTCGGAGGCGTAGAGGCCGCCGCCCTGCGAGCGCATGTTCTGCTCGTTCTCGAACCGGGCGAGCTGGATGCGGCCGATCTCGCCCGACTCCGTCGTGATGCGGCCGGAGCGCGAGATCTCGACGCGGCTCTCGCCGGGGCGAACGCTGAGGGGACGACCGCCCTGGTCGAGCAGCGCATAACCGTCCTGGCTGACGATGCGGCCGTCGTTGCCGAGGCGGAAGCGACCGTCGCGCGTGTAGCGCGTGCCGCCCGGGGTCTCGACCGCGAAATAGGCGTTGCCGGTGATGGCGAGGTCGAGCGGATTGCCGGTGGGGACCATCGCGCCTTCGCGGGTATCGCGCAGCATGCCGACTTCCTCGACGAACGCGACGCGCGCGCCTTGCGTGAGGCCGGGATTCGACGCGGCGCCGTTGACCATCTCGGCGAACAGGATCCGCTGACCCTTGAATCCGGTGGTCGACGCGTTGGCTATGTTGTTTGCGATGACTTCCATCTGCCGCTGCAGCGCGGCCTGATGATTGATCGCAAGATAGGTCGGATTCTCCATGGCCTTCCAAGTCCGGTTTCTTCCGGGGCACGCAGCGGCCTGCCGCCACGCTTCGTCGCCGGACTGAAGTGCATGGCCCGTGCCAAGCGGGGATTCGCCGAAAATCCAGTGAATCCGCGGGTTCGCCGGCCGGGCGTAACGTCGTAACGGGCCCGCCGGGAAAACTTTGCCGGGCTGGAATTGCCGCAATGCGGCGTCGTCAACCATTCCTTTACCCGGTTAGACGACATTTTACGCATTCACGAACCCCAACCCGGATCGGGCGCGACATGGCCAAGGCTGCTGCGAAGGAAGAAGCCAAGAAGGAGCCCGAGGGCGAAGCCGCGGGCGCCGACGGCGCCGAGGGCGGCGAGGGCGAAGGCAAGAAGAAGCTCTCCGGCAAGAAGCTCGTCCTGTTCATCGTCCTGCCGGCGATCCTTGGCCTCGGGCTCATCGGCGGCGGCGTGTGGTTCTTCTTCCTGCGCGGCAGCAGCCATCACGAGGAGCAGCATGCGGAGGCCGCGCCGCCTCCGCCCGCGCCCGTCGTGTTCATGAACCTGCCGGAAATGATCGTGAACCTGAATTCGGGCGGGCGGCGCGCGAACTTCCTCAAGATCAACATCGCGCTCGAAGTCGCCAACGCGACGGACGTGCCGCGGATCGAAGCCGTGATGCCGCGCATCGTCGACAACTTCCAGGTCTATCTGCGCGAGTTGCGCGTCGAGGATCTGCGCGGCTCGGCCGGCATGTTCCGCCTGCGCGAAGAACTGCTGGCGCGCGTGAACACCGCAGCGCAGCCGGCCCGCATCAACGACGTGCTCTTCCGCGAAATGCTCGTGCAATAGCGCCGGCATCGCAACCCAGCGCACCCCGATCTTACCGGACGAAGAGACATGGCCGACGCCGATACGAGCCAGATGACCGACGACGAGCGGATGGCCGCGGAATGGGAGGCGGCCGCCGCGGCCGAGGCCGCGGGAGGCGCCACCCCCGAAGGGGGCGACGCGGGCGCCGAGAGCGCCGCGGGGGACTCCGGCACCGGCACGCGCGTCCTCAGCCAGGACGAAATCGACAACCTGCTCGGCTTCGACGGCGGC
>JAEUKZ010000152.1 GCA_016793045.1 Alphaproteobacteria bacterium
GGGTTGGCGTAGCCGACGGTGTCGGCGAGGCTCAGATCGTCGCCGCCGATCGCCATCGCATCCGCCGCGAGGCGCACCACCGCCGCTTCGGCGATCGCGCCTTCGTAGGTGCAGCCGAACACGGTCGACAGGCCGACCGACAGCAGCGGCCGCGGCGCCGGCCGCGCCGCGAGCATGGCGACGATCCGCGCGAGCTCGACGAGCTGATCCTCCGGCGTCTTGCGCACGTTGGCCAGCGAGTGGCTGCGGCTCACCGACAGGGTGAAGGTGATCTTGTGGACGCCTGCTTCGACCGCGCGCTCGGCGCCCCTCAGGTTGGGAACGAGCGCCGCGACCACGAGGCCGGGGATCGTCAGGGCGTGCGCGACGACTTCGGAAGCGTCGGCGAATTGCGGAATGAGCTTTGCCGGGACGAACGAACAGACCTCGATCTCGCGCACGCCCGCCGCCGCCTCGGCCGTGATCCAGGCCTTTTTGGCCGAGGTCGGCATGAAGCTCTTCGTGTTCTGCAGGCCGTCGCGCGGGCCGACCTCGCTCACCTCGACATCGATCGTGGTCATCGCTGCTCCACTTCCTTGCGCCGCAGCCAGAATACCATCGGCTTGGCGCTCTCGCCGGCCGCGCCGACGTCGCGCCAGGAGAACGTGGCGCGCAGGTCGGGCCGTTTCGTGTATCCGCGCTTGGTCCAGAAGACGTCGTGCGGCCGGTAGCCGGCGGGGCGCAGCGGATGGTCCGCCGGCCGCTCGACGGCGCAGAACGCCGTGATCGTGAAGCCGAGCGCGCGGGCCCGCGCCTCGCGGCCATCGAAGAAGGCATGGCCGAGCCCGCGCCCGCGATAGCCGCGCTCCAGGACCGACTCGCCGAAATAGTAGACGTCCTCGACCGGAATTCCGGCGGCACGGAACGGCGCCTGCAATTCGTCCTCGCTGCGCGCGAGCGGCAGCGCCGTCGCGGCGCCGATCACGCGATCCCTGTCGCGCGCGACCACCACCGTGCTCTCGGGCACCGCGAGGAACTTGCGCAGATACTTCCGTTCGTAGTCGAGATCGCCATCGTAGAGATAGGGAAACTCGCGGAATACCTCCACGCGCAGCCGCGCCAGATCGGCGATCACCGGCTCGATCGCGGCGCCGGCAAGCGCTTCGACCGTCAGGCCATCGGGGCGCGTCGTCATCGCGGCGCCCTTACGCACCGACCTGCCGCAGCCAGTCCTTCAGGTTGTAGTGGTTCGAGATGCGGGCGACGCGGCCGTCCCGAACCTCGAAGAAGGCGCCGACGCGCAGCGTGTAGCGCTGGCCCTTCGCCGGCGGCAGGTCGCTGTCGGTAGCGATGTATTCGCCGTCGAGGCCGAACTCCGCCGCGGCATGCGTGCCGTCGGCGTTGACCATCACAACGAGATCGCGCACGCGCTCGCGATAGCAGCGGTCCATGTGGGCGAGGAACTTGCGGAACGCGGCCCGGCCGACCTCCGACCCGCCCTGGCTGATGTCGTGCACGACGTCGTCGGCCAGCAGCGCCAGGAAGCCTTCGCGGTCCCCCGCGTTGAAGCGGTCGTAGTAGCGGCGGATCAGGGCCTCGGTTTGCTCGCGCATGGTCGCACTCTCGGCTGCGGGAAAGGGCGTTTCTATAGCGCCGGCCGTGGCTGCCGGCATCCGGAATCGCGCTCAGCGGCCGCGGAAGACGGGCTTGGCCTTGGCGAGAAAAGCGGCAACGCCGGTGCGGAAGTCCTCCGATCGGTAGACCGCGTAGGACTCGCGGATATCCTGATCGTCGATCGGCGTCCCCTGCTCCAGCCGGCGGATCATCTGCTTGTGGGTGCGGTTGACCAGCGGCGCGCCCGCGGCGATCCGCTGCGCAGCCGCCATCGCCTCGACCTCGACCCGGTCGTCCGCGACGACGCGCGTCACCAGGCCTTTCGCGTAGGCTTCCTCTGCGCCCATCACGCGACCCTCGAGAAGGATTTCGAGCGCGGTCGCCCGCCCGACCAGAGCCAGGAACCCCTTGAGCTCGGCGTAGGCGATGGTGAAGCCAAGCCGGTTGATCGGCACGCCGAAACGGCTGCTCTCGCCGCAGATGCGCAGGTCGCAGACCGCGGCAATTTCCAGCCCGCCGCCGACGCACGGCCCCATGATCATCGCCACGGTCGGATGACGGCATTCGGCGATCGCGCGCGTCGCGCGATTGACGATGCGGTCATAGGCCTCCGCCTGCACGGCGTCGGCACGTTC
Source organism: Alphaproteobacteria bacterium (assembly GCA_016793045.1). Classification (GTDB taxonomy): domain Bacteria; phylum Pseudomonadota; class Alphaproteobacteria; order CACIAM-22H2; family CACIAM-22H2; genus JAEUKZ01. The sequence continues at coordinate 2,229 of JAEUKZ010000152.1, forward strand.
GCGCTCGAACTCGCTGATGTCGGCGCCAGCGGCGAAGGCCTCGCTGCCCTCGCCGCGCACCACGATGCAGCGCACCGCATCGTCCGCGGAGAGGCTCAGCATCGCGTCGCCAAGCTGTACCCAAGCGTCGCGCGTAAGCGCGTTGAGCTTGCCGGGATTGGAGAGCGCGACGATCGCGACGTCGCCGTCGCGGGTGATTCGGACCGGATCAGCCATCGGCATTCTCGCAGTTGGATCGAAGTGCGCGGCTACTTCCCAAGAGCGATCGCGCCGCCGCGCCACGTCACGGTCAGGCTCTCGGCGTCGATCGCCATCAGATCCTCCCCGATCACCAGCGGCCCGGACCAGTCGCGCCGGACCTCGGCGAGGAGAGCCGCCCGGTCGAAGCGCGTCGGCACGAAGTGGTTGAGCGCGAGACAGCGCACGCCGGCCGCCGTCGCGATGCCGCCGACCTCGGACGACAGCGTGTGATAGCTGGCGACCGCCTGCACGCCCTCGGCGGTCCGCACCCCCGCGATCGGCTGCATTGCCCCGTGGATAAAGCATTCGTGCACGAGAATGTCGGCGCCGCGCGCCGCCTCGATCAGGGCGTCGCACCGCGCGGTGTCGCCGCTGAGCGCGATCGCGCGGCCGCCGGCGCGGGCGACGAAGCCGAACGCGTTGCGGACCGGCAGATGGTTGACGCCCACGACCTGCACCGCGACGTCGCCGAAATCGAGCGTGGCGCCGGCCGCGACCTCGGTGACGTCGACGGACAAGGCGGCGGCGGACGGACGGCGCTCATGCGCGATGCGCTGGGCGATCTCCGGCTGCCATAGCGCCATCAGCCCGTCGACGAACGCCTTGGTGCCCGGCGGACCGAAGATGCGGTGCGGCCGCGGCCGGCCCTGGTGCCAGCTCGACATCACGAGCTGGAACAGATCGACGATGTGGTCCGAATGGAGGTGGGTGAACAGCACCGCCTCGAGGCGCGCGCCGCTCGAACCCGCCGCAACCAGGCGCTGCGTCACGCCCGAGCCGCAATCGACGAGAATATGGGTGTCGCCGTGGCGCAGGAGGTTCGCCGGCCCGAGACGGTCGGGGTCGCATTGCGGGCAGCCGGTACCGAGCAGGGTCACGTCCATCTGCGTCAGCCCTTGGCGCGCGCGCGCTTGACCAACGCCACCAGCGCGGCCCGCGCCGCCTCGGGATCGCTCACCGGCGCGTCGAAGCCGAGCCGCGCGACCTCGCCGCCGCGGCGCAGGTCAATGCCTTCCGGGTCGATGCCGGTCATCGCCCAGCCGTCGCCGCTGCACCCGAGCAGGCGGGTCGCGTAGAGCTGGATGGCCTCGGCATGATCCGCGTTCATGTGGGCGACGATGTCCGCCTCCGCCGCCGCGAGCGAAGCGGCCCGGCTCGCATCGAAGCGCATGTCCTGGGGCTCGATCCAATGGATGCGGCCGAATCCGGCGACCATGTGGGCGCGCTGCGGCGTCACCCGCCAGAAGGCGAAGTCGCGGAAATCCGCATACATCGCAGCACCGGGATGGCGGGCGAGGAAGCGCGCGCGGACCTTCGGCTCGGCGCTCGGCGCAGCGATGCCCTGGACCGTCACGCGCGGGCCGGTCAGCGGCTCGGCGAGCCCGCCGGTGCCGTCGAACAGCAGCGAGACGCGCGGGTCCGCCTGGAGGTTCCGGGTGTGGTCCGCAAGCTGGGAAACAAGCAGCAGCGGACATGCCTCGTGGTCGAGGCCGACCAGCACCAGGGAGGCATAGGGCGCCCCGGCCTCCGGCGTGTCCGGCCGGCCGAGCGTCGCGAGCGCGGCGCGATCGACGCCACGGACGACCGCGCGCGCGAGCTTTCCCGGGCTCGTGGCGGCGTCCGCGCTCATCCGCGGTACCGGCGCTGGAAGGACGGGAAATTCATCGTCGTGTTCCCCTATAATGGCGGCGGAGTGTGCGGTCGGGTCGCGCCCGGCGTCAACCGCACGCAGATCGGGTCCACAGGAACGAAGGTTGGCAACCGTGCCGCAGACCATTGCGCTCGTCGACGACGACCGGAACATCCTCGCCTCGGTGTCGATGGCGCTCGAGGCCGAGGGCTTCACCGTCAGGACCTTCAGCGATTCGACCGAGGCCTTGCGCGAGCTTTCGGCCCAGCCCTGCGACCTTGCCGTGCTCGACATCAAGATGCCGCGCATGGACGGGATGGAGCTGCTGTCGAAGCTGCGCAAGCAGAGCCAGATGCCGGTCATCTTCCTCACTTCCAAGGACGATGAGGTCGACGAGGTGCTCGGCCTGCGCATGGGCGCCGACGACTACATCACCAAGCCGTTCTCGCAGCGACTGCTGATCGAGCGCATCCGTGCACTGCTCCGTCGCCAGGAACTGCAGCGCGAGAAGAAGCCGACCGAAAATGACGCCATCATCGTGCGCGGCGAACTCGTGCTCGACCCGGCGCGCCATGTCTGCACGTGGAAGGGGATGGAGGTGGCGCTCACGGTCACCGAATTCCTGCTCATCAAGGCGCTCGCGCAGCGCCCGGGGATGGTGAAGAACCGCGACCAGTTGATGGATGCGGCGTACGGCGAGCACATCTACGTCGACGACCGCACGATCGACAGCCACGTCAAGCGGCTGCGCAAGAAGTTCAAGGCGGTCGACGACGAGTTCGCCAACATCGAGACGCTGTACGGCGTCGGCTATCGCTACCGCGAGGCCAAGGGTTGAGCGTCGCACCGCACGTCACGCGCACCGGTCCGCCCGACGACGACGGGGCGCAGCGCGCCGACGCCCCCGTGCCGGCGGTGACAGCGCCGGGCGAGACCGCTCCCGCCGACCCGCCGCCGGCGGCGCGGCCCCCGCACCCGCGTCGGCGCGCGCGGCGCTTCTCGCCGCTGACGCTCAAGATCCTCTTCGTCAACGTCTTCGCGCTCGTCGTGCTGGCCATCGGGTTCCTCTATGTCGACGACTATCGCCGCGGCCTGATCGAATCGCGGCTGGCGGCGATGACGATCGAGGCCCGCCTGATCGCCACCGGCATCGGCGCCGCGGCGACGGTTTCGGTGGACACCGACACCGGACCGGAAGAGCGCCTGTCACCCGATCTCGCGCGGCCGGTGCTGCGCCGCCTGATGGAATCGGCGCCGGAACGGGCGCGCCTGTATGCGACGACCACCGAGTTGATCGCGGACAGCCGGGTGCTGAGCGCGGTGGGCGGCGCCGTCGAGGTGCAGCCGCTGCCCCCGCCCGGCGCCAGTCCGACCTGGCTGGAGGACGCCGCCAACGATGCCTACGACTGGATCGTCTCCTGGCTGCCGCGCGAGCGCCTGACGCCGTTCATCGAGCTGCCGATCCCGCTCGTCACCGACTACGTGGAGACCGAAGCGGCGCTCGCCGGCGACACGATGGCGGTGCTGCGCGACGCCGACCTGGTCGGATCGATGCAGATCCTGTCGGTCGCCGTGCCGGTGCAGCGCTATCGCGAAGTGCTCGGCGTCCTGCAGCTCATCGCCGACTCGACCGAGATCGACCAGTCGATCCGCCAGGTCCGCTTCAGCATCTTCAAGGCGTTCGCGGCGGCACTCGCGATCACCGTGCTGCTGTCGGTCTACCTCGCCGGCACGATCGCGCGTCCGATCCGGCGCCTCGCCCGCGCCGCGGAACGGGTGCGCACGCGCCGTGCGATCGGCGCCAGCCGCGCGCTCGCCGGCGACGGCGCGGCGCCCGCCATCCCCGACATGACACGGCGCCACGACGAGATCGGCGACCTCTCAGGCGCACTGATCGAGATGACGCAGGCGCTGTGGCAGCGCGTCGACGCGATCGAGAGATTCGCCGCGGACGTTGCCCACGAGATCAAGAATCCGCTGACGTCGCTGAAGAGCGCGGTCGAGACCGCGGCACTGGTCAAGGATCCGGCGCAGCGCCAGCGCCTGATGCAGATCATGCTCGACGACGTTCAGCGCATCGACCGCCTGATCGGCGACATCAGCTCCGCGTCGCGCCTCGACGCCGAACTGTCGCGCGGCCATGCCGCACCGGTCGACGTTCTGGTGCTTCTGCGCGCACTCGTCGATCTGCAGGAGGCGACGCGCAAGCCCGAACATCCGCGCATCGCGCTCGACGTCGTCGGCGGAGGGCCGTTCGTCGTTCCCGGGATCGAGGACCGGCTCGGTCAGGTCTTCCGCAACGTCGTGGTCAACGGGATCTCGTTCAGCCCGCCGGACGGGCTGCTGAGGCTCGTCATCGGGCGCAGCGACGGCCAGGTCGAAGTGACGGTCGAGGACGACGGCCCGGGCATTCCCGCCGGCAAGCAGGATGCGATCTTCGACCGCTTCTACAGCGAGCGCCCGAAGAACGAGAAGTTCGGCATGCACTCGGGGCTCGGCCTGTCGATCTCGCGCCAGATCATCGCGGCCCACGGCGGCACGATCACGGCGGAGAACCGGCTCGACGAAGCCGGCGCCGTCCGCGGCGCCCGCTTCATCGTGCGGCTGCCGGCGAGTTGAACGGACGCTGGACGTTCAGGTCGGCGCCCAGACCAGATCCGGATCGAGCGGATAGATCGGCCGCGGCACCGCGCGCCACGGCACGCGCGCGTGGACCGGCGTGGTCAGGCCGGGCACGTCGACCTCGATGATGCG
>JAEUKZ010000369.1 GCA_016793045.1 Alphaproteobacteria bacterium
CCATGCCGCGGATCGCGCGTTTGTGCTTGAGCGCCATCGCCATCGGGCTTTCGTCGTAGGCCAGCGCCGCGCCGTCCGGCCGGCACAAACGCCAGGCCGCGCACCATGCGCTGCTGCCGAGCGCCGGGCGGCATCCCCATAGCGACGCTGCGGCCTCGTTGTAATAGGTGATCCGACCGTCCGCGTCGGTGACGTAGATCGCCGCGGGCAGCGCTTGGAGAAGATCGCGCACCCGCCACTCGGGAGCGTCGAAGGTCGCCGCGCCGGCCGGGTCCACCGCGCCGGGCGCACCCAAGGCCGGTGCCGACTGTCCGGCATGCGGCGGGGTTCGATCGGACGAAGCTCTATCCAATGCCGGTTTCCGTTGCTGCAGCGAAGTGCAGGCGCTTCCCCGAACAGGTCGGCCGGCCCTGGCCCTCAAGCCATGCGCGCGCCGCTGCGCTGTGCATTTGCACGGAGCCGATAGGACCGAAAGGCAGAGAAAGGAAAAGATGCAATAAATCCATCCGGGAATGTCTTCGCCGTGACTGGGAAAGGCCGAGATGGACCGTCATGGTCCGGTTTGCTCTTAACGATCCCAAAGTCACGAAGTTTCATCGCCGCGGCGATGATACCGCGATCGGCGGACCCGCGTCCCCGTCAGTTTGGCCGCGGCGCCGGCTCCGCGGCTTCCTCCGGCGGAAGGCCGGGTGCCGGCCCCGCCTGGTGGTGGACGAGTTTCCACTGGCGGCCTTCGCGCCGGAACAGGTTGGTCGCGACGAGGGCGTTGTCGTCGACCGCCTCGTAGCAGATGACGAACGCGACGTCGCCAAGGATGAACGCTTCCGGCTGCACGCAGGCGACCTTCGGGGCCTGGCCGTTGGCGAGGATGCGCCGCCAGCTTTCGATCACGCCGTCGCGCCCGGTCAGCGGCGGCCAGCCGGGGTGGATGCAGGTGACCGGTTCGGCCGTCGCCCACAGCCCCGCCATCGTTTCGAAGTCGCTGTCCGCGAAGGCGCGATAGAAGGCCTCGTTCGCGAACAGCACGGCGTCGCGCTCGGGCATGGGCGGATCTCCTCGCAGGTCCGCCCCAGTCTTACAGCGCGCGCCTGCGCTTGTCAGCCCGCGGGCGGCGGCGATCCGGCGACGTCGCTTGCGACGATGCCCGCCGCCGCGAAGCCGCCGTCGACGCACAGCGTCTGGCCGTTGACGTAGCTCGCCTCCTCGCTGGCGAGGAACAGCACGGCCGCAGCGATCTCGTCGGGCCGCCCGTAGCGGTGCATCGGAATCAGCCGCGCATAGGCGGCGCGCGTCTCCGCGGTGTGGACCGCCTGCGCCATCGCCGTGTCGACCGGGCCGGGCGCCACCGCGTTCGCGGTGATGCCGAGCGGCCCGAGCTCGAGCGCCATCTGTCTGGTGAGGTGGATCACCGCCGCCTTCGATGTGCCGTAGGCGGTCCGTCCGATGCCGGCGCGGATGCCGCTGATCGAGGCGATGTTGACGATGCGGCCGCTGCTCTGGCGCACCATCGCGCGCGCAGCCGCCTGGCCGCACAGCATCACGCCGGTGAGGTTGACGGCGAGCACCGCGTTCCAGTGGTCGAGCGGCTGATCGAGAAAGCCGTGCACGCCGGCGATGCCGGCGTTGCTGACGAGGATGTCGAGCCGGCCGAAGGCGGCGATCGTCTGCGCGACCATGGCCTCGACCTCGGCGGGGCTGGTGACGTCGACGCCGATCGCGCAGGCGCGGTGCCCGTCGGCGGCGAGCGCCGCTGCCGCGGCGGCGGCGCCGGCGCGGTCGCGGTCGGCGATCGCGACGGCGATGCCGGCGCGCGCGAGGCGCTGCGCGATGGCGAGCCCGATGCCTGCCGCGGCGCCGGTCACGATCGCGCTGCGGACGTGTTGCGTCATGGCGAAGATCCTCCCTGTTCGTCGTCGTCCTTCCGGCCGCGCCGTCTACGGCGCGCGCGACCGCTGCAGCTCGACCGCCAGCCGGTGTATGGCGCGCGCATAGGCGCCGCGCCCGAAGCGATCCAGCGCAAAGACGCGCGCGGCCTCGCCCATCGCGGCGCGCCGCGCGTCGTCGTCGAGCAGCGCCACCAGCGCCGCGCCCATCGCGCCCGCCGCGGCGTAGGGCACGACGATTCCGCGCCCGTCGTCGAGGATCTCCTGCGTGCCGGCGGCGTCGCGGAAGCAGATGACCGGCGTGCGGCACGCCATCGCCTCCTGCGCGGCGCACGGAAACGGATCCTCGCGCGACGTCAGCAGGAAGACGTCGGCGGCCTGGAAGAAGCGCTCCGGCGACGGCACATGCTCGACCATGTGCAGGCGGCCGGTCAGCCCGGCGGCGGCAAGATCGCGCGCCAGCCACGCGCGCTGATCCGCACTGACCGGCGTCTCCTGGCCGAGCCAGACGAAGGCCATGTCGTGCCGGCGCGCCTCCGGCGCGACCGCGATCATCGCGGCGACGAAGAGATCGAAGCCCTTGCGGAAGTCGGCGGGCCCGGAGCCGAGGACGATGCGGGCGCGCGTGCCGAGGCCGAGTTCGGCAAGCACCTCCGCCCGCGCCGCCGCCGGGTCGAGTGCGCCGAAGCCGTCGCTGACCAGGTCCTGGGGCATGACGATCGAGCGCTCCGGGTCGAAGCCCGGCAGCGACGTGGCCGCCTCGAGCATCAGGCGCGCGGGATAGATGACGCGCCCGGCGGCGCGGTAGATCTCGTCGAACTGGCCGGGCGGAAAGCTCGTGGCCTTTTCGTGGATCAACGCGATCACGGGCACGCCGAGGCGCGCGAAGGCGGCGGCGTAGCGCGACGTCGGAATGGTGTTGCAGAGCGCCACGGTGGCCCCCGGTTCGATGCCTTCGGCCGCGAAATGCGCGTCCAGGCGGGCGGCGAGCGCTTCGATCGCCGGCAGCGGCGGCGCCTCGCCGTTCGGCCCGGGCATCGGGGCCGTGCCCGGCCACGTGGCGACGGCGCCCAGCGCGGCGAAGTCCGCCGCGAGGACGCCGCGGTCGGCGAGGATGGTGCGGACGTCGAGCGCGAAATCGCGCCGCAGGCAGCGCGCGAGGCTGAGCAGGATCAGCGAGGCGCCGCCGCGATAGCCGACATGCGAGACCAGCACGACGCTGCGGAGGTCCGGCCGCGGGCCCGCGGCAGCCGCGCGCGGGCGCGGCGCCGCTGCGACCGGCGCGGCCGCAGCGGGCCGCCCGGCGCCGCCGCCGAGCGCGTCGGACGCCGATCGCAGATGGTGGTCGGCGACGTCGAATGCGGCGACGTCGCGGCGCAGCACGTGCTTGCTGAAGGAGCGTGCGACGCGCAGCGTGCCGCGCAGCATCTCGACCGCGGCGGACTTGCGCCGCCGGCGCGCGGCGCCGGCGGCCGGCGCGGCAGCCGGCGGCGCATAGGGCCGGCGCACGTCCGCGACCGAGACGTGGCGCAGCGGCGCCAGGCGGCTCGCGGCGAGCGCGTCGTCGACGTAGGCGGGCAGGCGGCCTTCGCGCAGCGCGGCCAGCGCGCCTGCCGCGCCTTCGCGGTCGAGGCGCGCGGCAAGTGCCGCGATCGTCGCGACGTGCAGGTCGGGCGCGCGCATCAGCCGCTCGCGCCGCGAGGCCATCGGCGTGCCGGCCGACTCGGCGAGGAAGAGCGCGGCCATCAGCGACTGCTCGGCGATGAGGAGCGCGCGGCCGGGGCCATCGCGCACCTCGCCGATCGTGTTCGCGCCGTGCACGCGATAGTCGCACAGCGGCTCGTCGAGCCATTCGACCGAGAGCCGCGACAGGCTGCGCAGCATGAAGTCCCAGTCGTGGACGTAGCGGAACGGTCGGAAGCCGCCGACCGCAGCGACGGCCGCCTTGCGCGCGACGATGTTCGACGTCGTCAGGGCGAGATTGAATTCGACCAATGCGCCGCGCCAGTCCTCCGCGGCCGCCGCGGCGCAGCGCATCCGGTAGTTCGCCATGGTCGCGGTGTCGGCGGCGGCGCCGACGCGGTCGACCGGCCGCGCCGCGGTGAAGACGACGTCGGCCGCGATGCGCGCCATCCACGGCACGATGCGGCGGAGGCGTTCGGGCGCGTGGACGTCGTCCGAATTGAGCACGGCGACGTAGGGGGCCCGCGCCCGCGCGATGCCCTCGTTGATCGTGTCGGCCGCGCCGCGGTTCTCGCGCGCCTCGAGGACGTGGACCGCGTCGCCGAAGCGCCCGCGGATCGCATCGGGACTGCCGTCGGTCGAGCCGTCGTCGATCACCACGATCTCGACCGGCTGCAGGGTCTGGGCGAGCGCGCTCTCGATCGCCGCGCCGACGAAGCGGCGGTGGTTGAACGACGGGATGATCACCGAACAGGCGAAATCGGTCATGGGGCTGCGGACGCCGTTCCGGGCATTCAGGGCAGCGCGCGCTTCAGGCCGAGCGCCCGGCGGAGCGCGGACATGCCGGCGCGCAGGCGTGAAGGGCGGGCGCGCAGCGCCTGCAGTTCCGCCGCCAGCGCATTGCGCTCCGCCTCGAGCGCGGCAATCCGGCCGCGCGCGGCGATGTACGCATCGGGCAGGCGCACGGCCGCCGCGCCGGCGAAGATCGCATTGGCGAGATCCGCGGGCGGCGCGCGCGACACGAAATACTCGAGCGGATCGGCGACGGTCGGCTGCGCGCCGGCGAAGAGACGGGGATGGGGGGCGGCCCCTCCGGCGCCCGCCCGCCGGGCGACGATCATCGAATCGACGAAGCTGACCTGGTCGACGAGTCCATGGAGCGCGTCGAGCGCCGCGCGGTCGGCGGGCGCCACGCTGTCGCGCTGCAGGTGGTCGGCATGAAGCGCGTCGATGAGGCCTTTGAAGTGCTCGATCGCCGACCCTCCGGCGCGGAAGCCGCCGCCATAGGCGGGCCAATAGCTGCAATGCGTGTCCTCGACGACGTATGTGCCGCCCGGCTTGACCCGCCCGATCAGCGCGCCGAAGGCGGCGATGACGTCGGCGCTGCGATGCGAGCCGTCGTCGATGACGAGGTCGAACAGGCGCGACCCCGCGGCCTCCGCGACCACGGCCGGGTCGGCGGCATTTCCGATCACGACGCGCACGGCGCCCTCGAAAGCGATCGCTGCGCAGGCCGGCGCGATGTCGATGCCGGTGAGGGTGCTGCCCGCCGGCAGCAGCCCCTGCAGGAGCTGCAGCATGCCGCCGTTCTGGACGCCGATCTCGAGCACGTCGACCGGCGCCGCGCGCGCGATCAGCGGGGCGAGCAGCGCGTCGTAGACCGGAAGGTATTGCGACCACTTGTCGATCGCGTAGCCGCCATGGGCGAAGAAGGCCTGCGAGAACGGACGGGTCGCGGTCACGAAGCCTCCTGCGGACGGGCGCGGATCGGCGACTCCCGGTTCGCTGCCCGCCGATCCTGATTGGCGAGCCGCGCGGTTGTCAATTCGAGCGGGACGGCGTCCGCGACGGTGCCGGGGCCTGCCGATTTGTCCCGCGATGCGGAACGCACGGACCGTTCGCCCGGCCATGTGCGGCGATTGACAGCGGCGGCGCCAAGAAAATACTCTGCGGCAAAGCAAGCGCGCGTTCCGACATCCGGAACCGCGATTCGGGAGGAACGGTGGACTCGGTCCAGAGCATCGCGCGGGCGGCATCCCTGCTGCGGGCGATCGCGCAAAGCGGTCGCGGCGGCGCGCGGCTGACCGAGCTTGCCAAGGCGTCGGCGCTCAGCAAGTCGACCGCGCATCGCATTCTGGGCGCGCTCAAGCAGGTCGGCCTCGTCGAACAGAGTGCCGACGCGGGCCTCTTCCATCTCGGCGTCGAGGCCTTCGCGCTCGGCGCGGTCGCGGCCAACCGCCATCGCCTCGCCGATCTCGCCCAGCCGTCGATGGTGCGCCTCGCCGAGCGCACGGCCGACACGATCTACCTCACCGTGCGCGTCGGGCTCGACGGGCTGTGCATCGAGCGGCGCGAGGGCTCGTTCCCGATCAAGACGCTGACGCTCGAGGTCGGCGGCAGGCTGCCGCTCGGGGTCGGCGCGGGAAACCTCGCGATGCTCGCGGGCCTGTCCGACGACGACGTGGCGCGCGCGCTCGAACGCACGGCGCCGCAGGTCGCGCGCTATCCCAATCTCGACATCGGCCGCATCCGCGCGGTCGTCGAAGCGGCGCGGCGGCACGGCCACACCTTCGTCGAGACGCTGTACATTCCCGGCATGAGCGCCGTCGGCGTCGCGATCGCGGGGCGCGACGGCGTGCCGATCGCGGCGCTGAGCGTGGCGGCGATCACCAGCCGCATGCGCGCCGAGCGGCGTGCCAACGTCATCGCCTGGCTGAAGAGCGAGGCGCGCGCCGTCGAGGCGGCGCTCAACCAGACCGGCGGCGACGGCGGGCTGCGCCGCGCCGCGGCGTCGCGGGGACGCGGGCGATGAGCGGCGTGCAGGCGACCGCGTTGCGGCTGTCGTTAGAATTTCCCGGGGCGGCGCCGATTGCGGCGGCGCGAGCGAGGCGTCAATATTGCAACATCCGCCGGCGACGGCGGCAACAGGACTGATCGAATGTCGATGACAGGGAACACCGCCGAAGCGCGGCGCAACGATGCGCATGTCGCGCGGCTGCTGGACATGTACCGCACGATGGCGCGCATCCGCGCCTTCGAGGAGCGCGCGGAGCAGGGGTCGCGCGACGGGCTGGTCAAGGGTGCGGTGCATCTGTCGATCGGGCAGGAGGCCGTCGCGGCCGGGGTCTGCCGCAATCTCGAGCAGAGCGACTTCATCACCTCGACCCATCGCGGCCACGGCCACACCATCGCCAAGGGTGCCGATGTCGGCGCGATGATGTGCGAGCTGTTCGGGCGCGCCGGCGGCACCTGCGAAGGCAAGGGCGGCTCGATGCACATCGCGGACTTCAACGTCGGCATGCTCGGGGCCAACGGCGTGGTCGGCGCCGGCATCCCGATCGCGGTCGGCGCCGCGCACGGCATCAGGCTCGAGGCCGAGGCGGCCGGACGGCCCGATCCGCGCGTCGTCGTCTGCTTCTTCGGCGACGGCGCGATCAATCGCGGGCCGTTCCTCGAAGGCCTCAACTGGGCGCAGGTCTACAAGCTGCCGATCCTGTTCGTGTGCGAGGACAACGCCTGGTCGGCGACGACCTTCACCCGCGCGCTTTCCGCCGGCCCGGGCCCCGCCGCGCGCGCCGAGGCGCTCGGGATTCCGGCGACCACGGTCGACGGCAACGACGTCGAGGCGGTCGACCGCATCGCCGGCACGCTGGTCGCCAAGGTGCGCGGCGGCGGCCCGGCCTTCCTGCTGGCGACGACCTATCGGCTGAAGGGCCACACCGCCGCCGATGCCGGCGCCTATCGCAAGGCGGAGGAGGTCGCGGCGCATCTCGCGCGCGATCCGCTGCCGCGCACCGCGGAGCGGCTCAAGGCGCTCGGCGTCGAGGCCGGCGTGGTCGACGCGGTGGTGCGCGACGCGGCGGCGGAGCTCGACGACGCATATGCCCGGGCCAAGGCGGCGCCGTGGCCGGACGACGGGCTCGCCTTCACCGATGTCCTCGACGTGGGGGCCGGCACATGGCGCTGACCTATCTCGAGGCCGGCCGGCGCGCGCTCGCCGAGGCGATGGCCGCCGACAAGCGCGTCGTGGCGCTCGGCGAGGATCTCGGCCGCGGCGGCGTGTTCGGCCAGTACAAGGGCATGCAGGAGCAGTTCGGCCCCGGCCGCATCATCGACACGCCGATCTCCGAGGCGGCGATCATGGGCACCGCGGTCGGCATGGCGCTGGTCGGGCGGCGGCCGGTGGTCGAGATGCGCTTCTCCGACTTCGCGCTGTGCGCGGTCGACGAGCTGATCAACCAGGCCGCCAAGGCGCGCTACATGTTCGGCGGCCAGGGCCGCGTGCCCGTGGTGGTGCGCCAGCCGATCGGCATGTGGCGGTCCTCGGCCGCGCAGCATTCGCAGTCGCTCGAGGCGTGGTACGCGCACATGCCCGGCCTCGCGGTCGTCTGCCCGGCGACGCCGGCCGACAATTACGGGCTGCTCAAGGCGGCGCTCGCGACCGACGATCCGGTCGTCTACATGGAACACAAGGACCTGTGGGGCCTCGAAGGCGAACTCGACGCGGCACCGGTGCCGCTCGGCAAGGCGCGCATCGCGCGGCCGGGCCGCGACGCGACGATCGTCACCTGGTCGAAGACCGTGCACGTGGCACTCGCCGCCGCGGCCGAGCTCGACAGGAACGGCGTGTCGGCAGAGGTCGTCGACCTGCGCACGCTGTGGCCGTGGGACAAGGAGACCGTCTTCGCCTCGGTGCGCCGCACCGGCCGGCTGCTGGTCGCGCACGAGGCGGTGCAGGTCGCCGGCTTCGGCGCCGAGATCGCCGCGGTCGTCGCCGAAACGCTCGACGACGCGCTCAAGGCGCCGGTCCGGCGGCTCGGCGCGCCGCGCATTCCGGTCGCCTATGCGCCGCCGCTCGAGGACCGCGCCCGCGTGGGCGCCGCCGACATCGCCGCTGCGGTCCGCGCGCTCGTCGCCACGACGCGCCGCGCCGCCGCAGCCGAGTAGTTTTCCGACAACCATACCGACAGGGAGGATACGACGATGACCAACCGCAGACAGTTTCTCGCACTCGCCGCCGGCGCCGCCGGCACGCTCGCCGCGCCCGCGATCGCGCGCGCCCAGGGCGCCTACAAGTCCGAATACAAGCTTTCGGTAGTCGGCAACCGGCCGATCCCGCTTTCCGAGGGCGCGTTCCGCTGGGCCGAGATGGTGACCCAGCGCACCCAGGGGCGCATCAACGTCAAGGTCTATCCGGGCTCGAGCCTGGTCGGCGGCGACCAGACGCGCGAGCTGGTGGCGATGCGCCAGGGCGTGATCGACTTCGTGGTCAGCTCGACCATCAACCTGTCGCCGCAGATCCGCGAGATGAACATCTTCTCGCTGCCCTTCCTGATGCCCGACGCGCGCGCCTTCGACGCGCTGATCAACGGCGAGGTCGGGCGCGATCTCGCCGGGCTGCTCGCCCAGCGCGACAGCATGGTGCTCGCCTGGGGCGAGAACGGCTTCCGCGAGATCTCGAACTCGAAGCGCGTCATCCGCACCCCCGCGGACCTGCGCGGCCTCAAGATCCGCTACGCCGCCGGGCCGATCTTCAAGGACATCTTCGAGGCGATGGGCGCCAATCCGGTGCAGATGAGCTTCGCCGACCTCCAGCCCGCGCTGTCGACCGGCGCGGTCGACGGGCAGGAGAACCCGGTCAATCTCTATCTCGCCTTCCGCATGGACACGCTTGCCCAGCGCTACCTGACGATCTGGAACTACGTCGCCGACGCCGGCATCTTCCACCTGTCGAAGGCGATCTGGGACAGCTTCACCCCGGCCGACCGCGAGATCGTCAAGGCCGCCGCCGAGGAAGCGGCGCGCGAGCAGATCGCCGGCTCGCGCCGCGGCCTCGGCGCCGGCGGCGACCGCTCCTCCTTCGAGGAGCTGGCGCGGCGCAACGTCCAGGTGACCGAGCTGAGCGCGGATGAAAAGCGCGCCTTCGCCCAGGCGACGCGGCCGGTCTTCGAGCGCTGGGCGCCGCAGGTCGGCACCGAGCTGGTGCAGAAGGCCGAACGCGCCATCGCGGCGCGGGCCTGACGCGGGACGGGGCGGCGCGGCCGCGCGCCGCCCCTTTCGCGCCATCGCCGTCCAATCGTCAACTCGCCGCGAGGCGCCGTGAGCGACACCCATGCCGACCTGCCGACGCCGGGCCTGAAGCTCGGCGAGGCGCCGCCGCGCGTCCCCGATTCGATCGAGCGCTTTTTCGCCGCTGTCGTGATGGCGGCGCTGTGCATCATCACGTTCGCGAACGTCGTCGTGCGCTATCTCACGGACCGATCCTTCGCGTTCACCGAGGAATACTCGGTCGTGCTGATGGTGGTGTTGGCGCTGTTCGGGACCGCGTCGGCCTTCGCCGGCGACCGGCACATCCGGCTCACCTTCCTGATCGAACGCCTGAGGAAGCCGGTGCAGCGGCGCATCGAATACGCCGTCGCGGCCCTCTGCCTGATCATGTTCGGACTGCTCGTCGTCCTCGGCGCGCGCCTCGCCTGGGACGAATACCGCTTCGAGGTGACGACGTCCGGCCTCGGCCATCCGCAGTGGCTGTTCACGCTGGTGCTGCCGGTGCTCTCCGTCGTCGTCGTGCTGCGCATCGCCGGGCGTCTGGTGCGCGTCTGGCGCGCGCGCGCGCAGGACTGAGGGCGCGATGCTTCTCGGCGGCAGCCTGATCCTGTTCGGCGGGTTTTTCGTCCTGCTCTTCCTCGGCGTGCCGCTGGGCGTGGCGCTCGGACTCGCCGGCGCGACGGTGATCGCGCTCGCCGGCCACGGCATCATGGCGGTGCCGACCGACGTGTGGACCGGCATCGCCAAGTATCCGCTGCTGGCGCTGCCGGTCTTCGTGCTCGCCGGCATGGTGTTCGAGCGCTCGGGCGTGGCGCTGCGGCTCGTGCAGTTCGCCGCGGCGCTCGTCGGCGACCGGCGCGGCGGGCTCGGCCTCGTCGCCATCCTCGTCTGCATGGTGCTGGGCGGCATCTCGGGCTCGGGCCCGGCCGACGCCGCCGCGGTCGCCACCGTGCTGATGCCGAGCATGATCAAGCAGGGCTATCCGCGCGCCTTCTCGGCGAGCCTGATCGCCGCGGCCGGTTCGACCGCAATCCTCATCCCGCCCTCGATCGCCTTCATCGTCTATGCGGTGCTGGTGCCGGGCGTGTCGGTGCCGGCGCTGTTCGTCGGCGGTCTGATCCCCGGCATCCTCGCCGGGCTGTCGCTGATGATCCCGACCCTGTGGTTCGCGCACCGCCACGGGTTCGGCCTCGACGTCGCCGAGGAGAGGCCGCCGCTCTGGCAGACCTTCAAGGAGGCGATCTGGGGCCTGCTCGCGCCCGTGATCATCCTCGGCGGACTGCGCTCGGGCGCGTTCACGCCGACCGAGGCTGCGGTCGTCGCGGTATTCTACGGGCTTTTCGTCGGCACCTTCATCTATCGCACGCTCACCATCCGCGGCGTCTACGACGTGCTCGTCGAATCCGCGGAGATTTCCGCGGTGGTGATGATCATCATCGCGCTGGCGACGATCTTCGCCCATTCCGGCAACACGCTCGGCGCCTTCGACGCCTTCGCGCAGTCGCTGATCGCGTTCACGGCGAGCCCGGTCGTGATGCTGCTGATGATCAACGTGATCCTGCTGATCGCCGGGATGCTGCTCGATGCGGTGTCGATCTTCCTGGTCTTCCTGCCGATCCTGCTGCCGATCGTGCGCAGCTTCGGCTGGGACCTGGTGTGGTTCGGCATCATGATGACGATGAACCTCGCGATCGGCCAGTTCACCCCGCCGATGGCGGTCAACCTGATGGTCACCTGCAAGATCGCCGGCGTGTCGATGGAAGCGACCGTGCCGTGGGTGATCTGGATGGTGTTCGCCATGTTCGGCGCGCTCGCGCTGGTGACATTGTTCCCGGAGATCGCGCTGTTCCTGCCGCGGATCCTCGGCGACCTGTAGCAGACGTATCCCGTTCCGATGCCCCGCCTGCATCGATCCGATAGGCAGGCGGAATTTCCGCCGGCGGCGAAAACCCGCCACGCTCCTCCCGCGTAAGTCAGTCGAAGGCCGGGTTTCGCCCGCGCCGCCGACCGGAGGAGGGATCGGATGACCACCATTGCCAGTGTCGTGGCCGCCGGGCTGTTCGCGGCCTCCATGCTCGTCGCGACCGCGCCGGACGGGGTCGAGGTCGGCGCGCCCGCCGCGCTCCGTGCGGCCGCCTGCACCGAAGCGCTGCGCCTCGTCGGCCCGGCCTGCCCCGCCGTGGCGCCGCCCTGCGGCACCGTCGAGCGGCAGGCGCTGCGCCCCGACGCGTTCGCCGGCGCGCCGCGCCGTGTCTGCCTGGTCTTCTTCGACGAGCCCGAAGGGCCGCAGGGGTGATGCCATGACCGCACTGACCCGCATCGCCGCGCTTGACGCCGGCGAGGATCACGAGGCAACGATGGACATCATGTCGTTGTCGCAACGCGGCGAACGGCCGCGCGTCGTCATCGTCGGCGCGGGCTTCGGCGGGCTCGCTGCCGCCAAGGCGCTCGCCAAGTCGCCGGTCGACGTCGTCGTCGTCGACCGCCGCAACTATCATCTCTTCCAGCCGCTGCTCTACCAGGTGGCGACCGCCGGGCTGTCGCCGGCGGAGATCGCCTCGCCGATCCGCGGCATCCTGCGCGACCAGGCGAACGCGCGCGTGCTGATGGCGCGCGTCGAAGGCGTCGATACCGCGGCGCGGGCCGTCGTCGCCGGCACGTACCGCATCGCCTACGACTACCTGATCCTCGCCACCGGCGCGCGGCACGCCTATTTCGGCCGCGACGAGTGGGAGCGGTTCGCTCCCGGCCTCAAGAAGATCGAGGACGCGACCGCGATCCGCCGCCACATCCTCACCGCGTTCGAGCGCGCCGAGGTCGCCGAGGATGCGGCGGAGCGGCGAAGGCTGCTCAACTTCGTCATCGTCGGCGGCGGGCCGACCGGCGTCGAGATGGCCGGCGCGATCGCCGAGCTCGCCAAGCGCGCGCTCGCCCGCGACTTCCGCGTCATCGACCCGCGCCAGACGCGCGTCATCCTGGTCGAGGCCGGCCCGCGGCTGCTCGCGACCTTTCCCGAGGATCTCTCGGCCAAGGCCAAGGCGGCGCTCGAGAGGCTCGGCGTCGAAGTCATGCTCGGCAACGCCGTCACCGCCTGCGACGAAGGCGGCGTCGTGGTGGCGGGCGAGCGCATCGAGGCGCGCACGGTCATCTGGGGCGCTGGCGTCGCCGCATCGTCAGCCGCCAAGTGGATCGGCGCGGAGAAGGACCGCGCCGGCCGCATCAAGGTCGCGCCCGACCTCTCGGTGCCGGGCCATCCCGAGATCTTCGCGATCGGCGACACCGCGGCATCGACCGGCGCCGACGGCAAGCCGGTGCCCGGCGTAGCACCCGCGGCGAAGCAGATGGGCGCCTATGTCGGGGGGGTGATCGCCGCGCGCGTCAGGGGCACGACGCCGCCGGGCGCTTTCCGCTATCGCAACTACGGCAACCTCGCCACGATCGGGCGCAAGGCCGCGGTCGCGGATTTCGGCTGGATCAGGCTCAGCGGACTGCCGGCGTGGCTGCTGTGGGGGGCCGCGCATGTCTACTTCCTCATCGGCTTCCGCAACCGCATCGCCGTCGTGCTCAACTGGCTGTGGGCCTATTTCCGCTTCAACGGCGGCGTGCGCCTGATCACCGACGACCGCAAGTGAAGGCGGTGCGGCGATGACGCTGGCGTCCGAGCTCGCGATGGTGGCGGCTGTGCTCGCCTCGCGGCGCGGCCCGAGCGCGCGCGAGGCGGTCGCGGAACAGCTCGTGCAGATGCGCGACATGGAGGTCGCCCAAGCGGCGCTGCGGGTCGGCGAGCTGGCGCCGGATTTCGAGCTGCCCGACGTCGACAGCGGCCGGATCGTCGCGCTCACCGCGCTGCTCGATCGCGGGCCGGTGGTCGTCAATTTCGTCCGCGGCTTCTGGTGCCCGTACTGCAATCTGCAGATGCGCGCCCTCGCGCGCGCCGAGCCGGCGATCGCCGCGCGCGGCGCGACGCTGCTCGCGATCACGGTGCAGCCGCTCGAGGCGGCGCTCAACGGCCTCGCGGTCGATCCGCTGCCCTACAGGCTGCTCTACGACCAGGGTGCGCGTGCGGCGGCGCTGTTCGGCCTGACCTTTCCGATCGTCCCGGCGCTGGCGCGCATCTACGAACTCGCCGGCATTCCGACCGCGGTCGACGCCTATGCCCAGAAGGTGCTGCCGCTCACCGCGAGCTACGTCATCGCGCGCGACGGCACGGTCGCCTACGCCTATGTCGACGTCGACCACACGAGGCGCGCCGAACCGGACGCGCTGATCGCCGCGGTGGAGAGCCTCGCGGCGACGGCGCGGAGCTGACGCCGCCGCTCAGCGCGCGGCGGCGGCCGGCGCCTCGGCGAGGCGGTCGCGCCAGCGCACGGCCTCGCGCACGAAGGCGCCGAGCGCCGGCGAATGCGGCCGGCCGCGCACCGTCACCAGGTAGATCGTTCGCGAGATCGGCGGGTCGACGAAGGGCCGCGTGACGATGCCGTCGGTGAGGATCGCGAACTCGGGGATCGCCGAGATGCCCCAGCCGGCGCGGATCATCACCTGGATCCAGTCCTCGCGCTGGCTGCGGTAGGTGAGGTCGAGCTTGACGCCGAGCTCGTCGTATTTCCGCTCGAAGAACGTCCAGAACTCGCAGGTCAGGCGGCCGAGATACTTCTGCCCGTCCATGTCCGCGAGGCGCACGCCGTTCGCCTTCGCCAGCGGATGATCGGGCGCCATGCCGACGACGTAGCGCTCGTCGTAGAGCTTCACGCAGTGAAACTGCTCGTCCATCGCCTCGGGCAGGCCGAAGATCGCAACGTCGAGCTTGCCCGCTTCGAGCTGCGCCACCAGCTCCTTCGCCGTGGCATCTTGCATGCGCACGTCGACGCCGGCATTGTCCCTGCGATAGGCGTCGAACAGGCCGAGCAGCTTGTGCGGCCCGATCGTGCACATCACGCCGACCGAGAGCGGCGCATGGGCGAGGCTTGCGAAGGCCTGCGCCTGCTCCTTCGCCTTGCGCGACTGCTCGAACACGTCCTGCAGATACGGCCGCATCATGCGGCCGAGTTCGGTCAGGTGGGTGTTCGCGCGCTCGCGGTGGAAGAGCGGGCCGCCGAGTTCGTCCTCGAGCGTCTTGATCGCGCGCGTCAGCGCCGGCTGCGAGACGTGGCACTTCTCCGCGGCGCGGGTGAAGTTCAAGGTCTCGCCGACCGCCAGAAAGTAGCGGATCTGGTGCATTTCCATCGCGGCCGTCCCATCCCGTTCACGCCGGCGTGAGATCGATTCCCCCGATACGGTCGGCGTATCGACATCATAGCGCATCGGCATTTCAGCCGGCAGGGCCCCCACGTCATTGTGACCGCAGTTCGAATTCACACGGAGAGCATCGACCATGCACGCCACCGCCGCCATCGCACCCGCCGCCGCCATGGAATCCCTGGTCCGTCCCGCGCTCGCCGGGCGCACCGCCGTCGTCACCGGCTCGACCAGCGGGATCGGGCTCGGCATCGCGCGCGCCCTCGCCGGGCAGGGCGCGCGCGTCGTCATCAACGGCTTCGGAGTCGCGTCGGAGATCGAGAAGCTGCGCGACGAGATGACGCGCCGCTACGCCGTGCCGGTGCTCTATTCGCCCGCCGACATGAGCCGCGCCGATGCGATCGGCATGATGATCGACGAGACGGTGCGCAGCCTCGGTCCGGTCGACATCCTGGTCAACAACGCCGGCATCCAGCACGTCGCGCCGATCGAGGACTTCGCGCCGGCGAAGTGGGACCAGATCATCGCCATCAATCTGACCGCCGCCTTCCACACGACCCGCGCCGTGATCGCCGGCATGAAGGCGCGCAAATGGGGCCGCATCGTCAACATCGCCTCGGCGCACGGCCTCGTCGCCTCGCCGTTCAAGTCGGCCTATGTCGCGGCGAAGCACGGCATCATCGGCCTCACCAAGGTGACGGCGATGGAGGGGGCGGAGTGCGGCGTCACCGCCAACGCGATCTGCCCGGGCTACGTGTGGACGCCGCTGGTCGAGAGGCAGATCGACGACCAGGCGAAGTCGCACGGCGTCACGCGCGACGCGGTCATCCGCGACGTGCTGCTGGCGCAGCAGCCCAACAAGCGCTTCGCGACGGTCGAGGAGATCGGTGCCCTGACCGCATTTCTGTGCGGCCCCGGCGGCGCCTCGATCACCGGGACCGCGCTTCCGGTCGACGGCGGCTGGACTGCGCATTGACGAATGTCGGCTGGCGAGGGAGGCTCCCATGCATGACGGCCATGTCGCGATCGAGCGCCGTGCGGACACCCGCGCGAGCGCCGTCGTGAAGACGATCAACCTGGCACTCCAGGGCGGCGGCGCGCACGGCGCCTTCGCCTGGGGCGTGCTCGACCGGCTGCTCGAGGACGAACGCGTCGCATTCGAAGGAGTCAGCGCCACGTCGGCCGGCGCGATGAACGCGGTGGTGCTCGCCGACGGGCTGGCGCGCGGCGGGCGCGAGGGCGCGCGCGAAGCGCTCGCCGCGTTCTGGGCGCGCATCGCCGAGGCGGCACGCTTCAGCCCGCTGCAGCCGACGCCGGTCGAGCGGCTGCTGCACGACCACTCGCTGTCGTTCTCGCCCGCCTTCCTCGTCATGGACCTGATGACGCGGATCCTGTCGCCCTATCAGCTCAACCCCTACAACTTCAATCCGCTGCGCGACACGCTCGCGGCCTCGGTCGACTTCGAACGCGTGCGCGGCGGGCCGCTCAAGCTGTTCCTGTGCGCGACCAACGTGCGTTCGGGCAAGGTGCGGGTCTTCAACAAGGCGGAGATCGGCGTCGACCACGTGCTGGCGTCCGCCTGTCTGCCGTTCATGTTCCAGGCCGTCGAGATCGACGGCGAGCACTACTGGGACGGCGGCTACATGGGCAATCCGGCGATCTTCCCGCTGATCTACGACTGCGCATCGACGGACGTCGTCGTCGTTCACATCAATCCGATGATGCGCGACACCGTGCCCACCACGGCGCACGAGATCATGAACCGCATCAACGAGATCAGCTTCAACTCCTCGCTGATGCGCGAGATGCGGGCGATCGCCTTCGTCTCCAAGCTGATCGACGACGGCCACGTGAACGGCAACCACCTGCGGCGGATGCTGATCCACGGCATCGAGGCCGACGAGTTCATGCGCGAGCTGTCGGTCACCAGCAAGCTCAATGCCGACTGGGAGTTCCTCACGCACCTGCGCGACGTCGGCCGCGAGGCCGCCGACAAGTGGATCGC
>JAEUKZ010000239.1 GCA_016793045.1 Alphaproteobacteria bacterium
GCCCGTGCGCCCTGCAACTGGTGGGACAGGCCGCCGGTGCCCATGACCACGAACCGCTCGTCGCCGGGGAAGCTCTCGATCGCTGCGCGCAGTACGCGGCCCATCTCGAAGCAGCGATCGGGCAGGGGAATCGGATACTGAATGACGTTGACGAAGATCGGCACGACTTTGACCGGCCACTCGGTCTCCGGCCGGCCGAAGAACAATTCCATCGGGACCTGCAATCCGTGATCGACCTCGATCTCCTGGCACATCATCGGATCAAATCGGCTTTCGACCAAGCGATCGATGAGGTGCCAGGAGAAGGTGCGGTGGCCGCGGAAGCTCGGGATGGCGCGTGGTCCCCAACCTTCGTCCGAGGGTCGATACTCCTCCGCACAGCCGATCGCGAATGTCGGGACGCGGTCGAGGAAGAACGAGTTGCCGTGGTCGTTGAAGATGACGACGGCGACATCCGGGCGCTGCGCCCGCACCCATTCCCGGGCGGGAACATAGCCATCGAACAGCCCCTTCCAGTCCGGCGAATCGCGCAGGCCGTTGTCGAGCGCCGCGCCGATGGACGGCACGTGCGAGGACCCGAGGCCGCCGACGATTCTGGCCATCTACTTCTTCTTCCCCAGGCGATCGCGCAGGAACGACTCGTGATCCATGCCGGCTTGCTGCGCGCCAATCTCGGTCACGCGCGCCGGATGAATGGCGGCGATCTTCAGAATATAGAACACGTTCCCGCCCAGACGGACCATCTCGCGCCAGTCCTGCGCCAGGACAGCCGCCTTCTGCTCCGCGTCGAGGCCGAAACGGTCGGCAAAGGCCCCTTCGTCGCGCCGGAACGCCTCGCGATTGGCCGGATCGCGCAGTGCCATCGCCATCCGGTTCAGATTATAGCCGCGCAGGCTGCGCGCCCGGTCGAAGAGGGGCGTGTCGGGGATGCGGTCCTCGGTGGATGATTCAGTCATCGCCTGATGCGTCCTAGGTGTCTCCGTCGCCGTCGTAACCCGCGCGAAGCCTCAGCCGAGACGTACCGTCACCGCGACCGCGGCCGGTGATTCTGCGAGCCCGAGCCAGTGCAGCAAGGCTTGAGTAACCTGTTCGGGCTGTTCGACCGGTATCATGTGGCCGCTGTCCTCGATGATCACGAGTTCCGCCCCGGCGATCGCACCGGCAATCTCGACATGCTGGGCCAGCGGGCTCCAGCGGTCCTGCCGGCCGACCATTACCAGCGTCGGACAGCGGATCGTCGCAAGCAAGGGGCGGGCGTCGGGCCGATTGAGCAGTGCGCGAATTTGCCGCGCGTGGAGCTCCGGCGTCGCGCGCATCACCATCTCGCGCAGGGGGGCCATCAGCGTGCAGTCGCCGACTCGCTCCTGGTGGACCATCGGCGGCAGCCAGCGATCGGCCAATGCGGCCATACCCTGGGTGAAGGCAAGGTCGACCAGGATCTGGCGCTGGGCCTCCTCGCCGTCGCGCCTTGGATATGTGCCGGTGTCCATCAGGCACAGCCGCTGGACACGCCAGGGCGCGATCCGCCAAATCTCCATCGCGACGCGTCCGCCCATCGAGTGCCCGATGACGGTGAGCGGCCCGTCGCACAACGCCAGCGCCGCGTGCGCCATGCTCGTGAGATCGTCGTGGCGGCTGAAGTCGGCGACGGCCGTCTGCATCCGCCCGGCGAGCGCCGCACGCTGATCCGCAAAGACGCTGGCGTCGCACAGCAATCCCGGCAGGAACAGGACCGTGGGGAGACTCGCCGAAGCATCGATGCCAGCCATGGTGTCGTTGTGTGGCATCGGCCCGAATGAAGCAAATGGTTTGTTTTGCGAGTTTCATGAAATTCGTGCATACGGTCGCGATCGATCCAAAGCGGGCAGGGCGTCAATGCGAATCGACTTTCTCGGTCTCCATGCCTTCGTCGCGATCGCCGAGCGGGGCAGCTTCCAGCTTGCGGCGGTGCATCTCAATTTGTCGCAGACCGCGATGAGCCACCGCATGCGCAAGCTCGAAGACGACCTCGGCGTCAAGCTGCTCCAGCGTACCACGCGCGAGGTTTCGCTGACTCCGGCTGGATTGGCGCTGCTACCGAAGGTCAAGGGTATGATCGACAATCTCTCGGCGTCGCTGGAGGATCTGCGGCGGCTCGGGCGGGTCCGCCAGGAGACCTTGGCGATCGGTTGCCTGCCGACGATCGCCGCGGGCCTGCTGCCTGCGGCCCTCGCAAAGTTCAGGGTGGAACATCCCGACGTCGTGATCCAGATCCACGACAAGTCGGCAAGCGACATCGCGGACCTGACCGAAGCCGGCGCAATCGAGTTCGGGATCACGCTGGTTGCCTCGCATCGCTGGGACTTCGATGTTCAGGCCTTGATCAAGGACCCCTTCATGCTGGTCTGCCGGGTGGAGGCACCCCTGGCGCGCAAGAGTGCGGTGAGCTGGTCGGAACTCGCCGGCGTGCCACTGATCCGCATCAGCACCCATACCGGCAACCGCATCCTCATCGACGATGCGCTGGGCAGCCGCCGCGAGCACATGAACTGGCGCTACGAGGCGCAATACGTCAACACGGCGATGGCGCTCGTACGCGCTGGTCTCGGCATGACCGTCGTGCCGAAATTTGCCATGGCCGCTGAGGATGCTCGAGGCCTGAGGGCGATCCCGCTGCTCAATCCCGGCGTCAGCCGGCAGATCGGCATCATCTCGAAGCGCAGCGCCGCGATCTCGCCGCTCGCGGATCAGCTGCGTCGGCTCATCGCTCTCGAGTTTTCCGACCGCGCCGCGGGCCGCAAGGTCGCTGCCAGGCGTAGGCCTGACTGAGTCCTCGATGGGTGGCGGCGGCGCGACCCGACGGCCCATTGTCGCGCCGCACGCTGCAACAGTCCCGGGGCCTCGCCACTCAGTGCGGTCGACGCATGTGTTCGATGATTTCCACGAAAAGGCCCAAGTCTTCGCGCGCATCGGCGAGCGATGTCTTGGGAGCGCGGCCGGATACGATCGCGTCGTGGAACGCCAGCCACTCGAGGACGAAGCTGTCTTGCCGGCTCGAAAAGCCGTCGGTCCGGCTCACGCCGACGCGGTCCTGCGGCTCCGTGATGGTGAGCCGTGCCGGGAGGTTGCGCACGAACGGCGTGTCATAGTCGACCCGCACCAGCCGCGCAGGTGTATTGACTTCGAGGAAGGCGTCCATCCGGCCGATCTGGTCGACACCGGCGGCAAACTGGCACACGAAATGGCCGTAGTCGAACGTCGCCGTGATGAAGCGGCCATTCCAGTGCTGGGCCGCGGACGCAACACGCCGTGGCCGGCCGATCAACTCGCGCATGGCCGAGATATCGTGGCTCGCGAGGGCGGCCAGCAACACATAGGCCGCGGCGAGAGCCGGCGGCGCCGCGCCGATCGCCGCGGCTACCCGTTCCGCCTGCAGCGCGGCTGCGCGCTCGATGAAATCCGCGGAGATGTCGTCGGCGCGAATCACGTGCGACGTGCTGTCGACGATCAGCGCGTTCGCGCCGATAATGTCGCTCACGCGCGCGAATCTGATCTCTGCGTGCGGGCCGAGCAGTGCCTTTGCGGTACCGAGCGCCGGGGCATAGCGGCGCATGTAGCCGACCTGTGCAATCACGCCGGCGCGTGCCTCGGTCGCGATCAGATCGTCGGCTTCGCCCAGCGTCAGACAGTGCGGCTTTTCGATCAGCACGTGTTTGCCCGCGGCCATCGCGGCGCGCGCCAAATCGGCATGATGGACATGCGGCGTAGCGACCAGAACCGCCTCCACTTGACGGGCCGCAATAAGTGCAGCCGGATCGACAAACCGCTGCGCCACGTTCCAGCGCGCGCCGACCCCTTCGAGCACTCTCGGGCTGATGTCGCAGAGGGCGGCCACGCGGAATCGGTCCGGGATCTGTGCGAGGGCGGGCAGATGGAGGAGTTGCGTCACGCTCCCGCAGCCGAGGATGCCGACACTGATCGGGTCGCCCATGTCAGCAGGTCATGGCGGTGGCGCGACCGCGTCTGGGAGAGTTGATATCTCCGTCCAGGCGCCGTCGTTGCCGCTGGAGACCAGTGCCGCGGCGACGAAAGCGATACCGCGATGTCCGTCGCGGACCGTGGGCACGGACAGTGCCAGTGGGTCGGCAGCGCGGTCTTCGATCCGTGCCGAGATCTGCTCGGCGACGTCGCGGTAGAGCTGCGCAAAGGCCTCGAGATAGCCCTCGGGATGGCCGGCGGGAACGCGCGTGGCATAGGCTGCCGCGCTTCCGCTTTGCGGCCCGCCGCGACTCAGAGTCACCGGCGGCTCGCCATGGCGGCTGAACAGCAGTTGATTGGGATGCTCCTGCTGCCAGGTGAGTCCGGCGCGTTCGCCGAAGATGCGGATGCGCAGGCCGTTCTCATTTCCTGGGGCGACCTGGCTCGCCCACAACAGGCCGCGCGCGCCGCCAGCGAAGCGCAGCATCATTTGCACGTTGTCGTCGAGTTGCCGGCCCGGCACGAAGCTGGTCAGTTCCGCCGAGATATGGGTGCAGGTGAGGCCGCTCATGTACTCGGCAAGATGGAATGCGTGCGTTCCTATGTCGCCGAGGCAGCCGGCGGGACCGCTGCGCGCCGGATCGGTGCGCCACGCCGCCTGCTTCTGGCCGCTTGCTTCGAGTCGGGTGGTGAGCCAGTCCTGCGCGTACTCCGCCTGCACGGTCCGGATGGCCCCGAGGGCGCCTTCCGCCGCCATCGCGCGGGCCTGGCGGACCATCGGATAGCCGCAATAGGTGTGGGTCAGGGCGAACAGGCAATTGCCGCGTTCGACCCTGGCGACGAGATCGGCGGCATCGGCGAGCGTCGTCGTCATCGGCTTGTCGCAGATGATGTGGATGTCGGCAGCGAGAAACGCCGTCGCGATGTCGTAGTGGAGATGATTTGGCGTCACGATCGCGACGACGTCGATGCGGTCGGCGCGATCGCGCTCAGCGGCAGCCATCGCGGCATAACTGTCGTAGATGCGGTCAGGCGCGAGGCGAAGCGCAACCCCGCTTGCGCGCGCCCGCGCAGGGTCGGACGACAGCGCACCGGCGACGAATTCGTAGCGGTCGTCGATCCGCGCCGCCATCCGGTGCACGGCACCGATGAAGGCACCATCGCCGCCTCCCACCATGCCGAGGCGCAGCCGCCGCCCCGTTGCCCGGCCTGCGCTGCCTTCGATCGCCATAACTGCCTCACTCGTCCGTCGTCAGCGTGTCAGCCCAAGCATACGCCGGTTCGCGGCGTCGTCGGTACCCGCGGCGGCGAAATCGTCGAATGCGCGCGACGTCACGGCGATGATGTGGCGCGCGATGAACGGGGCGCCTTCGCGTGCGCCCTGTTCGGGGCCCTTGATGCAGCACTCCCATTCGAGCACGGCCCAGCCGGCGAAGTCGTGTTGCGCGAGCTTGCTGAAGATGCCGCCGAAGTCGACCTGGCCGTCGCCGAGCGAACGAAACCGGCCGGCGCGGGCGATCCACGGCTGGAATCCACCATAGACCCCCTGACGAGCCGTCGGATTGAACTCGGCATCCTTTACGTGGAAGGCGCCGATGCGCTGATGGTAGACGTCGATGAAGCCGAGATAGTCGAGCTGCTGTAAGACGAAATGGCTTGGATCGTAGAGGATCTTGCAGCGCGGATGGTTCCCAGTGCGCTCGAGGAACATCTCGTAGGAAATCCCGTCGTGCAGATCCTCGCCGGGATGGATCTCGAAGCAAGCATCGACGCCGGCGCCGTCGAACGTGTCGAGCAGCGGGCGCCAGCGCGCGGCGAGCTCGTCGAAGGCGGTTTCGACCAGACCGGGTGGACGCTGCGGCCAAGGATAGAGATAGGGCCACGCGAGCGCGCCGGAGAACGTCGCGTGCGCCCTCAGCCCAAGCCGCGCCGAGGCGCGTGCGGCCTTGCGAACCTGATCCGTCGCCCACTCCTGGCGCGCTTTGGAATTGCCCCGCACGGCAGGCGGTGCAAAGCCGTCGAAGGCTTGATCGTAGGCAGGATGGACCGCGACCAGCTGGCCTTGCAGATGGGTCGAGAGTTCGGTGATCGCGACGCCAGCTTCGGCCAATGTGCCTTTGATCTCGTCGCAGTAGGTCGCACTCTCGGCGGCCTTGTCGAGATCGAATAGACGGCGATCCCACGTGGGAATCTGCACGCCCTTGTATCCGAGCGAGGCTGCCCATGCGCCGATCGAACCGAGGGAGTTGAACGGCGAGTCGTCGCCGGCGAATTGGGCAAGGAAGATCGCCGGTCCCTTGATCGTCTTCATGGCGAGCCGGTTCTCCTCGATGATCGCCTTACGGAGGAACGCTATGCTGCGATCCGGCTGAGATAGTCGTAGCAGGAACGCACCGTGCGCGCAGGATCCGCCGGCTTGTCGTGCTCGACGACCATCCATCGGGCGCCTGCGTCGCGGCATGCGTGCCAGAGATCCCGCCAATCGAGCACGCCGGCGCCGACATCGGCCCAGCCGTCTTCGTCCAGGTTCCGTCCAGGCGGCGCGATATCCTTCACATGCGCGGCGACGAGGCGATTGCGATACCGGTGCAGCAGCGCCTTGGGTTCGGCGCCGCCACGCACGAGCCACGCGACGTCGGCCTCCCAGGTGAGGGGGCTCGATCCGGCCGCCTCGAAGATCAGATCGAGCGCGGTCTTGGTATTCTCCTTTGGAGCGAGCTCGAATGCGTGATTGTGGTAGCCGAGATTTATCTCATGACGCGCGAAGCGATCCGCCATCCGCGCGAGTTCGGAGCCGAGCGCGCGCCAATAGGGTGCAGCGCTGCCGCGCTCCTCGTGCGGCACCGACGGCATGAACAGCTGGACGATCCCAATCGTCTGGCATGCGGCGGCGATCGCATCGGGCTTTTCGCGTAGCGTCGCCATGCTGACGTGGCTCGAAGAGGGCGTAATCCCGCGCGCATCAAGGCGCGCGCGGGTCGCGGCGGGGTCTTCAAGATGGCTTCCGACCAGCTCGACATGGCGATAGCCGGCCTCCGCAACGACGTCGAGGATCGCATCGAGCGGGCCGAGCGCACGCAGCGAATAGACCTGGATCGAGATCGCATCGATCGGATTCATCAGTCGCGTCCTCGTCGGCCGGCCGTCGGTATGCGGTCGATCGTGCCAAGACCATTTCTGCAGGCCCTTCGTACAATCGATTGCATTCAGGGGTCAAGTGGCCCCTAGGACCGGCGACGGGCCTCGACGCGAACCCCGTCGCCGACGGCCTCGCTCGGAAACACGATCACGGATTCGCCGGATGACAGGCCCGAGGCGATCATCGCCACAGCCCCGCCGCGTCGCGCGATCTCGACCGCGCGGAGGCGCGCCCGTCCGCCGTCGACGACGAACACCGACCACCCCGTACCGCTGCGGAACAGGGCGCCGGCCGGTACGACGACGGCATCCTCCGCGGCGTGTACGACGATCCGTGTCTCGACGCGATAGCCGTCGCCGAGCGCCGCCCATGCTTCGCGCGGCGCAACGAAGTCGATGATCACGTTGACGCGCTGCTCCTCGACGCCGAGCGCCGAGACCTTGGTGAAGGCCGACGGCTCGATGCGGCGGACGCGTCCGGCAAGCGGCGTCGGACGGCCCCAGCGCTCGATCGAGACCTCGGCGCCCGGAATCACCTGGACGGCGTCGGTCGAAAGAACGTCGACGACGATCTCAAGGTCGGCGGCATTGCCGACTTCGAGAAGCGGCGCGCCGAGCGCCACGGGGCCTTCGCTGTCCCGCGTCACGCGCAGCACCGCGCCGTCGATCGGCGCCGCGACTTCGAATGGCACGGCGGCGGCGCCAGCGCCCGCATCCGGCCGGCTCGCCCGCGCAAGGGCTGCGCGCGCCTGCGCGACGTCGTGCTCGGCGGCGTGCTGCTCGAGTTGTGCGGCGGCGACCTCGCGCGCGGCAAGGTCGGCCGCGAGTCGAATGCGTTCGAATGCGGCCTGCGCCAGCGTGCCGCCCTCCGCGAGGCGCCGCGCCCGCTCGCGATCGACGACTGCCTGACTGAGTGCTGACTGTGCGCGCTCGACGAGAGCGCCTGCCCGCCGCCACGCCGCCTCTGCAGCACCGATGCGCTCCGTCAGCTCCGCCTCGGTGCGCGTGTCCAGCAATGCTGGAAAGCTGGGTACGACGGTCGCAACGGTGCTGCCGCGCGTGACCGGATCGCCGGCCCGCAGCGTGATCCGGCGCAGCATGCCGGCGAGCGGCGCCGCGACGACGTACCGGTCGCGCACCCGCGTCTGGCCCTCTTCGTCGATGGTCTGCCGGAAAGCGGTGCGCGCCACTGGGACGACATCGACGATCGCCGGGGCCGGGATAAGCGCGTAGCCGACCGCGGCGGTCGCCGCCAGCCCAACTGCAGTCCAGATGAGCTTGCTGCGCAGCGCCACCGTCTATTCCCTCGCCTTGAGGACGGACACGAGGTCCAGCCGGTCGATCCGCCGTCGAACGATCAGCGCGCTCACCGCTGCAGCGAGTACCGTGATCGCGGCCGCCGCCACGCAAGTGCGCATCGAGATGACGGGCGGGATTTCGAACATCTCGGTGTGGAGCACGCGCAGCAGCGCGTCGACGACCTGGAAACTCAGCCACCATCCCAACGGCACCGCGAGTGCGAGCTCGACGACCAGCCCGCCGAGCAGGATCGCGGAGACTTCACGGCGCGTGAAGCCGAGCACCCGCAAGGTCGCCAGGTCCCAGGACCGTTCCGCCAGGGCGATCCGCGCGTTGTTGTAGACGACACCGATCGCGATCGCCGCCGCAAAGGCGCAGAGGATTGCGCTGAACACGAGCACGATGGTCGCGATCGTCGCCAGAAACGTCTCCACGGCCTCGCGCCGCACCGTGACCGTCGCGACCCGCGGCATCTCCCGGAGGCGGGCGAGCATGGCCGCCTCGCCGTCGCGATCGACCGCAAGCGCGGCCGCTGAAGCGACGGCGCCTTCCCCCAAGAACCGGTTCAGGGCTCCGATGTTCATATAGGCGGAGAGCCCGATCATGTCGTCGACGAGCCCCGTCACCGCGATCTCGCGGGTGCGGCGACTACCCTCGAGCACCTCCACCAATACGACGTCGCCGACGGCGATGCCGAGGCGTTCGGCAAGCCGGTCGGTGAGCATCATTCCGTCGGGCGGCGGCGCGACGACGCGTCCCGCCGCATCGAGCAGCCGCCGCAGGCGCGCGCCGTCCTCGGTGCCGAGAATGGCGGTGCGATAGCTGCGATGGCCCGCGCGCAATCGAACTGACACCGCCCGCATGGTTTCGACATCGTACACGCCGGGCAGCCGCGACAGCTCGTAGCGCACCCGATCGTTCGTCGGGTCGCTGAACGCGACGACCACGTCGGCGCGTTCGGCGGCAAAGAACTGCGTCTCGATCATGTAGTCCAGCGCGTCGTTCCAGAACAGTCCGAGCACGATGATGGGTATCGAAAGCGCAACGGCGCCGATCGTGGTTGCGGTCCGCAATGGCCGGTCCAACAGCAGGCGCAGTGTCATCAACAGCCGTACCGGAAGCATCCGGATCGGCCACACGCGCTCGATTGGCGCGCGGCGGTGGACGCGGGGCGCGGGCGGACGCATCGCTTCGGCAGGCGCCAGCGCCGCGACGCGCCGGACGGCCGCGGCGGCGCCCGCCGCGGCCGCTGCGAGGCTCACGGCAACCGCGAGCAGCGGCACCCAGAGAGGGACACGATAGGCGAGGAGGGGCAAACGGAAGAACTGCGTGTAGCTCCCGGTCATCATGCGGCCGAGGGCGATTCCCAGCACGATCCCGACGGCGCTGCCGATGCCGACGATGACGATCGCCATCTTCAAATAGTGCACGACGATCGGCGCGTTGTCGTAGCCGATGGCTTTGAGCGTCGCGATCTGCTCCCGCTGCGTGGCGACGATCCGGCCGAGGACGATGTTGACCAGCACCGCGGCGACCGCGAGAAACACCGGCGGAATCGTCGTCGCCATAATCTCCTGCTCGCGAAGTTCGTCGCTGAGAAAACGGTGGGACATCTGCTGGTCGCGGCCATAGGCGCCGCGTCCGCCATACGGCTCGAGCAACCGGTCGATCTCGGCATAGACCGCCGGGCGCGACGCGTCCGGCGACAAGGTGAAGAGCGCGTCGTTGAATGCGCCTTCCATGTTGAAGGCCGCTTCGAGGCCGTGCCGGTTCATCCACAGCACCCCGAAGCGCCGATCGTCGGGGAGCGGTTCTCCGCCACGGACCGCGAAGATGAACTCGGGCGACAGGGCGACACCGACGATGCGCAAGACGTCGCGGCGGCCGTTGATGATCGCCGGCACCCCGTCGCCAGGACCCAGGCGTTGCGCCGCCGCGAAGGCCTCGCTGACCACCACTTCATCCGGGCGGTCGGGATCGATCAGTCGGCCGCGGCGCAAATGCAGCCGGTTGAGTCCGGGGCGGTCGCCGCCGTCATAGGAAACCAGTCGAGCGATCACCGGCATGCCGACTCCCGGCAGGTCGAGCGTCACGTCGCGGATCAGCCGTGTTTCGACCGTGGCGACGCCGCCGACCTCCGCCAGCCGTGCCGCCAAGGCGCGCGGCGCGCGTTCGACCGTGACGAATGCATCGGCGAACCTGCCTTCGGCGTAGTAGTCCGACTGCGAGAGGCGGAGCGATTCGTACGTGCTGAGCGAGGCGACGAAGGAAGCGATCCCGCAGGCGACGACGAGGGCAATCGTCATGACCTGGCCGCGCATGTGAGCGAGGTCGCGCCGCAGTTTGCGATCGAGCGCGCTCACCATTGCAGCTCCGAAGGCGTGCAGCGGCGCGCATTGACCTTGATCGATGCGATCGCGCCGTTGGCAAGGCGCATCACCCGATCGGCCATGCCGGCGATCGCCGCGTTGTGGGTGATCACGACGACGGTCGTGCCGAGCTGCTGGTTGACCGTGGCGATGACCTCGAGCACCAGCTTGCCGGTCTGATAGTCGAGCGCGCCGGTCGGCTCGTCGCACAGCAGCACGTCGGGCCGCTTGGCGATCGCCCGGGCGACCGCGACCCGCTGCTGCTCGCCGCCGGAGAGTTGCGCCGGAAAGTGATCGAGCCGATGCGCGAGCCCGACCAGCGTCAGCGCGTCCTCCGGTGCCATCGGGTCGGCGGCCATCTCGGTCACCAGCAGGACGTTTTCGCGCACGGTCAGGCTGGGGATCAGGTTGTAGTACTGGAAGACGAAGCCGACATGTTCCCGGCGATAGCGCGTGAGTTCGCCCTCGTCCGCGCTGGCGAGATCGTGGTCGCGCCAGCGCGCGACGCCGCTGGTCGGCGAGTCGAGTCCGCCGAGAATGTTGAGCAGCGTCGACTTGCCGCTGCCCGACGGGCCGAGCAGCACGATGAACTCGCCGGCGAAGATCTCGAGATCGACGGAGCGCAACGCCAGCACGTCAACTTCGCCCATCCGATAGGTCTTGCTCAGACCGCGCGCGACGAAGACGGACTCGTGTGCTGGCGACATCGCGGCCCCGAATTCCACGTCGCCCCGCCAAGGCGGCCCGCTGGCGCGGGCGCGTGGATTGCGCGTCCCCTCCGTGCGATCTCCCCGGCAACAGGCGGGCGCCGGTCGATGCGCGTGCTTCGCACGGGCCGGGGACCGGAGAACGATACCATCTCGCCGGGACGCTCGGAAGCGACAAGCCCGGCTTTGCGGCGGCCGATGCTAGGTATCAGGTCATAGACGCTGACGACGTGTGCCGATGCCTCGCGCCGTCACACGACGGCGTCACGGGCTGGAACGGGCTCGCCCCGCGCAACCCGGTCGATGTTGGCGAACATCTGCCGCACCGTCTTCTCGAAGTTGTCGACCGCGATCGCCGCCAGGTGCGGCGTGACGACGAGGTTGTCGAACTTGAGCAGCGGGCTGTCGGGCGGCAGTGGCTCAGTCTCGAAGACATCCATTGCCGCCGCGTGGATCGTGCGGGTGGAAAGCGCCCAGGCAAGATCCGGCTCGACGACGACGCCGCCGCGCGCCACGTTGACCAGGATGGCGCTGCGCTTCATCGTCATGAGCGCCGCCTTGTCGATCAGTCCGGTCGTCTCTGGCGTCAGCGGGCAGTGCAGGGAGACGACGTCGGACTTCGCCAGAAGCTCGGGCAGCGGCGCATAGCGGACGCCGAGCGTCGCCTCCTCGGCCGGCTCGGCCGGGGTGCGCTTGTTGTAGAGGATCGGGCAGCCGAACCCGGTCAGCAGGCGAGCGACCGTCTTGCCGATGGCGCCAAATCCGACCAGGCCCACGGTCTTGCCGGAGAGCATGAAGCTGTCCTGCGGCAGCCTCCCGCCGCGCCATTCGCCCTGCTTCAGCTCGGCATGGCCGTAGGCGAGATTTCGCAGGGTGGAGATGATCAGGCCAATGGTGAACTCGGCCACCGGCACCGCGTTGCTTCCGGTCGTGCGGGCAACCTTGATGCCGCATTCGCGGGCAGCCGCCAGATCGAAGTTGTCGACCCCGACGCCCCACTTGTGAAGGAGTTTCAGCCGCCGTGCGGCACGGAGAACGACGCCACTGACCGCAACCTGGCCGGAGATCGCATAGTCTGCATCCGCAATGATCTCCTGCAGATGCGCATCGCCGCGGGTCCGCGCATGTGTGAGCACCATTCCAGCCGGCAAAAGGCTGCGCAGCCGCGTTGCGGTCGTCTCGTTGAGCGGGTCCAATACTACGATCGTCTCGGTCATAGCGGTCCTCGGATAGGGTCGTGAACGACGCGGCGGCAATACCGACCCGTCGCCGCAGGCAAGGATCATGTCGGCGACTACCGCCACTCTTGTCATCGCAAGTGTAGCCGCCGCTACAATCCTCGGCGTCTCTACCGCGTCTTGCAGTGCCATTCCAGGGTCGATCGTAGCGGCGCGATCGACGGCACGGGCCATCGCCCGAGCGCGGCGGCTTGCGCGATGGACAAAGTCGCGCAACTGTGTCGCCCCTCGATCGAGGCTCGGTTGGGCGCGCCGTCTCGTCGGCCCCCCGGTCCGGGCACACAAGAAGGGGGAGCGCTGTGAAGATCACCGGTCAGAAGGTGTTCGTCGCCAACGTGGCGCGGACCAATCTCGTCTTCGTCAAGCTCTATACCGACAGCGGGATCGACGGCGTCGGCGAAGCGACGCTCGAATGGCAGACGAAGGTCGTCGTCGCGGCGATCGAGGAGGCCGAGCGCGCCCTGATCGGGTTGGACCCGTTCGACGTCGAGCACATCGTCGAAACGCTGCACCGCAATTCGTATTGGCGCACCGGCGCGGTCCTGCGCAGCGCGCTCGGCGGCATAGAGGCGGCGCTGCTCGATATCAAGGGCAAGGCGCTCGGCGTGCCTGTCTACGAGCTGCTCGGCGGCAAGCATCGCGACCGCGTCAAATGCTATGCGAATCACTGGTTCTTCGGCGCAGAGGAGCCGCAGGACTATGCGGCCAAGGCGAGGCACGCGGTTGCCCAGGGCTTCCGCGCCCTCAAATGGGACCCGTTCGAGGCAGCCTATCTCGAGATGGATCGCGCCCAGCGCCATCGGACGATCGAGATCGTCGAAGCGGTGCGCGACGCGGTCGGTCCCGATATCGATTTAATGCTCGACGTCCATGGCCGCCTGAACGTGCCAACGGCGATCGCAATGTCGCGTGCGCTTGAGCGTTTCGACCTGAGCTGGATGGAGGAACCGTTGCCGCCGGAGAGCATCGATGCGCTCGCGGACGTGCGCGCCAAGAGCGCGATCCCGATCGCTGCCGGCGAGCGCTACTTCGAACCCGAGCGCTTCGCCGAACTGATCGCCAAGCGTGCCGTCGATATCCTTCAGCCCGACGTGGGCCATCTGGGGGGGATGTTCGAGACGAAGAAGGTGGCCGGCATGGCGCATACGCGCTTCCTGCCGGTTGCCCCGCACAATCCGACCGGACCGGTGATGAATGCGATGACGCTCCACCTGGCGGCATCGATTCCAAATTTCTCGATCTTCGAGACGGTGATGATCGACGTCCCGTGGCGGCGCGAATTGGTGAGCGAATCGCTTGAGTTCCGTGATGGCCACCTGATGGTGCCGACCGCGCCAGGTCTCGGGGTCGCGCTCAACGAAGACGCCTGTGCCAAGTTTCCCTACGAGCCGACCGACCTGCCGATCTTCAGCGGGTCGATGAACACCCGCGGCGTCGCGACGGGCGCCAGCGTCATCGGGGGGCGCGGCAGCGGGGACTAGCAGCGCGGCCGTTCAGGCGCCACGCGGGGCTGGCAGGTCGGCGGCGATCGCTCCCGCAGTGGCGATCACCGACACGCGAATCTTCTCCACGTGGCCCGGCGCCGAGCCGGCCAGGAACGGAACGCTCAGCGCGGCGATCGCCTTGCCGGCGCGGTCGATGATCGGGGCCGCAAAGGCGCGGACGCTCGGCGAGTACTCGCCTTTGTCCTCGGCCCAGCCCTGGCGCCGGATGCGCCCGAGCTCGCGCGACAGGCGCCTCGCGTCCGTAATCGTCAGGCCGGTGTGGCGTGCGAGCGGTGCGGCCAGCACGCGCTCGATCTCGTCCGCCGGCATGTGGGCGAGCAGCGTCTTGCTGGCCGCACCGGCATGAAGGGGCAGCCGCTGCCCGGGAACGACGGTCAGCGCATATTCGCGCTTTCCCTCGATCGTCGCGCAGACCAGGACGGTGCCGCCATCGAGCACCGAGATCTTGCTGGCCTCGCCCGTCGCGGCTGAGAGCCTTTCGAGATGCGGCCGGGCGATCGTAGCGAGATCGAAGCCGTGGATGTCGACGACCGCGCGAGAAGCGAGGGTCAACAGACGCGGGCCGAGCCGATAGTCGCCTTCCGTCGACCGGCGCACCATGTCGTGGATCTGTAGCGTGTTGAGGATTCGGTAGACCGTCGTGCGTGGCAGAGCGAGCAGAGCCGTGAGTTCGCGGATCGTCGCGCCGTTGGCGCGCCGTTCGAGCATGGCGAGCAGGTCCATCATCCGGTCGATGACCGGGATCCGGTGCTTGTTGAGGGCGCTGGCGGATTCGTCCATGGGTCAGGCGGCGATTTGACTTGCGGCGTGCGGCCGGTGCATAATTCACAAATGAATTAGGACAGTTCATATTTGAACTGCCTGTGCTGGTCAACAGCGCTGACGATCGGGAGGAAACGATGACGAGGCAGACGCCCGGGCAGATCGCCACCGTGGCCAGTCGGTTGAAGAAGCTCTACACCGCGGCGGTGTACGACATCCTCGACGAGATGGGTCTGCCCAACCAATGCCTCGATCTCGCGATCAAGCCGCTCGACCGCACGATGCGGATCGCGGGTCCCGTCTTCACGATTGCGCACGCACAAGATGCCCGCCTCGACGACGAATACGACAATGCGGAGGTCAAGGACCTCAGCTTCTTCCGCCGCGTCTATCCGGGGTGCGTCGTGGTGATGGCCTGCGCGGGCGCACCGTGTGCCGGCCATTGGGGCGAACTCCTAAGCACCGCCGCGAAGGCGCGCGGTGCCACCGGGGTCATTGTCGATGGCGGCGTTCGCGACGGCAATCTGCTGATGGACATTCCCGACTGGACCGTCTTCGCGCGCTACCTCTCTCCAATCGAGTCGCGCAAGCGCTCGCGCATCCGCGCGATCGAGGAACCGGTGGCGGTCGGCGGCAGCCTGACGACGCAGGTCCGCGTTGTGCCGGGCGACTGGGTCTTCGGCGACATGGATGGGGTCGTCGTCATTCCCGCGGCGCTCGTCGCGGAGGTTCTGCGCAAGGCCGAGGAGGTCGAGGAGGTCGAGACGAAGGTGCGTGACGACGTGCGCAGCGGGATGGACGTGAAGGCGGTCTTCGCCAAATATGGGCGCATGTAGGCGGGACACGGCGCATGAAGCTCGGCCTCAACCTGCATGGCGCCCGGCTTTCGCCGGACTATCTGAAGTTCGCAGCGCAGGCCGGCGTGACGCACATCGTCGCCCATTTCAACAGGTACGAGCAGGGCGTGGCGCCGGATGCGATGGCGCAGGCCGGCGGCGTCGGGCCGGTTCTCGGCGACTGCTCGGACGACAGGCTGTGGACCTACGACGATTTCGCGGCCCTCGTCGCCATGGTGCGCGCGCACGGTCTCGAGATCGCGGCGCTTGAAAACTTCTCGCCCAAGTTCTGGTCCGACATCCTGCTCGACGGCCCGGAGAAGCGGGCCCAGATGGAAGGGCTCAAGCAACTCGTGCGCGATGCCGGCCGTGCCGGCATTCCGTGCATCGGCTACAATTTCTCGATCGCCGGCGTGTGGGGCTGGCGGCGCGGTCCGTTCGCACGCGGCGGCGCGGTCACGGTCGCTTTCGATGCCGCCACTTTTGATTCCGATCGCCCAATCCCGGACGGCATGGTCTGGAACATGCGTTACCGCGCGGCCCGACCGGGCGTACCGCCGGTGCATGTCGATGAGCACGCGTTGTGGGAGCGGCTGGCGTGGTTCCTCCGGGAACTCGTACCGGTCGCCGAGGAGGCCGGCGTGAAGCTTGCCGCCCATCCCGATGATCCGCCGGCGGACAGCCTGCGCGGTGCCGCGCGGCTAGTGAACGAGCCGGCGAAGTACGACCGCCTTCTGTCGGTCATCGACAGCCCGTCGAACGCCTTGGAGTTCTGCGTCGGCACCGTCCAGGAGATGCCTCGCGGCGATCTCTACGATGCCATCCGTCGCTTCGCGCGCGCGAAGAAGATCGCCTACGTGCATCTGCGCAACGTGCGCGGGAAGGTTCCTGCCTATCAGGAAAGCTTCATCGACGACGGCGACATCGACATGGCGCGGGTCATACGGATTCTTCACGAGGAGGGCTACGATGGCGTCCTCGTTCCCGATCATGCGCCGGAGATGACCTGTCCGTCGCCGTGGCACGCCGGGTTCGCATTTGCCCTGGGTTACATGCGCGCCCTGGTCCAGCAGGCCAGCGCCGCGCCGGCCCCGCACTGACGATCGACGGCCTTGCAGGATTGGCTCTGATCGAACCCCGCAGACGGGGGCGAAACTGGGAGGAACGGACATGAACAAGACTCGTCGCATGATTCTGGGTGCCGCCGCTGTGGCGCCATTTGCGCGTCTCGCTGCGCCGGCTGTGGCCCAGACGCAGGAGATCGTGTGGTGGGCCCCCAACTGGGGCCAGGCTCGCGCGGAGGAGCTGATCCGCCGTTTTCAGGCGGAGAACACCGGGCTGCGGGTGAAGCTCGAGGTGACGGTGTCGGACGGTCTGCAGAACCGCGTGCTGACGGCCCTGCGTTCCGGCTCGCCGCCGGAGCTCATCGACATCCAGAGCGGCTGGAACGTTCCCTATGCTGCGACGGGCGAGCTTATGCCGCTCGACGAGGTCGCGACGCAGCAAGGCATCGCACTCAACGACTTCCTGCCGGCGCCACTCGCGACCGCGCGGCATGATGGGCGGCTCATGGGCATTCCCTATCGCTGCGAGTCGCATGCGCTGATCTACAACAAGGGCGCGTATCGCGAGGCCGGCCTCAACCCGGACCAGCCGCCACAGACCTGGGAAGCATGGGTCGATGCGGCTAAGCGGCTGACGCGTCGGACCGGTGACGGCCGTCAGGCCTTCGGCATGGGCGTCTGCGGCGGCGGCGAAGTCGGCAACCTCATGTTCCGCTGCATGCCGCTGATATGGATGAACGGCGGTTCGATCATCTCCGACGATCTGCGTCGCGCGGTCGTCAACGAGCCGGCGGCAGTCGAGGCGGTCGACTATTACTGCAGCTTCTTCACGCGCCACGGCGCCGCCCCGCCGTCGACCCTGCAGAACGACGGGCTTGCGCTGCGTCGCCTGTTCGTCGCCGGCACGGTCGCGCAATATCAGTCCGGCCAGTTCGACATCGGCGCGATCCGCAACGAGAACGCAAACATCGAGATCGGCGTCGCCAAGCTTCCGAC
Organism: Alphaproteobacteria bacterium; assembly: GCA_016793045.1. Lineage (GTDB taxonomy): Bacteria > Pseudomonadota > Alphaproteobacteria > CACIAM-22H2 > CACIAM-22H2 > JAEUKZ01. Next base: position 17,872 of record JAEUKZ010000239.1, read on the forward strand.
CCCGCCGGGCAAGGAGCCGCGGGCGGTGCTCGGCGGGTGGAACTTCGTCGTTCCGCGCCAGGCCCGCAACCGCGAAGGGGCAGCCAAGCTGATCGGCTTCCTGGCGAAGCCGGAGAACATGGGCATGTATACGGACACTTTCCCGGCGCGCGTCTCCGCGATGGAACTGCCGCGCTTCCGCGATCCGATCCTCACACCCTTCCGCGAGATGCTGCCCTTCGCGCGCGCGACGCCGCCGCTCGCCTCGTGGGTGCAGATCGTGCAGCTCTTCTTCGACAACACGCAACGCATCCTTCTGCGCGAGGCGACGCCGCAGGACGCGATGAACGACGCCAATCGGGCGATCCAGCGCCTGATCGACCGGTGATCTCAACGCCTGCCCGGGGGGCAGCCGCCCTCCGGGCCTCGGCGCAGGGGCGTCGGCGCCCGGACTTCGTCGCACGCCATCACGGGCCGTTTTTCATCTCTCCGGCGCTGCTGGCGCTGATTGCGCTCATCGGCTATCCGCTGATCTATACGGCTTGGCTCAGCGTTACCGACGACCGCGGCAACTACGTCGGATTCGACAACTTCAACGAGATCCTCGACGACCGCGTCACCGCGTTGGCGATCCGCAACACGATCGTCTATGTCGGCTGGTCGGTCTTTTTCCAGGTGCTGCTCGGCACTGCGGCCGCGATCCTGCTTAACCAGCGTTTTCCCGGCCGCGGCTTCGTACGTTCGGCGCTGCTGGTGCCATGGATCGTGCCGGCAATCGTCGCAGCCACGACCTGGGCATGGATGATGCACACCGAGTTCGGCATCGTGAACTACATCCTCGTCGAGGCTGGCGCGATCGCGGAACCGATTGGCTGGCTCACCAACCGCGACACGGTCATGCCTGCGCTGATTGCCGTGAACGTCTGGAAGATGTTTCCGTTCGTAGCGCTGATGGTGCTTGCCGGGCTGCAGGCGGTGCCGGAGACGCTGTACGAGGCGGCGCGCGTCGATGGCGCCAACCTGTGGCAGGAAATCCGCTTCGTGATGCTGCCGCAGCTGCGGCTCGTGCTTGCATCGGTCACCCTGATCCTGACGATCTGGGGGTTCAACGGCATTACCATCATCTACACGATGACGCGCGGCGGGCCGGCCAACCGGTCGCTCATCACGCCGATCCAGATCTTCAAGCAGGCCTTCGAGTTCCTGCGTTTCGGCGAGGCGGCGGCGCTCTCGGTGATGTTGTTTGCATTCCTCGCGCTGCTCACCCTCGCCTATCTGCGCCTCTTCCGCGCGGCATCGGAGGACTGATGCGCATGCGCGGCACGCTGGGCCTGCAGGTCCTCGCGGGTGTCCTGGTGGCCGCCAGCTTGTTTCCCTTTGCGTGGATGGCGCTGTCGTCGATCAAGACACTGCGCGAGCTCTATACCGTGCCGCCAAGCTGGATTCCGGCGGCGCCGACGCTGTCGAACTACGTGAAGGTCCTGCTCGAGTCGAACATTCCCCGCTATTTCCTCAACAGTGTCGTGATCGCGGCCGGGGCCACGCTGATCGCGCTTGTCTTCGCGATCCCGGCCGCCTACGGCTTCGCGCGCTTCAACTTCCGTGGCAAGCGCTTCTGGCAGGCCAGCATCCTCGCAGGCCAGATGCTGCCGACGGCGGCGATCATCGTGCCGCTGTTCATCGTGCTTCGCTATCTGGGGCTGCTGAACACCTATGCCGGCCTCATCCTCGTCTACATGATCCTGACTCTGCCGCTTTGCGTTTGGATGCTCGTCGGCTATCTGCGCGCCATTCCCGTCGAGCTGGAGGAGGCCGCGATCATCGACGGGGCGAGCCGATTCGTCGTGCTTCGGCGTATCGTTTTTCCGCTCGCACTGCCGGGCATCGTCGCCGTCATGGTCTATTCGTTCGTGACCGCGTGGAACGAGTTCATATTCGCGCTTTGTTTTGCGCTCGACAGCCGTGTCAAGACGTTGCCGATCGGCCTCGCCGAGTTCTCCACCGAATTCAACACGGACTGGGGTGCCGTAATGGCGGCCTCGATGATCATGACCCTGCCGATCGTGCTGATGTTCCTGGTCATGCAACGCGTGTTCGTGAACGGTCTGATGAGTGGCGCCACCAAGGGCTGATCGAATTGCCGGTGCGGCGGGGCGTTTGCAACACGTCGTCGACGACGGCATAACAGCGTGCGACATCCGGCCGCCGGCCGAATGCCGAAACGGTGTGCCGGGCATCTTCCCGGTCGCGAGCCCCGGTGGTGGACGATGGCGATCTGGCTGAACCTCGATCAGGCCGAACTCAACGCGCAATTCGAACTGACCGGCATCCGCGACCTCGAAGGGATATTTGCCCGCCGCATTGCCGCTTCGGTGCAGGCGCGGGCCGACTTTCTCCACCGCAGCGGTGTCGCCTATGGGCCCGGCCCGTCGGACCGGCTCGATCTCTTCCCTGCCGCGGGGACCAGCGATGCGCCGGTCATGATCTT
>JAEUKZ010000301.1 GCA_016793045.1 Alphaproteobacteria bacterium
CTATCCCAATTTCGCGGCGATGGCGGCGGCGGCCTTGATCAGGGCGGCGCCGAGGCGGGGCAGGGCCTCGACCGGGACGCGCTGTACCGGTCCTGAAATGCTGAGCGCCGCCGGCGGGCCGCTTCCCGGGATCGACACGGCGACGCAATGCGCGCCGAGTTCGTTCTCCTCGAGGTCGAGCGCGAAGCCCTGTTCGGCGGCGCGCGCGAGATCGAGCGCCAGCGCGGCGCGGCTGGCGAGCGTGCGCGGCGTGCGCTTGGCGAGGCGCTTGGGCAGCCCGTCGAGCCGGTGTTCGAGCGGCCGCGCGGCAAGGATCGCCTTGCCGAGGCTGGTCGAATGGACGGGATCGCGCGCGCCGACGGCGGCCTCCATGCGCAGCGAGCGCGTGCTGCCGACCATCGCCAGGTAGACCACCTCGTCGCCGTCGACGATGGCGAGGTTGACGGTCTCGTTGAAGCGCAGCTGGAGGCGCTGCATTTCCGGCAGCGCCGCCTGCTTGAGCGCTTCGATCGCCGCTTCGGGGGCGGGGATGGCGGCGAGCCGGTGGCCGACCGCATAGGCGTCGCTGCCCTCCGCCTGGGCGACCAGGCCGCCGGAGCGCAGCGTGTAGAGATAGCGGAACGCGGTCGTCTTCGGCAGCGCCGCGCGTTCGGCGAGTTCCGACAGCGTCAGCGGCCGGCCCTCGCTCGCGAGCACGTCGAGCAGCTGCAGCGCCTTGCGGACCGGCTTGACGACGTAGCGGGCATCGAGGCTCAAGGGGGCGCGCCTCTCACGAATATTCGATGCGCGGATCGATATAGGCGTAGACGACGTCGACCATCACGCTGACGAACACGTAGATCACCAGGATCACCAGGATGCAGCCCTGGATCAGCGGATAGTCGCGGGTGCTGATCGCCTGCACGAGCAGGCGGCCGAGGCCGGGATAGGTGAACACCGCCTCGGTCACCACGGTGCCGCCGATGAAGTTGGCGAGCATCAGCCCGACGATCGTGACGAACGGCAGCAGGGCGTTGCGCAGCACGTGGCGGCCGACGACGTCGCGCTCGGCGAGGCCCTTGGAACGCGCGGTGCGGACATAGTCGGCGCGCAGCTCGGCGACCAGCGAGGCGCGCAGGAAGCGCGCGAAAATTCCCGAGACGTAGACGCCGAGCGTCAGCGCGGGCAGCACGACGTTGCGCAGCATGTCGAGCGGCGACTGCCAGATCGGCACGTAGCCCGACGCCGACGGCAGCCACTGCAGATAGACCGCGAACAGCAGGATCAGCAGGATGCCGAGCCAGAAGGTCGGCACGCCCAGCGCGAGCGCGCTCCAGCCGCTGAGCGTGCGGTCGAGCCACGAGCCCGGCGACAGCGCGCTGATCACCGCCACCGGCACGCCGATGAGGAGGCCCACCGCGATCGATGCGAGCCCGAGCTGGATCGTCGCCGGCAGCCGTTCGGCGATCAGCGAGAGCACCGTCTGGCGGCTGTGGATCGACACGCCGAGATCGCCGGCGAGCGCGCTGGTCAGCCACGACCAGTACTGCACGACCACCGGGCGGTCGAGGCCGAGCTGCGCGGTCATCGCCGCGACCTGGTCGGGGGTGGCGTTCTCGCCCAGGATCATGCCGACCGGGCCGCCGGGCACGGCGAAGATCATCGCCCAGATGCCGATCGAGGCGAGCAGCAGGACGGGCAGGAGCTGGAGCAGGCGGCGAAGGACGTAGCCGGTCATGGCACGCGTTCCAGCTTGGTGTCGCCGCCGATCATCTGGCGGTCCTCGAGCACGACCGACAGCGCGCGCCCGATCGTGTCGAGCGACAGGATCGTCAGGGTCAGCACGAGCCCCGGCAGCACCGCATAGTACGGCGCCTCGTAGAGATAGGATTTGCCGGTGCGCAGCATCTCGCCCCAGCTCGGCGTCGGCGGCGGGATGCCGACGCCCAGGAACGCGAGGGCCGCTTCGAGCAGGATGGCGACCGAGGACAGGACGACCACCTGGACCAGGATCGGGCTCCACGAGTTCGGCAGCACGGTGCGGAACATGCTGTAGGTCGACGAGGCCCCCAGCGCCTCGACCGCGGTGACGAAGTCGCGCTTGCGCAGCGACAGCACCTGCGCGCGGGTGATGCGCGCGAAGCCGGGAATGCCGTGCACGCCGACCGCGACCAGCGCCGCCATCTGGCTGCGCCCGATCACCGCGATCAGCGCCATCGCGAACAGGATGCCGGGCAGCGCCAGCAGCACGTCGACGAGGCGCATCAGCACGGCATCGCGCCAGCCGCCGAAGAAGCCGGCGACGAGCCCCATCGGAATGCCGATCGCGGCGGCGATGGCGACCGCGCCGGCGGCGGTGAGCAGCGAGGTGCGCGCGCCGTAGACGACGCGCACCATGATGTCGCGGCCGAGCTCGTCGGTGCCGAACCAGTGCGCGGCCGAAGGGCCCTCGAGCGATTCGACGATGTTCTGCGCCAGCGGATCGAAGGGCAGGAACCCCGCGAAGGCCGCGAGCAGCGTGACCGTGGCGATGAAGGCGAAGCCCGCCAGCGCGCCCTTGTTGCGGAACAGGCGCTTGGCCATGCCGAGCGCGCGGGTCGCGGCGCCGCTCATGCGGATGCTCCGGCCGTCTCGGCGGGCGCGGCGGCGGCGAGCGGCCCGGCGTGGTGGCAGGCGCTGCGCGTCGCGAGGCCCGGGCGCATCTCGAAGGCCGGCGCCTCGGCGCTGCACAGGTCGGTCGCCCTGAAGCAGCGCGGATGGAAGGTGCAGCCCGAGGGCGGCCGGGCGGGATTGGGGATCTCGCCCTGCAGGACGATGCGCCGGCGCTTGGAGCGCACGTCGGGATCGGGCACCGGCACCGCCGAGAGCAGCGACTGGGTGTAGGGATGGTTCGGCGTCTCGAACAGCGCCGTCTTGCCGGCTTCCTCGACGATGCGGCCGAGATACATCACCGCCACCCGGTCGGAAATGTGCCGCACCACCGAGAGGTCGTGCGCGATGAACAGGTAGGCGAGGCCGAGCTCGCGCTGGAGGTCCTGCAGCAGGTTGATGATCTGCGCCTGGATCGAGACGTCGAGCGCCGCCACCGGCTCGTCGAGGATGAGCAGGCGCGGCTGCAGGGCGAGCGCGCGCGCGATGCCGATGCGCTGCTTCTGGCCGCCCGAGAACTCGCGCGGATAGCGGTTGAGGTGCTGGCGCGACAGGCCGACCATCTCGAACAGCGCGCCGATGCGCGCGGCGCCGCCCATCTCGTCGTAGATGCCGTGGATGCGCAGCGGTTCGGCGACGATGTCGCCGGCGGTCTTGATCGGGTTGAGCGAGGCGTAGGGATCCTGGAAGACGTACTGCATGTGCCGGCGCACCCGGCGCATGTCGCTGCGCGTCAGGTTGGTGATGTCCTGGCCGGCGAACGTGATCCGCCCGCCGCTCGGCGGGATCAGCCCCATGATCGTGCGGCCCGTGGTCGTCTTGCCGCAGCCGGATTCGCCGACCAGCCCGAGCGTCTCGCCGGCGCGCACCGACAGGCTGACGCCGTTCACCGCGCGGACCCAGCCGACGCGCCGGCGCAGCATGCCCGCCCTGATCGGGAAATGGACGTGCAGGTCGTCGACCGCGAGAAGGTCGCCGTCCTCGGCGGCCTTCGGCGGCGCCTGCAGCGCCGTGACGATCGCCGGGGCGCCGGCGTCGTCGTCGCCCGCCCGCGGCGGCGCGCCGGGCGCGAGCTCTTCGGCGAAGTGGCAGGCGGAGAACTGCGAGTCCCCGACGGCGCGCAGGGCCGGTTCGGCCTCCGCGCAGCGCGCGCGGCCGTTGGCGATCGCGCAGCGCGGCCGGAACGGGCAGCCGCCCTGCAGCTCCGCCGGCGTCGCCGGCGTGCCCGGGATCGGCACCAGGCGCTCGCCGCCGGCATCGATGCGCGGCAGGCTCTTGAGCAGCGCCATCGTGTAGGGGTGGCTGGGGCGCTTGAAGATGTCCCCGACCTTGCCGGACTCGACGATGCGGCCGGCGTACATCACCGCGACGCGGTGGGCCATTTCGGCGATGACGCCGAGATCGTGGGTGATGAGGATCACCGCGGCGCCGCTTTCGGCCTGGCGGCGCGCGAGCACCGAGAGGACCTGGGCCTGGACGGTGACGTCGAGCGCGGTGGTCGGCTCGTCGGCGATGATGAGCTGCGGCCGGCCGGACATCGCCATCGCGATGACGGCGCGCTGGCGCATGCCGCCGGAAAACTGGTGCGGGAACTGGTTGACCCGGCCGGCGGGGTCGGGAATGTCGACTTCGCGCAGCAGCTCGACCGCGCGCGCGCGCGCGTTCTGCGCGGTCACGGTGCCGTGCGCGACCTGGCCTTCGATCACCTGGCGGCCGATCGGCAGCACGGGGTTGAGGCTCGTGGTCGGATCCTGGAAGACCATGCCGACGTCGCGGCCGCGCATCTGGCGCAGCGCCTCCGGCGCCGCCGTGGTCACGTCGACGCTGCCGAGGCGGATCGAGCCGCCGACGCGCGCGTTGGGCGGCAGCAGGCCGGAGAGCGCCAGCGCGGTGACGCTCTTGCCCGAGCCCGACTCGCCGACGATGCCGAGCACCTCGTTCGGCCAGACGTCGAAATCGACGCCCCGGACCGCCGGCACGGATACGCCCGTGCCGGCGAACGTCACTTCCAGGGCCCGGACCGACAGGATCGGATCGGACATCAGCGCATCCGATGAATGTCGGCCCGGTCCGGCACCGATCAACCCGTGAACCCGATCGTGCGGCACACGATCATGTTGTCGATGTCGAGCGTGAAGCCGCCGAGATTGCGCGCGGCGACGGTCAGGCCGACGTCGTAGGTGTTCGTCGCGATCCCGAAGGCGGATTCGACGAGCACGCGGTTCAGGTTGTCGTACGCGGCCTTGACTTCCGGCCCGGTGCCGAAGGTCCGGTTCACCCGCTCGATCGCCGCGACGTATTCCGGGTGCGGATGCGGCTCGCCGAGGACCGGGTTGTTGGCGGTGCGGTAGATCGAGTTGGTGGTCAGGCGCGACGGGAACTTCTGGATGTTGCCGACGCCGCCGAACGTCGCCTCGAACCGCCCCTGCAGGAGCGCATCGACGTATTCCGAGCCCTGCTTGAGGTCGAGCTGGATGTTGACGCCGACGCGCGCGAGCGTGCTTTGCACGACCTGGCTGATCAGCGTCGACGGCTCGTCGCCGCCGTTGGTGAGCAGCTTCCAGTCGCTCATCTGCGCCGCGGTGAGGCCCGATTCCTGCAGCATCGCCCGGCCGCGATCGAGGTTGAACGCGTAGGTGGTGTTGTAGCTCGGGTCCGCCGCCGGGCTCGCCGGCGCCCACGGCAGCGCCGTGACTTCGCCGAGGCCGGCATAGCCCACGCGCAGGATGGCCGCGCGGTCGATCAGGTAGTTGAAGGCCTGGCGGAACTTCGCGTTGCGGAACGGCCCGCGCGTGGTGTTGATGCGGAACACCTGCACCAGCGGCCCCGGCCCCTGGATGAGCTGGTAGCCCGCCGCGCGCAGACGCACCGCACTGCGCGCCGTGCCGCCGTAGACGATGTCGACGGCGCCGGATTCGAGCGCCGCGCTCGCCGCCGCGTCTTCGCCGAAGATCGTCAGCACGAGTTCGTTGCAGACCGGCTGGCGCTCGCGCCAGTAGTTCGGGTTGGCGACCATGCGGATGCGCTGGCCGACCACGCGCTCGGCGAGCATGTAGGCGCCGGTGCCGGCCGGGCGGTTGTCGATGTTCTCGATCCCCGCGGGGTCAAGCACCGAGATGAACTGCAGCAGGTCGGTGACCTGGCGCGCCGGCGCCGGGGCGTTGAAGTTCAGGCGGATCGTGGTCGGGTTGACCACCGTCCAGTCCTTGATGAACGACATCGTCGCGTAGACGTTGCGGCCGCGCTGCGGGTGCGCCGCCTTGACCAGCGTCGCGGCGACCGCATCGGCGTTCATCGGCGCGCCGCTGTGGAACTTGACGTTCTCGCGCAGCGTGACGGTGACCGACTGGTTGTCGGGCGCGATCGTCCAGGCGGTGGCGAGGCTCGGCACGGCCTCGCCGGTCGGCGTGTATTCGAGCAGGCTGTCGTAGAGATTCTTGATCAGCGGGAAATTGACCGACGAGAACGACTGCGGGTCGAAGTTGGTCATATCCTGCAGGATGCCGACACGCAGCGGGCGGCCGCCGCGGACCTGCGGCTGCTGTGCGGATGCCTGGTTGCCGGTCAGCAGGGCGGGCGCCGCGAGATGCAGAGCGCCCAAGAGCCCCGAAGCGAGTACATGACGCCGTTTCATTGGTTGGTGACCTCCTCTGTTTGATGTCTGCGGTCTTTGACCATGTTCCCGGCCTGACGATGCGCCTAGCCGCGCCAGTCCGTGATCGGGTCGAGCGGATAGATCGGACGCGGGATGCGCTTCCACGGCAGGCCGACGATGTCGGACTGGCCGGGGCCGCGCGTGTCCACCCGGATCACTTCCGAGGTGATCGGGGCGAAGTACTGGAAGTTGGAGGCGGTCTTGAGCACCGCCATCTTGTAGTCCTTCGGCTCGACGCCGAGCGCGCGGTAGACGTCGGGCGAGTTGCCGGCGAGGCCGCGCAGCTCGCTGATCAGCAGCGTCGCCGGCCCGACGTCGAACACCACCGTGCGGCCCATGTCGACTTCGCGCTGGTGATGGTCCGAGACGGTCACGAGGCCGCCGCCGATCCGGCGCACCTTGCCGGTGACGGTGAGCGGCGTGAAGAAGGGCGTGGCGTTGCCGCCGAGCGGCAGCGTGACCGACGCGCCGACGCCCGCGGCGATCAGCGTCGCGACGGTTCCCGGCGCGATCATCGGCACCAGCGCGGTGCTCTTGATGTTCTGGCGCAGGATCGATTCGAGGATCAGGTTGCTGTCGCCCGCGGCGCCGCCGAACACCGTGTCGCCGGTGTCGCTCAGCACGACCACGCCCGCCTTGGCGGCGTCGGCCATCCGCACCGCCTCGTCGACCGGCACCGCGTCCTTCTTCTGGAACTCGGCGCGCAGCGACCAGGCGAGGTCGGCCATCTCGTCGGCGAGCTTCTCGGCGAGCGCCTTGTCGCCGTCGGTCACGACCACGGTCGCCCAGCCGCCCTCGGCGACGTCGAGCCACGGCTGCATCGGGAAGTTGGCGACGTGGAGAACGCGCTTGTCCTTCTCGTGCGCGCGGGCGCGGTCGAACCACACCTTCATCGGCCCCTTGGAGGTGAGGAACTGTTCCTGGTGCGAGAGCAGGCGCAGCTTGCGCCACGCCATCACCGGCTTGGCGTCGCCGGCGACGATGCGGATCAGCAGCTCGGCCGCGACCTTGGCGGTTTCGAGCGGATCGTGCGGCTGCGTGCGGTAGCCGACGATCGCGGTGCTGAGCGCGACCATCTTCTGCGTGACGTTGGCATGATGGTCGAGCGAGCAGACGATCGGCACGTCGGGTCCGAGGATGCTGCGGCACAGCTCGAGCTGCGCGCCCTCGACGTCGTCGAGGCCTTCGGCCGCGCAGGCGCCGTGGAGCTGCAGCGCCAGGCCGTCGATCTTTCCCGCCGCCTTCAGGCCGTCGCGGATCTTCGCCATGAAGAAGTTCAGCGATTCGGCGTCGATGCGGCCGCCGGCGGTCGCCCAGCCGCGGATGATCGGAATCGTCTCGATGCGGCGGTTGGACTCCTCGATCGCCTCGAGATAGCCGCCGACCTGGCCGAGGCCGCGCAGCTTGTCGACGATCGTCCGGCCTTCGTAGATGCCGAAGGACTGGAAGTCGCGCAGCGTCGTCGGCACCGGGTTGAAGTCGTTGGTTTCCTGGCCGATGTTGATGAGTGCCAGCCGCATCCGTCTAGACCTCCGCCGCGGCCTGCGCGACCGCTGCCAGCGTTTCGTCGATGATCAGGTCGTCGTGCGTCGCCGAAAGGAACCAGGCGCCGCGTTCGAGGACGCGCACCCGGCGCTTGAGGAGTTCGCCGCAGAACTTGACGTAGCGCGGCCGGTCGATGCGCATCAGGTCGCGATAGTCGCGCGCCGGCGCCGTGAGGCCGAAGGCGACGTGGAAGATCTGCGGGAAGCCGGTGACGACCGCCGGGATGCGCGCCGCTGCGAGCGTCGCGGCGATGCCGTCCATCAGCCGCCGGCCGCGCGGCTCGATCGCCTTGATGACGCGGCCGTCGGCGAGCGCGCGCAACGTGGCGAGCGTCGCCGCCATCGCGACAGGCTGCGAATTGTAGGTGCCGCCGTGCACCGCCCCGCCGGTGACGAACAGGTCCATCAGTGCGGCGCGGCCGGCGACCGCGGCGACCGGGAAGCCGTTGGCGAGGCACTTGCCGAAGGTCGCGAGATCGGGCGTCACGCCGAGCAGCTGCTGGACGCCGCCGGGCGCCACGCGGAAGCCGGTGATGACCTCGTCGAAGATCAGCACCGTGCCGGTGCGCGTGCACGCGTCGCGCACGCCTTGGAGATAGCCGGCATCGGGGATGATCGCGCCGGCGTTGCACATCGCCGGCTCCATGATCACCGCCGCGACGTCGCCCGCCGCGAGCCGCGCCTCGACGGCCGGCAGGTCGTTCCAGCTGAGGACGTCGACATTGCCCCAGGCGGTCTCGTCCTGGCCGGCGCTGCCGGGCAGCCGGTTCGGGTGGGCGCGGTCGCCGGCCTTGTCCGGCGTCGCCGCGACGGAGACCAGCACGCTGTCGAACCAGCCGTGATAGTGGCCTTCGAACTTCACGATCGTCTTGCGCCCGGTGGCGGCGCGGGCGAGGCGCAGCGCGGCCTGCACCGCCTCCGACCCGGAGCTCGCGAAGCGCAGCTTCTCGGCGCACGGCACCATGGCGCAGAACAGTTCCGCCGCTTCGGCTTCGAGCCGGCTCTGGCCGCCGTAGAGCAGCCCGCGTTCGAGCTGTTCGGCCACCGCGCGGCGCACGGCCTCGGGGTTGTGGCCGAGGATCATCGGCCCCATGCCGAGGTAGTAGTCGATCAGCCGGTTGCCGTCGGCGTCGTACAGATAGGGGCCTTCGGCGCGCTCGAACACCAGCGGCGTCGGCACCATGCCGAGGCGGAAATTGCTCGACACGCCGCCGGGCATGAAACGGCTGGCGGCGGCGATGAGGCGGCGCGATTCCTCGAACGTCGCCGGCGATTCGTCCCGCCGGTTCGCCCGCTCGACCACGCTTTCCCCAGGCACGCGTCCCGCCATGCGTCAGGCTCCGTCAATGCGGGGTGCTGCCGCGGCTGCCGTGCCGCGCGTCCAATGCCTTTGGACCCGGCGCGGCGCGACGTCCGCGCCGAATGGCCGGCCCCCCATGCGACAAGCCTAGAAGGCAATCGCCGCGGAAACCATGAAAATCCCATTTCGTCCGGCGAAATTGGCGCGCGGCGCCGCGACCGCGCGTGTCGCCACGCGCGGCCGCGGCGGTGCGAACGCCCCGGCGGAACTAGCCGGGGATCAGATTGTTCGCCTGCGCGAGCGTCCGCATCGCAGCGTATTGCCGGTCGATCTCCGCCTCGAGTTCGGCGCCGGCGAGGAAGGCCGGCGACATGTCGAACTCGCGCATCTTCTGGACGATCTCCGGATCCTGGAGCGACACGCGCAGCGCATCGGCGAAGCGGCCGACGCGGTCGGCCGGCGTCGCGCGCGGCATCCACCACCAGTAGTTCAGGTTGAGCAGAAGGTCGGTGCCCTGCTCGCGCGCGGTCTTGAGGTTCGGCCAGTTCGGCAGGCGCTGCGGCGCGAACAGCGCCGCGATCGTCAGGTCGCCCGAATCGACCAGCGGCTTGGCCTCGTTGACGGTGAGGAAGGCGCAGTCGACATGGCCGCCGGCGAGCGCGGTGCGCGTCGGGCCGCCGCCGCCGGTGTTGACGAAGCGGAAGCGCCGGTTGGTCGCGGTACCGAGCGTGAGGAACAGGAAGTGGTTGATCGCGCCGATCTGCACGCCGGCCTTGAGCTCGCCGCTCTGCGCCGCGGCGAGGAAGGACGGCAGGTCCTG
>JAEUKZ010000302.1 GCA_016793045.1 Alphaproteobacteria bacterium
CGATGCAGAAGGTCGGCAACGAGGGCGTGATCACGGTCGAAGAGGCGAAGAGCCTGGAGACCGAGCTCGACGTCGTCGAAGGCATGCAGTTCGACCGCGGCTATGTCAGCCCGTACTTCATCACCAACGCGGACAAGATGATCGCGGAGCTCGAGAATCCGTACATCCTGATCCACGAGAAGAAGCTGTCGGGCCTGCAGCCGCTGCTGCCGCTGCTCGAGTCGGTCGTGCAGTCGGGCAAGCCGCTGCTGATCATCGCCGAGGAGATCGAGGGCGAGGCGCTGGCGACCCTGGTCGTCAACAAGCTGCGCGGCGGCCTCAAGATCGCGGCGGTGAAGGCGCCGGGCTTCGGCGATCGCCGCAAGGCGATGCTCGAGGACATCGCGGTCCTCACGGCCGGCCAGGTGATCAGCGACGATCTCGGCATCAAGCTCGAGACCGTGACGCTCGACATGCTCGGCCGCGCCAAGCGGGTGACGATCGAGAAGGAGAACACCACGATCGTCGACGGTTCGGGCAAGAAGGCGGACATCCAGGCGCGTTGCGCGCAGATCAAGGCGCAGATCGAGGAGACGACCTCGGACTACGACCGCGAGAAGCTGCAGGAGCGTCTGGCGAAGCTGGCCGGCGGCGTGGCGGTGATCCGCGTCGGCGGCGCGACCGAGGTCGAGGTGAAGGAGCGCAAGGATCGCGTCGACGACGCGATGCACGCCACCAAGGCCGCGGTCGAGGAAGGCGTGGTCGCGGGCGGCGGCTCGGCGCTGCTGTTCGGCATCCGCGCGCTCGAGAAGCTGAAGCCCGGCAACGACGACCAGCGCGTCGGCATCGAGATCGTGCGCAAGGCGCTGCAGGCGCCGGCCCGCCAGATCGCCGAGAACGCCGGCGCCGACGGCTCCGTCGTCGTCGGTAAGGTGCTCGAGAGCAAGAACGTCAACTTCGGCTTCGACGCCCAGAAGGCCGAGTACGTCGACATGCTCAAGGCCGGCATCATCGACCCGACCAAGGTCGTGCGCCTGGCCCTGCAGGACGCCGCGTCGGTCGCGGGCCTGCTGATCACGACCGAGGCGATGATCGCCGAGAAGCCGGAGAAGAAGGCTGCTCCGGCCGGCGGCGGCCACGACCACGGCGGCATGGGCGGGATGGACTTCTAAGTCCGCCGCACATCGAGACGGCAAGGGCCGCGGGAGAGATCCCGCGGCCCTTTTCCGTGGTGCGCGACGCGGCGTTCAGCCGCGGGCGAGCGGGCAGGTGCTGAGCCCGAACAGCCGATAGGCCGGGCAGAAGCCGAAGATCCCGGTCAGCAGCGGAACGAGGCCCACCAGCGCCCATGGCGTCTGCGGGCCCCAGAAATACAGCGACAGCACGAACAGCCCGACGACGATGCGCAGCACGCGATCGATCCCGCCGACATTGCTCAATGCGCTCATGGCTCACTCCTGTCTGAGGTTGGACAACCGGTCAGCCGGGCGATCCGGCCATCGTCGCCAGCATGCGCCGCAGGCGGGCCGCCGTCTGTGACTCAGTCACCATCGCCGGCCGCGTCGGCGATCGCGCGCAGCGCTGGGGCGCTGGCGAGATGGACGAGGCCGCGATCGAGCGTGACCAGCCCGCGACGCTCGAATTCCTTGAGCTGGCGGCTGACGACCTCGCGTGCGGTGCCGAGCTCGACGGCGAGCGCCTGGTGCGTGGCCGCAACGGTGCCGCCGGCGGCGCGGTCGAGCAGATGGCGCGCCAGCCGCACATCGATCCGCTGGAAGGCGATCTCCTGGATCAGCATCATCAGCTCGCCGAGCCGCGTCCCGAAGGCGCGGAAGACGAAATCGCGGAACGGCTCCGACGTCGCAAGCAGTCCGTGAAACGCGTCGGCCGGGAGCATCACCGCCTCGACGGCGCTCTCGGTGATCGCTTCGGCCGCATAGGCCTCGCCGGCCAGCAGCCCGGCCGTCGTCAGGATGCAGGTCTCGCCCGGGCCGATCCTAAAGAGCACGATCTCGCGGCCGTTCTCCGCGAGCATCTGGACGCGGACCGTGCCGGAGACCACGAGAATGTAGTTCTGGCATGGATCGCCGGGCCCGAAGACGCGCGCGCCGGCCGGGAGCGTCGCGCGGCGGCCGGCCCGCAGCTGAACCCGCGCCGCCGGGGCCAGTGCGCCGAGCGCCGGGACCATCGCCGTCCAGGGCGTCGATTCATCGCGCATCGTTCGAGATTGCGACAGTCGCGCTGTTGCGCCGGTGATCCAGATCAATCGCCGCGCGCGGGCCGACGATGCGGGCTAGGACGGATCGTCGAGGCGGCTGGGCCGAGGCGGCAGGGTGCCGGGCTCCGACGACGGCCTGGGCGATCGCCGGCGGCGCAGCAGGGCATAGCCGAGCAAGCCGGAGCCGATCAGGGCCAGCGTCGATGGTTCGGGAACGACGACCGGGTCACCGGGGTCGCTCACGGGCAAGCAGATCGCACCGTCGAAGAAGAAGCCGGACCCGCAATCCGGAATGCTCGCCGATCCGACCGGGCCCGAACTGCTCGACGATCCGACGCCGGACGGCGACCCCGAGCCTGACCCGATGCTCGAAAGCGAGCCCGACCCGATACCGGACAACGAGCCCGAGCCTGACCCCGACCCCGAGCCGATGCTCGAAAGCGAGCCTGAGCCGACGCCGGACGGCGATCCCGAACCCGACCCGACTCCCGACGACGAACCTGACCCGGAGCCCACACCCGACCCGATGCTCGAAAGCGAGCCTGAGCCGACGCTGGAGGACGAGCCCGAACCTGAACCCACGCTCGACTGGGAGCCGGAACCGGCGCCGGACGTGGACCCGGAGCCAGACCCGATCGCCTGCGCCAGGATCACGTGGTCGGCGATGGTGAACTGATCCGAGAAGCGCAACACCGCATCATGCGCGACGTCGGAACGTGGCCGTCCGCTGTCCTCCGGCGTCACGAATGCGGGTGGAATGTGGCTCAGGCTGTGCGGCGTCGCGGCGCGGAAGGCGGCAGCGGCCGGCATTGCGGCCGCGTCGGCCTCGCCCGCGGCAAGGGCCAGCACGGCGGTGGTTCCCAGCAGCAGGCGACGCAGGTCGGCGTAGGCGCCGATGTCACGAAAAACGCCGTCGAGACCGTACATTCTGGAATGCCACTCCCCGAGGGCCACCGGATGCCGCAAGAGCGTGCAAATTATGGTACCTAGCCGTGACGGGCAACCTGAGTTTCGCCGCCGTTTCATTAACCATGACGCGACAGATCGAGGCGGCCGAGCGCTACGCGGAGGCGGTGGCGCATCATCAAGCGGGGCGGCTGGCCGAGGCCGAACGGCTGTACCGCGCCATCCTTGCGGCTGATCCGCGCCATGCCTTCGCGCTCCATCACCTTGGCGTCATCGCGCACCAGGCCGGACATCACGACGCCGCGCGACGGCTGATCGAAGACGCGCTTGCGCTGGTGCCGGACTTTCCCGAGGCGCTGACCAATCTCGGGCTCGCCCTGCTGGCCCTGGGACGGCATGACGAGGCCGTCGCGCGGCTCGACCGGGCGGTCTCGATCGCGCCGGACGACGCGCGCGCACTCTACAATCTCGGCGTCGCATTCGACGCCGCGGGCAACGTCGCCGGGGCGGCGGTCGCCTATCGGCGCGCCGTCGACCTGAAGCCCGACTATGTCCAGGCGCAAGGCAACCTTGCGATCGCGCTTCATGCGACCGGTCGTTTGCCGCAGGCCGTCGCGGCCTATCGGCGCGCGATCGAATTGGCGCCGGCGCGGCCGCGCTTCCACACCTATCTCGGCCTGGCGCTGGCCGCCGACGGGGCGCCGGCCGAGGCGTTGGCTTCGTATCGCCACAGCCTCGCCCTGGCCCCGGGCGATCCGATCACCCACAACTGCCTGGCGGAGGCGCTGTATCAGACCGGCGACATTCCCGGCGCGGTGGCGGCACAGCGCGATGCGCTCCGCCGCCTCGCCGAAGCCGGGGCGCTGGCGCCGCCTTGGGCCGCGGAGCCGGCACCCAATTATCCGCTCGGCATGTACCCCGACGCGCTGCGCGCCGTGATGCGCTGCCTCGACGCCGCCGGCATCGACGCGTTCCTGATCGGCGGCACGCTCATCGGCGCGATGCGCGACGGCGACTTCATCGGCTACGACAAGGATCTCGATTTCGGGATCGGCGAAACGGTCGGCGCCGAACGCTTGTCGCAGGCGCTCGCCGCCGACCCCGACTTCGCGCTGTCCGGGCGCAACGGCACCGATCCCGGCGGGAGCGAGCCCGCTTTGCTCGGCTATTGGTGGCGCAACAAGGTCGCGATCGACTTCTTCCGCTTCTGGCGCGAGGCGGATGCGCTGTGCTGCGGCCTCTCCGTCGACGGACGGATGCTGAAATGGGTGCATCGGGCCTTCGCGCTCGCCGACTTCACCTGGCACGGCGTGACGGTGAGGATTCCCGACGACGCCGATCGCTTCCTCACCGAATGCTACGGCGACTGGCGCACGCCCAATCCGCATTACGGCCTTTTCGCGTCGCCGAACCTCGACGGCGGCTTCTCCGCGCTGCGACAGAACCTCGCGTTCGGCGCGATCTACCGCGCACTCCTGCAGCGCAAGAAGGCAAAGGTGCAGAGCCTGTGCGAGCAGGTGCTGGCGCTCGACCCGGACGACACGCTGATCGCGGACATGCGCGCAAGGTTGGCCGCCGCGTCACCGCATGGAACCGCCGGCATGGCGTTGG
Organism: Alphaproteobacteria bacterium; assembly: GCA_016793045.1. GTDB lineage: Bacteria > Pseudomonadota > Alphaproteobacteria > CACIAM-22H2 > CACIAM-22H2 > JAEUKZ01. The sequence continues at coordinate 4,715 of JAEUKZ010000302.1, forward strand.
CGGCGCAATCGCAGGCGGAGGCGCTGGTCATGGCGCCGGTCGGCGGGCGGCTCGACCGGCTGCCGGGCTGAGCGCGGCGGTGGCTTAGTCCGCCGCCGCGCGGCCGGCGTCCTTGCGGTAGCCGTCGCGGGTCTGCGGGAGCTTGCGGCCGAGCAGGGTGGAGGCGATCTGGGTGCGCAACACCTGGGCGGTGCCGCCGGAGATCGTGAACATCCGCGCGTCGCGCACCATGCGCTCGAGCGGCCGGTCGCGCGAATAGCCCGCGGCGCCGAACAGCTGCAGCGCGTCGTTGGTGACCTTGATCGCCGCCTCGGCGGCGAACACCTTGGCCTGCGCCGCCTGCGCCTTGTCGGGGAAGTCGCCGCCCGAACCTGCGGCGCGGTGGATCAGCGCGCGGCCGGCGTCGAGCGCGATCGCCATGTCGGCGAGCATCCATTGCAGGCCCTGGAACTCGCAGATCGGCCGGCCGAACTGCTCGCGCTCCTGGACATAGGCGAGCGCGTGGCGGAACGCGCCTTCGGCGATGCCGAGTGCCACGGTCGCGGCGCCGAGGCGCTGGGCGTTGTACGCGTCCATCAGCGCCGCGAAGCCGCGCGCGAGCCCCTGCGGCGGGCGCAGCACCATGTCGTCGGCGACCTCCAGCCCGTCGAAGATCATCTCGCATTCGGGGATGCCGCGGATTCCCATCGCCGGCTCGCGCTTGCCGACGATCAGGCCCCTGGGCGCATCGCCGCCCTCGCGCACGGCGATGAAGCCGCCGATGCCCTGCTCGACACCGTTCTCGAAGACGCGGGCGAAGATCAGGTGCAGCTTGGAGACGCCGCCGCCCGTGATCCAATGCTTGCGTCCGTTGATCACCCAGCGGCTGCCGCGCTTGTCGGCGCGCGTCGTCATTTCGGTCGCGGCGCTGCCCGCTCCGGGCTCGGTGATGCAGATCGCCGGCTTGTCGCCGCCGAGCACCAGGGCGGCCGCGAGGCGCTTCTGGGCCTCGGTGCCGTAGCGCATGATCGCGCCGATCGCGCCCATGTTGGTTTCGACCGCGATGCGCCCACAGGCGGCGCAGGCCTGCGCAAGTTCCTCGATCACGAGCACTGCGTCGAGATAGCCGAGGCCGCCGCCGCCATAGGCCGCCGGAATGGTCATGCCGACGAAGCCCGCCTCGCGCATCAGCGCGACGTTGCCCCAGGGATAGGCTTCGCTGCGATCGGTTTCGGCCGCGGTCGGTGCGATTCGCTCGGCGAGCATTCGCGCGCGCGCGCGCAACGCATGCTGGGCTGCGGTCAGTTCGGTCATGCGATCCCCCTGCGGCCGTTCGAGTTGCCAGCCTACGCGCGGACGTTGCTTGAGAAAATCGAATAATCCTGACACATTGCTTGATAATTTCTTATGAATTGGAGGCCGCGATGTCGCTGCGGGGGCTGCGCACGTTCCTGGCGGTGGCGCGTCACGGCAGCTTCGCGGCGGCGGCGGCGGCGCTCGGCCTGACGCAGTCGGCGGTGAGCCTGCAGATGCGCGCGCTGGAGGCGGCGATGCGCGCGCCGCTCTTCGATCGCTCGCGGCGCTCGCCGACCCTGACGGCGGCGGGGCGCGCGCTGCTGCCGCGCGCGGGAGAAATCGTCGGCCGCTACGACGATCTGCCGGCGGCGCTGTCGGGCCTCGATCTCTCAGGCACGCTGGTGCTCGGCGCCATCCCGACGGTGCAGAGCGGGGCGCTGCCCGACGCACTGCTCGCGCTGCGCGCGCAGCATCCCGAGGTCCAGGTCCGCGTCGTCGCCGGGCTGTCGGCGGAGCTCGCCAGCCAGGTCGAGCGGGGCGATCTCGACGCCGCCTGCGTGACCGAGCCGATCGGGCGGCTGCCGCGCGCGCTGGTGTGGCGCGAATTCGCGCGCGAGAAGCTGGTCGTGATCGCGCCCGCGCGCGCGCGCGGCGCCTCCGACCGCGAGATCCTGCAGGCCCACCCGTTCATCCGCTTCAACCGGCGCGCCTGGGCCGGGCGCCTCATCGACACCCAGCTGCGCAAGCGCGGCATCGCGGTGCACGAGGCGATGGAGCTCGATTCGCTCGAGGCGATCGCCCTCATGGTGAGCAAGGGCCTGGGCGTGTCGATCGTGCCGGAGCGCGCCGCCGGCCTCGCCCTGCCGGCGCAGCTCATGCGGCGGCCCTTCGGCCAGCCGCAGCTGGTGCGCCGCGTCGGCCTGGTCGAGCGGCCGCGCCATCCCCGCGCCCCACTGACCGCAGCGCTGCTGGCGCGGCTGCGCGAGGCGGCGGGCGGCTGAGGGTCAGACCGTCGCGAGGCGCGCCATCACCGAGCGTTCGAGCGCCGCGGTGGTCAGGCGGTCGAGATGGAACGACCGCCGCAGCTTCTCGATCATGCGCGCTTCTTCGAGCGGGACGCGGCCGTCGGACGCCGCGAGCTCGCAGGCGAGCAGATAGGCGGTTTCGCGCAGATGCGGCGGCAGCGAGGCCGCGACCTGGGCAAGCGTGCGCTCGAGGCCGTCCTCCACCTGGAGCATGACCGCGCATTCCTGCGCCGTCTCGACGATCTTGTTGGCGTCGTAGTTGGCGAACACCGGGAGCTGCGTCACGAAGCGGCCGATCTGGCCCAGTTCCGCCGTCTTCATTTCGTTGTCCGAGGCGGACACCATGACGAGGGTGTAGATGATGGCGGCGTGGGGGGAGATCATCGGGGCTCCTGGCGGGGCATGCGGGGTCGGGCGGCAATGTAAGCGGCCACGCCTGGGGGTCAAGCCAAACCGGACGGCGCGCGAAGAAGGGGACCTTTGCATTTCTGCCGGTGGATCGGTTGCGCCGCTTGCCGCTAGGGTGGCGCCATGCAAGCGGTCGTCGACGTCGTCCTGCCGGTCTTCGGCATCATCCTCGCGGGCTTCCTGTGCGGGCGCGCGGGCGTGCTCGGCCAGGATTCGTCGGAGGCGCTCAACCGCTACGTCTACTGGGTGGCGCTGCCGGCGCTGCTGTTCGTCGGGATGGCGCGCGTGCCGATCGGCGCGATCTTCAACCTGCCTTTCCTCGCCGCCTACCTGCTCGGCGTGGCCGGGATCGCCGTCGTGGCGGTCGTCGTCGCACGTTTCGTCTTTCCGGGCAACGCGACGCAGCTCACGCTCGGCGCGCTCTCCGCGACCTTCGCCAACACCGGCTACATGGGCATTCCGCTGTTCCTCACCGCCTTCGGCCCCGACGGCACGCTGCCGGCGGTGATCGCGACGGTCATCAATGCCGCAGTGATGATCGGCGGCGCGATCGCGGTGATCGAGGCCGGACAGGCGGGGAGCGCGGGGATCGTCGTCGGGCTGCGCCGCGCGGCAATGGCGCTCGCCACCAATCCACTGGTCCTGGGACCGGCCGCAGGCATTTTCGCGAGCGCGCTCGCGCTGCCGATCCCCAAGGCGCTCGGCGTGTTCTGCGACCTCCTGGGCGCTTCGGCGGGCCCGTGCGCGCTGTTCGCGGTCGGCCTGTTCATGGCCTCGCAGAGCGCCACCGCGCTGGTCGGCGGGTCGCGCGCGGTCGAGGCGGGCTGGCTCACATTGCTGAAACTGGTCGGCCAGCCGGCGCTGACGCTCGTGCTCGGGCGCGCATTCGGGCTCGACCCGTTCTGGGCCTTTTCCGCGGCCCTGCTCTCCGGCCTGCCGACCGGCGCGCTGAGCTTCGTGCTGGCTCAGAAATACGGGATCTACGTCGTGCGCGCCTCCGCGGTCATCCTCGCATCGACCGTCGCGTCGGCGCTGACGCTCTCGGGGATGTTGGCCTGGCTGAAACCCTAGGCGTCGGTCGGCGCCTGCAGCGGCGCCAGGAACGCGCGCACCGTGGCGACCGCCTCGGCGAGGCCGACGCGCTGCGGCGCGACGCCTTCGGGGAAGGCGGTCGCGAGGCGCGACGGCAGCCGCGAATCGAGCAGCACGAACACGCCGGTGTCGTCGGCGCGGCGGACCAGCCGGCCGAAGGCCTGCTTGAGCCGCAGCCGCACGATCATGTCGTCGTAGGCGGCCCCGCCGAACGCCGCTTTGCGCGCCTTGTGCAGGATGTCCGGGCGCGGCCATGGCACGCGGTCGAACACGATCAGGCGCAGCGAACGGCCGGGCACGTCGACGCCGTCGCGCACCGCGTCGGTGCCGAGCAGGCAGGAATCCTCCTCGCCGCGGAAGATGTCGACCAGCATGCTGGTCTCGAGCCCGTCGACGTGCTGGGCGAACAGCGGGATGCCGGCCGCCTCGAGCGGGCGGGCGATGCGGCCGTGCACCGCGCGCAGGCGGTGGATTGCAGTGAACAGGCCGAGCGCGCCGCCGCCGGCGGCGACGAACAGCTCGCGATAGGCGGCGGCGACCTGCGCGATGTCGTCGCGCTTCACGTCGGTGACGACGAGCACGCGGGTCTGCTTCGGATAGTCGAAGGGCGAGGGCACGCTCGCGCGCATCGTGTCGGGCAGGTGCACGGCGCCGGTGCGCGCCTCGGCGGCCTGCCAGGCCGCGTCGGTGTCCTCGCTGCCCGGTGCCGCGCCGCGTGCGTCGGTGAGTGTGGCGGAGGTGATCAGCACGCCGTGCGCGGGCCGCGCGACCACGGTGGCGAACGGCACGGTCGGGTCGACCCAATGGCGGTGGAAGCCGACATCGAGTTCGCGGCCCTCGATGCGGTCGACCTGGAACCAGTCGACGAACTCGGCCGGCGTTTCGCTCGCCAGCGCCTTGAGCATCCCGCGCCACGCCACGAGTTCAAGCGTGCGGCGCTTGAGGCTGCGCGCGACCGCCTCGATGCGCGAGCGCGTGGTGGTGTCGAGCTCGGAGGCCTCCTTGTCGAGCCGCGCGCTGAGATGCTTGGCGAGCGACGTCATCGGCTGTTCGAGCCCGGCGAGCGCATGCTCCAGCGCGTCGGCGGCCTCGACGAGGTCGGGCACCGGCGGGCGCGGCTCGCACTCGAGCGAGAAGCCGTCGTCGACGTCGCTGGCGCGCGCCAGAACCTGGCGGCGCACCAGCGCCAGGAAGGCCTCGGTCGGGCCGGAGGCATTGCCGTTCTCGACCCGCGACGGCCAGCCTTCGGACGGCAGCGCGCGGGCATTGCGCAGGATGGTGTCGAGCAGCTTCTCGGCATCGCCGTCGCCGGCGCACAGCTCGCCGGCGCGGCTGCGCAGGCCGCGCGCCCGCGTGCGCGTGCCGTCGGCGCCGATCAGCCAGCGCCGCAGCTCGGCCGCCTCGCGGCCCGATAGGATCGCCGAGAACGCCGCGTCGGCGGCGGAGAAGACGTGGTGGCCTTCGTCGAAGACATAGCGCGTCGGCAGGTCGCCCTCGGCGAGCGAGCCGAGCGCCGCCTGGATCATCACCAGCGCGTGGTTGGCGATGACGATGTCGGCGTGGCGTGCGCGCCGGATCGAGCGCTCGATGAAGCAGCGCCGGTAATGCGCGCAGGCCGAGTAGATGCATTCGCCGCGCCGGTCCGCGAGCTCGCGGGTGCGCGCGCGTCCCAGCAGGTCGGGCAGCCAGCCCGGCAGGTCGCCGCCGGCGATGTCGCCGTCGCGCGTGGCCGCGGTCCAGCGTGACATGAGGCCGAGCGCGACGGCATCGTGCGGCCGCAGCACCAGCGCGCCCACGGCCTCCTCGAGGTTCAGCAGGCAGAGATAGTTCTCGCGGCCCTTGCGGATGACGACCTTCTCGGCCTTCTCGGCGGGGTCGGTGTGAAGGCGGTCCAGCTCGCGGTCGATCTGGGTCTGCAGATTGCGGGTGTAGGTTGACACCCAGACCGCGCCGCCGTTCTTCTCCGCCCATACCGTCGCGGGCGCGATGTAGCCGAGCGTCTTGCCGACGCCGGTGCCGGCCTCGGCCAGCACGAGGCGCGGCGAGTCCTCCAGGTCGCGCGGCAGGAAGGCGTGCGAAACGGCGGAGGCATAGTCGGCCTGCTGGGGGCGCGGCTCGGCGGACGCGCCGACGAGCTTGACCAGCCGCGCACGTGCCTCGACCGGTTCGACAGGCAGGGTGCGCGGTGCGCCGGGCGGACCGGCATCCTCCCACTCGGCGATCGCCTTCCAGGCCGCGAAGGCGGCGCCGTCGAGCTTGCCCGGCGACGGGGCGGTTTCGTTCATCGCCGCGAGCACCGACGGTCCCCAGCGCCAGGCGCCCGCCATCGCGCGCGCGATCGCGCGCGCGCGCGGATCGGCGATGTGCGCGCAGTCGCCCAGCAGCGCGCGGCAGGCGTCGATCAGCGCGGCCGCCTCGGCAGCGAGGCCGTGGCCGATCGCAAGGCCGAGCGACTGGGCGAGGCCGCGCGGCGTCGGCAGGCAGAACTGCGCCGGCCGCACGAAGGCGAAGAGTTCGAGCAGGTCGAAAGCCGGGAAACGCTCGCAATTCAGCCGGCGCGCGACCGCCGGGCCGTGCACGACCAGCGGTGGCTGCTCGCGCGCGCGCGCGGCCGCCTCGCGCAGCGACAGCTCGGCGATCTCGCCGTCAGGCGACAGCCACACGGCGGCGCTGGCGCCGGCGACCAGGGCCGGCGCGGCGGGGATGCTGACGGGGGCGGACGGCATGGCCCGGCACTATAGGGGCGGGTCCCTGCGAAACCAACCGTGAACAGCGCGGCCATGCGCCAACGCGACAACGGTCGCCCGGGGCGCCGAAATGGTCCAAGGTTGGCCGGCGCGCCGCCCGCAGCGGCTGCATCCGCACCTCGCCGTCCGGAGCCTTCGTTCGAATGTCCGATGCCCATTCGGTGTCCTCGCTGCGCGAACTCGTCGTGTTCCTCGTGATCGCGGGGATCATCGTTCCGTTCGCGCATCGCCAGAGGATCAGCCCGGTCCTCGGCTATCTCATCGTCGGCACGATCGTCGGCCCCTACGGGCTCGGCCGGCTGGGGGAAAGCCTCGGTGTCTTCCGCTTCGCCGTCATCGACGACATCGACGCCGTCAAGCGGATCGGCGAGCTCGGCGTCGTCTTCCTGCTGTTCATGATCGGGCTCGACCTTTCGATCGAACGGCTGTGGTCGCTGCGACGACTCGTGTTCGGCTTCGGCGGCCTGCAGGTGATCGTCTCGGCGGCGGCAATAGGGCTGATCGCCGCGGCGCTCGGGGCCGCCCCGCGCGCCGCGCTCGTCGTCGGCACCTGCCTGGCGCTGTCGTCGACGGCGGTCGTGACGTCGCTGCTGATCGAGCAGCGGCGCTTCGCGACGCCGGTCGGGCGCGCCAGTTTCGCGGTCCTGCTGTTCCAGGATCTCGCCGTCGTGCCGATCCTGGTGATGCTCAGCGTCCTCGGCGAACCGGACGGCGGCGGCATCGCCGCGGGCTTGATGCGGGCGTTGATCGAGGCCGCGGCGATGATCGTGCTCATCGTCGCGGTCGGCCGCACCATCCTGCGTCCGGCCTTCCGCATGGTCGCCGGAACGCGCCTGCGCGAAGTGTTCATGGCGCTGACGCTGCTCGCCTCGATCGGCGCCGCGGCGCTCACCGGCATGGTCGGCCTGTCGATGGCGCTCGGCGCGTTTCTCGCCGGGCTGCTGCTCGCGGAGAGCGAATACCGCCATCAGGTCGCGGTCGACATCGAACCGTTCAAGGGCCTGCTGCTTGGCGCGTTCTTCCTGTCGGTCGGCATGGGCATCGATCCGCGCCAGCTCGCCGTCGATTGGGCCGTGACCTTGGCCGCCGTAGCGGGGCTGATCGGCCTGAAGGCGGCGATCGCCGTGCCGCTCGGCCGCGCCTTCGGCCTGCCGTGGCCGGTCGCGGTCGAGGCGGGAATCGTGCTCGGCCAGGGCGGCGAATTCGCCTTCGTCGTGGTCGGGCTGGCCGCCGCGTCGGCGATCCTCGACGCCGGCACGGCGCAGTTCGTCCTCGCCGTCGTCAGCCTGTCGATGCTCGTCACCCCGGCGCTGGCGGCGGCCGGACGCGGTCTCGCCGCGCGGCTTGCTCGACCGGCCCAGCCCGGGGGTGCGGACGCTGCGGCCGCGAGCCCTGCACTCGAAGGCCATGCCATCATCGCCGGCTTCGGCCGCGTCGGCCGCATGGCCGCGCGGGTTCTCGATGCGCAGCGCGCCGACTACATCGCGCTCGATCGCGACGACGCGCTGGTCGAAGGCTGCCGGGCGGCGGGCCAGCCGGTTTACTTCGGCGATGCCAGCGTTCCGACCATGCTCGAGCGCGTGCGTGCGGGATCGGCGCATACGCTGATCGTCACCATGGACGATCCGGCCGCCGTCGAGCGGACCGTCCGCGCCGCCCGCGAACGCTGGCCGCAGCTTCGCATCTGCGCGCGCGCCCGCGATTTCGACCACGCGCAGAGGCTCATTGCGCTGGGCGCGACGGCGGTGGTCCAGGAAGCGGTCGAGCTGAGCCTGCAGCTCGCCGGCCAGGTGCTTGAGGGACTCGGCGTGCCGGACGAGACGGTCTCGCAGCTCATCGACCAGGAGCGCGAATTGACGACGCCCGAAGCCGAGCGGGCCGGCCGGCCGGCGGCCGATGCGGACCGCGCGGACGGCCGCCCTAGCCGATGATGTTGTAGCCGCCGTCGATGTAGATCGTGCCGCCGGTGACCAGCTTGGCGTAGGGCGTGGCGAGGAAGGCGGTGGCGGCGCCGACGTCGTCGATCGAGACCAGCGAGTGCGTGGGCGCGCGCATCACCGCGTCGGACAGCAGGCGGTCGAAGCCCTTGAGGCCGGAGGCGGCGCGGGTCTTGAGCGGCCCGGGCGATACGGCATGGACGCGGATGCCCTGCGGGCCGAGCTCGAAGGCGAGGTAGCGCACCGCGGCCTCGAGCGCCGCCTTCACCGGCCCCATCAGGTTGTAGTCCGGGATCACCTTTTCGGCGCCGTAGTAGCTCATCGTGATCAGCGTCCCGCCGTCGGGCATCAGCGCCGCCGCGCGCCGCGCCATCCGCACGAAGGAGTGGCAGGAGACGTCGATCGCTTCGAGGAAGCCCTCGCGCGAGGAATCGATCAGCCGGCCGTGCAGATCCGCCTTCGGCGCATACGCGATCGAGTGGACGAGCACGTCGAGCGCTCCCCAGCGCGCCTTGACCGCGGCGAACAGCGCGTCGAGCTGATCGTCGCGGCGCACGTCGAGCGGCATCACGACGGGCGCGCCGAGCGCTTCGGCGAGCGGCGCGACATGCGGCTTCGCCTTGTCGTTGAGATAGGTGATCGCCAGTTCGGCGCCGAGCGCGCGAAACGCCTTTGCACAGCCATAGGCGATCGAGTTCTCGTTGGCGATGCCGACGACGAGGGCGGATTTTCCGGCGAGCAGGCCGGCGGGAAGCTGGACCATGCCGGCAAGACTACGCCGAAAACCGTTGCTGCGCGATTACGCCCGGAGCGGCGCCTTGGCGGCCTGGTCGAGATCGGCGCCGACCCCGAGGCGCGGGATCGGCGACAGTAGCACCGGCAGGATCTGCAGCGCAAAGCCGGCGGCCGCCAGCCACAGCGCCGCGTGCAGGCCGACGCTTTCCCCGATCCAGCCGCCCAGCAGCGCGCCGAGCGGACGCGCGCCCCAGCTCGCGAAGCGGATCGTCGCGTTGACGCGGCCGAGCAGCGCGTTGGGCGTGACCGCCTGGCGCAAGGTCATCTGGTTGACGGCCCAGATGGTCGGGCCGAGGCCGAACAGGAACAGGCCGCCCGCGAAGCAGGCGGCGCCCCAGGGCCCGGGCGGCGCCAGGGCGAAGAGCGGGCAGGCGAGGGCCGAGATCGCCGGACCGATGACCAGCGAGCGGCCGAGCCCGGTGCGCGCCGCAATCGGCTGCGCCAGCGCGGCGCCGATGAGCATGCCCGCGCCCTGGGCCGCGAAGGCGAGGCCGAGCATCGCGGGGGTGAAGCCGAGAAGGCGCGTCGCCACCAGCACGAAGGCCGCCATCAGCACGAACCACGACAGGTTCCAGACCAGCGCGGTCAAGGTGAGGGCGCGCAGCACGCGATGCGCGGCGACGAAGGCGATGCCGTCGGCGATCGCACGGCCCATCGAGGTCTCGACGCCCGCGGCGGGGCGCGGCTCGGGCGCCCGGATCGCGCCCAGCAGCACGGCCGAGACGAGATAGGCGATCGCGGTGGCGACGATCGCCTGCGCCGGCGCCAGCACCTGCATCAGCAGCCCGGCAGCACCGGGCCCCGCGACGAGCGCCACCGAGCGCGTCAGCTCGAGCCGCGCATTCGCGGGGCCGAGCTGGTCGCGCCGCGCGATCGTCGGCAGATAGGACTGCGCGGCGACGTCGAACAGCACGGCGGCGATGGCGACCGCGAAGCCGATCACGGTCAGCCCCGCGATCGACAGCAGGTCGAACGACGCGGCGAGCGGAATCGCCGCCAGCACCGCGGCGCGCGACAGGTCGGACGCGACCATGATGGGCCGGCGCCGGTTGCGGTCGACCCAGACGCCGGCGAACAGCGCGATCAGCAGGTAGGGGGCGCTCTGGGCGGCCGACAGCCAGCCCATCTCGAGCGGCGTCGCGGCAAGCGTCACCGCGGCGGCGAGCGGCAGGGCGAGCAGCGAGATCTGCTCGCCGAGCTGGGCGGCGGCGTGGGCGGCCCAGAAGCGGCGGAAGCTCGGGTCGCGGTCGAGGCGGGGCGGCGTCGTGTTGGCGTTCATGGCGCCGGACGATAGCCGCACCGCGGCGGCGCCGCGACCCGAAGCTTGCGGCGCTATGCGGGCGGCATCGACGGCGTCATCCAGCCGACATGCGCGCCGTCGGGCTGGCGCAGGATCGCAATGCGCCCGACACCGGGCACGTCGAAGGCCGGGCGGATGACCGTCGCGCCCGCCTTGACCGCGGCGGCGAGGCGGGCGTCGATGTCGTCGACGGCGAGATAGGCGAACCACGCCTCCGGCACCCCGGCGAATTGCGGCGAATT
>JAEUKZ010000342.1 GCA_016793045.1 Alphaproteobacteria bacterium
CCGGCGCCCTGGCCGAAATCCCACGCCTCGCGATCGCCGGGATATGCGCTCGCGCGCGGGCTGGTGTCGGGCGTCACCAGGATGAGGCCGAGCTCCGCCGCGACGCGCTGCGCGCCCGCCTTGATCGCGAAGGTCTCCTCCGTGCAGGTGAGGCCGGCGAGGTAGAACAGCGCCGGCTGCTTGCCGGCGCGGGCCTGCGGCGGCACGAAGACGCCGAACTGCATCGGCCCGGCGCAGGCGCGCGATTCGTGGCGGTAGAAGCCCTGCGTGCCGCCGAAGCAGGAATGTTCGGCGAGCGTGGTGATGCCGGTCATGGAGGCCCCTTCTTCGCCAATGCGCGATCGCGCAGGCCCCCTCAGTGCACCACCACGCCGCGGATCGACTTGCCCTGGCGCATCAGGTCGAAGCCTTCGTTGATCTTGTCGAGCGGCATCACGTGGGTGACGAGGTCGTCGATGTTGATCTTCTTCTCCATGTACCAGTCGACGATGCGCGGCACCTCGCTGCGCCCGCGCACGCCGCCGAAGGCCGTGCCCTTCCACACCCGGCCGGTGACGAGCTGGAACGGCCGGGTCGAAATCTCCTGGCCGGCGCCGGCGACGCCGATGATGACCGAGACGCCCCAGCCGCGGTGGCAGGCCTCGAGCGCCTGGCGCATCAGCTTGGTGTTGCCGACGCATTCGAAGGTGTAGTCGGCGCCGCCCTTGGTGAGGTCGACGAGATAGGGCACGAGGTCGCCCTTCACCTCGTTGGGATTCACGAAGTGCGTCATGCCGAACTTGCGCGCGAGGGATTCGCGCGCGGGGTTGATGTCGACGCCGATGATCATGTCGGCGCCGACCATGCGGGCACCCTGGATGACGTTGAGGCCGATGCCGCCGAGCCCGAACACGATCACGTTGGCGCCCGCCTCCACCTTCGCGGTGTTGATCACCGCGCCGATGCCCGTGGTGACGCCGCAGCCGATGTAGCAGACCTTGTCGAAGGGCGCGTCCTCGCGGATCTTGGCGAGCGCGATCTCCGGCAGCACGGTGAAGTTGGCGAAGGTCGAGCAGCCCATGTAGTGGTGGACCTTCTGCCCGCCGAGCGAGAAGCGGCTGGTGCCGTCGGGCATCACGCCCTGGCCTTGCGTCGCGCGGATCGCGGTGCAGAGATTGGTCTTGCGGCTGAGGCAGGATTTGCACTGCCGGCATTCCGGCGTGTAGAGCGGGATCACGTGGTCGCCCTTCTTGAGCGACGTCACGCCCGGCCCGACATCGACGACGATGCCCGCCCCTTCGTGGCCGAGAATCGCCGGGAACAGGCCTTCGGGATCGGCGCCCGAGAGCGTGAACTCGTCGGTGTGGCAGATGCCCGTCGCCTTGACCTCGACCAGCACCTCGCCCGCCTTGGGACCTTCGAGGTCGACGGTTTCGATCGAGAGCGGGGACTTCGCCTTGGTGGCGACGGCGGCGCGGACTTTCATGGGCGGAACTCTCCCGGGATTCGCGGCGGGCGCGTGATGCAAAAGGTGCAGCCGCGGCGACTCACGCCGCCAGCGACGCGGCCCATGTTTCGCGCAGCCAGCGCGCGCATGCAACGTTGTTTTCGAAGATCGAGTATTTCGCGCCGCCGCCGTAGTCGGGCGGCGGGATGAACTCGCACGAGACGTGGCTGAGCTCGCTCTTCGGGTCCTGCGCGTGGTGGCGGAAGAGGCGGCGCACGACCTCCTTCCACGGTTCGAGCTTCGCTTCGTCCCACGCGGAATGCCATTCGCCGGGCTTCGGCCTGACGAAGGGATACTGGATGCCGCGGCCGAAGCTGCCGTCGGGGTGCTTGGCCCAGACGTTGACCGGCCCGCCGGGCGCCGCCGCACGCGCGTGGGTGAGCCGCACCCAGTTGGACCGCGTCCACAGGTCGGTGACCGCGCCCGGCTTGAACGGGTCGAGCACGACGCGGCCGGCGTCGACGTCGGCCTTCATGCCCTGGACTTCCTGTTCCTTCGGATTGTCGATCTTGAAGATGACGTGGCTGTGGTCGAGCGTCATGCGGAACGGCACGCCGCGCGCCTCGACGAGCGCCGCCACCTGCGCCACCCGCCCGTAGTGCTCCGACCACATGTTGACGTGGACTTCGAGGCACGGCGTCACCCCGCGTGGGATCGCGTAGTCGCGCGCGCGCAGGTAGAAGTCGGCGACCTGCTGGTTCGTCACCGGCACGCCGGCCGCGTCCTTGGTCATGATCTGGACGTTGTGGACCTGCGAGCCCAGGCGCTTCGCCACGTCGATGTTGCGCTCGAACAGCTTCTCGTCGCGGCCGAGCGTGTAGAACCAGCCGCTCGACAGCACCGGGATGCCGTATTTCTGCACCGAGGCCTCGTACTGCGCGAGTTCCTCGTCGGGGGGCGAGCGGTCGATGTAGTCGAACACGCCCGCCTCCTTGACCATGCGGAACTTGGTGTCGACGTCGGGAATCGCCTGATCGCTGTGCGTCGTCCCGGAACCGGTGACGCCGAACTTGAGATCGCCGAGCTTGCGCATGTTGGTCAATCCAGGAAGAGCCGCGGGAAGAACAGGACGAGGTCGGGGAAGTAGGTGCAGATCGCCAGCACGAGGAGCATCAGCGGGATGAAGGGCAGGATCTCGCGCGCCAGCACCTCGAACGGCACATTGCCGATCTTGGCGACGACGAACAAGCCCATGCCGAAGGGCGGCGTCAGCAGCCCGATCATCAGGTTCATCACGACGATGACGCCGAAATGCACCGGATCGACGCCGAGCGCCTGGATCACCGGCAGGCAGACCGGCACGGTGAGGATCATGATCGCCATCCCCTCCATGAAGCAGCCGAGGATGAGCATCAGGACGTTGATCAGGGTCAGGATGACGTAGGGGTTGTCCGAGAAGGCGAGCAGCGATTCCGCCAGCGCCTGCGGGATCTGCTCGCGCGCCAGCACCCAGTTGACGAGGTTGGCGGCCGCGATGATGAAGCCGACCGTCGCGGTGGTGAGCGCCGAGACGCGCAGGATGCGCGGCAGGTCGCGCCAGGATATCTCGCGATAGACGAACATCGACACGATCAGCGAATAGACCGCGGTCGTCGCCGCCGCCTCGGTCGCGGTGAACCAGCCGCCGATGATGCCGCCGATCATGATGACCGGCGTCATCAGCGCCCAGAATGCCTCCTTCGTCGCCAGCCCGAGCTCGCCCCAGGTCATCCGCGGTGCAGGCTTGAGGCCGCGCCTCCTGGCATAGAAGTAGACGTAGACCATCAGCACGATGGCGACGAGGATGCCCGGCACGAAGCCGGCGATCAGCAGCTTGCCGACCGAGGCCGAGGCGATCACCGCATAGATCACCAGCGGGATCGAAGGCGGGATGAGCGGACCGATCGTGCAGGCGGCCGCAGTCAGCGCCGCGGCGAATTTCGGCTCGTAGCCTTCGTCCTTCATCGCCTTGATGATGAGCGTGCCGATGCTGATCGCCTCGGCGATCGCCGAGCCCGAGATGCCCGAGACGATGACGTTCGCCATCACGTTGACGTGGCCGAGGCCGCCGGTGATGTGCCCGACGCAGGCCTGGGTGAACTTGAACAGCCGCCGGGTGATGCCGCCCGCGTTCATGATCTCGCCCGCCACCACGAAGGCCGGCACCGCGAGCAGCGGGAAGGAATCGAGCCCCGACACCATGCGCTGCGGCACGCTGACGAAGGGCCCGCCCTCGATCCACAGGAACAGCACCGCGACCACGCCGAGCGTGAAGGCGATCGGCATGTTGGCGAAGAGCAGGACGAGCCAGCCGAGAATGTAGGCGATCATCGCACCGCCTCAATCGATGATCGGCTCGACGGACGCGACGCGCGCGGGATCGCCCGCCGCGACGTCCTGCGCCATCTGCCTTGCCGTGCGCAGGATCATGAGCACCGC
>JAEUKZ010000381.1 GCA_016793045.1 Alphaproteobacteria bacterium
GCGAATGTCCGCATCAAGCGTTCCGCCGAGCTGCGCTATGCCGGGCAGGCCTACGAGCTGACGGTGCCGGTCGCCGCCGGCGATTCGCTGGCCGATGTGGCGAAGCGCTTCCACGAGGAGCATCGCAAGACCTACGGCCACTGCTCCCCGGCCGACCCGGTCGACGTCGTCTCGGTGCGCAGCCTGGCCCAGGTGTCGGGCGCCGACGGCGCGCTCGACTATGCGCGGCTCTCGGCGCGCGCGGGCCACGGCGAACCGGCCGGCGACGCCGCCTCGCGGCGGGCCTATTTCGGCCGCGCGGCCGGCTTCGTCGACACCGCCGTCGTCGCGCGCGCGGCGCTCGACACGCAGTGGCGTGACGGGCCACTGATCGTCGAGGAGTACGACGCGACCTGCGTCATCCCGCCCGGCGCGCGCGCGCGGCTGGACGCGCTTGGCAACATCGAAATCGACGTCCCGCCGGAGGACGCATGAGCGGATCGTTCGACCCGATCACCTTCGAGGTGGTGAAGAACGCGCTGTCGTCGATCGCCGACGAGATGGCGCTCATCATCATGCGCAGCGCCTACTCGCCGGTCGTGCGCGACACGATGGACTACTCGACGGCGCTGTGCGACCGCCACGGTCAGGTGATCGCGCAGGGCCTGACGCTCGCGGTCCAGCTCGGCTCGTTCCCGGACGGGATGGGCATCCTGCTGCGCGACCACGCGGCGACCGCGAAGCCGGGCGACGTCTTCCTGTTCAACGATCCGTACGGCTCGGGCGGCCAGCACTTGCCCGACATGTACGTGATCAAGCCGATCTTCCACGACGGCGCGATCGAGGGCTGGGCCTGCACGATGGCGCACCATGCCGATGTCGGCGGCATCGCGCCGGGATCGACCGCGATGCACGCGACCGAGATCTTCCAGGAAGGTCTGTGCATCCCGATGGTGAAGCTCCAGGAAGCGGGCGTGCCGAACCAGACCCTGCTGCGGATCATCGAGAAGAACACGCGCATGCCGGTCCAGGTGCTCGGCGACCTGCGCGCGCAGCTCGCCGCGTGCTCGGTGGCGGAGCGCAGCTACGTCCAGCTTCTCGCCAAGTACGGCACCGCGACGCTGCGCCGCTATCTCGACGAGCTGCAGAGTCAGGCCGAGCGGCTCATGCGCCAGGTGATCGCGGCGATCCCGGACGGCCGCTACCGCTTCGTCGACTGGATCGACGGCATCGGCGAGACGCCCGAACCGCTCAAGATCGCGGTCGAGATCGTCGTGGCCGGGGATTCGATCGTCGTCGATTTCACCGGCACCTCGCCGCAGGTTCCGGCGGCGATCAACTGCCCGATCGCGATGGTCAATTCCTCGACCTATTGCGCGATCCGCTGCCTCACCAACCTCGAGATCCCGAACTGCCAGGGCTACATGCGGCCGGTGACGGTGATCGCGCCGCGCGGCACGGTCCTCAATCCCGAGCATCCCGCGGCCTGTGCGGCGCGCGGCGTGATGGGCTATCGCGTGTTCGACGCCATCATGGGCGCGTTCGCGCAGATCGTCCCCGACCGGGTCATCGCCGGCGGCGAGGGCGGGCCGACGCTGTTCTCGATCGGCGGCCGGCAGAACGGCAAGCCGTTCGTGCTGACCGAGGTGATGGTCGGCACCTGGGGCGCGCGCGCCGGCCTCGACGGGGTCGAAGGCATCTCGAACCCGGCGGCGAACCTGTCGAACAATCCGGTCGAGCTGATCGAGGCCGAACTGCCGCTGCAGGTGACCGACTACTGCTTCGTCACGGATTCCGGCGGGCCGGGCCGGCAGCGCGGCGGCCTCGCGTTCCAGCGCAGCTACAGGCTCCTCGCCGACGAGGCGGTGTGCACCATGCGCTCGGACCGGCGCGACCATCCGCCCTATGGCGTCGCGGGTGCGGCGGCCGGCGGCGGATCGTCGAACATGCTCAATCCCGGCACGGCACGCGAGCAGAAGCTGCCGACCATGCCGATGGAGATGATCACGCTGCGCAAGGGCGACGTGTTCCGCCACGTCTCCGCGGGCGGCGGCGGCTTCGGCCCGGCCTGGGAACGCGCGCCGGCGCTGGTCGCCGAGGACGTGCGCGAGGGCAAGGTGTCGCTCGCCGCCGCGCGCACCGAGTACGGCGTCGTCATCGACGGTGCGACGCTCGACGTCGACGAGGCGGCGACGCGCGCGCAGCGCGCGGCAATGCGGCGGGCGGCGGAATAGCCATGGCACTCGACATCGCGATCCGCGGCGGCACCGTCTACGACGGTTCGGATCGTCCGCCGGTCGCGATCGATGTCGGCATCGCCGGCGGGCGCATCGTCGCGATGGGCGAGGTCGCGGCGAAGGCGGAGCACGAGATCGACGCCGCCGGCCTCGCAGTGGCGCCGGGCTTCATCGACATCCACAGCCACTCCGACTACACGCTGCTGGTCGATCCGCGCGCAGTGAGCGCCATCGCGCAGGGCGTCACGACCGAGGTGATCGGCAACTGCGGCTTCGGCTGCGCGCCGATCGGCGATCCCAAGCTCGCGGCATCCGCGATCTACGGCTTCGACGACAGCATCAAGCTGACGTGGCGGGGCATCGGTGCCTATCTCGACCGGCTCGCGGCGGCGCGACCGGCAGTCAACGTCATGACCTTGGTGCCGAACGGACAGCTGCGTCTCGCCGCGGTCGGGCTCGCCGACCGGCCCGCGGCGCCGGGCGAAGTCGCGCGGATGCGCGATCTGCTGCGCGAAGGACTTTCGGAAGGCGCCGTCGGCTATTCGATCGGCCTCGAATATCCGGCCGAGGTCGGCTGCGCGGAGGACGAGCTGGTGGCGCTCGCGCGCGAGTCCGGCCGTGCCGGCGGCTTCTATGCGACGCACACGCGCAATCGCGCGGCCGGCGCCGCGGCGGCGGTCGAGGAGGCGATCCGCACGGCGCGGGCCGCAGAGGTCCGGCTGCAGGTGAGCCATCTCATGCCGCGTTCGGGCGATGCGGAGAGCCGCCGTTGCCTCGATGCCGTGGAGGCGGCGCGCGCCCGCGGTCAGGACATCGCCTTCGACATGCACACGCGGCTCTACGGCACGACGATGCTGAGCACGCTGCTGCCGCCATGGTCGCTCGTCGACGGCGTGGCGGGCCTGCGCGCGCATCTCGCCGCATCTGCCAGCCGCGCGCGGATCAGGAGCTTCACGAGCATCATCGCGAGCGTCGGCGATTGGGAGAAGGTGGTGCTGCTCGACGTGCCGGGCATGCCGGACGTCTCGCGGCTCAGCCTCGCCGAGATCGGCCGGCGCCGCGGTCGCGACCCGCACGACTGTGCGCTCGACATTCTCGCCGAGGCGGGCGACGGGCTGCACCGGCCGATGGTCATCCTCAACGTGATGAGCGAAGCGACGCAGAAGCTCGCCTTCGGCCATCCGCTCTGCGTGCCCGGCTCGGACGCGACGACGCTGGCGCCCGACGGGCCGCTCGCCGGCAGCGTCTTCCACGGCGCGTACACCTGGGCTGCGTGGTTCTGGCGCGCGGCGGTGCGCGAGTGGCGGCTGCTCAAGCCCGAGGAGGCGGTCAACCGGCTCACCGGCCGGCCCGCGGCGATCCTCGGCCTCACCGATCGCGGCGCCATCGCCGTCGGCGCGCATGCCGACGTCGCGGTGTTCGATCCGCGCGAATTCGGCGAGCGCGGCACGACGTTCGAGCCCAACCAGCTCGCGCGCGGCATGCGCCACGTCATCGTCAACGGCGCGCTGACCCTCGGCGACGGCGCGCCCACCGGCACGCGAGCGGGCGCGATCATCAAGCGGCACGGACCCGCACTGGCGTTCTAGGCAGAAAGAAACCGCAGGGAGAACATCATGATCAGAAGGTTACTGACGGGACTGGCGCTTGCACTCGCTTTGCCGATCGCGGCGCAGGCGCAGCAGATCAGCTTCAGGCTCGGCACGGTCGACACGCCGAATACCCATTCGGGTGTCGGCGCCGAGGCCTTTGCGGCCGCGGTTGCGCGGCTTTCGAACAACACGATGCGCGTCCAGGTCTTCCACGCCGGCCAGCTCGGCAACATCCCCGAGCAGCAGCGCAACGTCCTTTCCGGCGCGCAGGACATGCACCTGCTCTATCCGGAGTTCCTCGACAGCCTGATCGAGGAGACCCGGATCATCGCCGCGCCCTACGTGTTTCGCAACCACGCCCACCAGCAGGCATTTTTCCGCAGCGACATCTTCCGTCCGGCGTCCGAACGGCTGCGTGCTCTGGGCGGCACCATCATCGACCAGGAATGGACGTGGTGGCAGATGGACCCGCGCGGCGTGATCGCGGTGCGGCCGATCCGCACGCTCCAGGACCTGCAGGGGCTGCGCCTGCGCATCTGGGAATCCCGTACCGCGATCGCGACGTGGCGCGGCCTCGGCGCGAACACCATTGTCGTGCCGCGGCCCGAGATGTATCTCGCGTTCCAGCAACGCATCATCGAAGGCGGTCCGGAGACGATCGGCATCGCGGTCGACCAGCGCAACGCCGAGCTCGCGAAGTACTGGTCGCGCACCGACGAGTACTTCCAGATCGTCAACGTGATGATCAACACGCGGCGCTGGGATGCCCTCACCGAGGAGCAGCGCACGATCCTGCGCCAGGCATCGCTCGAAGGCGGCCGCGCCTATCGTGCCGAATCCGAGCGGGGCTTCACCGCGAAGCGCGAGCGCGCGGAACGCGAGTTGGGCGTGACGGTGATCGAGCCCGATCTCGGCCCGTGGCGCGAGCGGGCGCGGGCGATCGTCCAGCAGCTCGAGGCGGACGGCAACCTGCCGCGCGGACTGGCGGCGCGGGTCGCGGCGCTCCAGCCGACGAACTGAGCTGATGGCCGATCATCAGGGGCGCGGGG
Source organism: Alphaproteobacteria bacterium (assembly GCA_016793045.1). GTDB lineage: Bacteria > Pseudomonadota > Alphaproteobacteria > CACIAM-22H2 > CACIAM-22H2 > JAEUKZ01. The sequence goes on from JAEUKZ010000381.1 coordinate 4,858, forward strand.
CGGCGGTCGACGCCGCCCTGCGCTGCTATCTCGACGCGAGCAAGCGGGCGATCGCCGTCATCGGCATCGCCATGCTCGTCCTCATGGTCGCCGTCGACAGCCTCGAGATCGTCGGCCGCGGCCTGTTCAACCGCAGCTTCAACTGGGTGCAGGAGGTCGCGATCCTCGCGGCGATGTGGGTCTACTTCCTCGCCTACGGCCTGGTCGCCAAGGACGAGGAATACATCCGCGTCGACTTCTTCGCGAGCCGCCTGGGACCGCGCGCGCAGGCGGCGGTCGGCATCGTCGCGCGGCTGCTCACCATCGCGTTCCACGTCGTCCTGTTCTGGTTCGCGATCGAGACCTATGCCTTCCTCGGGCTGTTCACCACGCCGGTCCTCGACTGGCCGGAATCCCTATTCGTGCTGCCGCTGATGCTCGGCGCGGTCGACATCGCGATTACCGAGACGATCCTGCTCTACTGGCATTTGTGCGGGCGCGCGCCGGCGCGCGTTCCGCACGTCCTGCCCGAGGCCGACTGATGGCCACACTCGCGATGATCGTCGTCCTGCTCGGCCTCATGGTGGTGCGCGTGCCGGTCTGCGCGGCGATGGGACTTTCGGCGATCACCGGCCTCGTCGTGCTGGGCATGCCGCTCAACACGCTCGTGCGCTACATGGTGACCGACGTGCGGGCGGTGCCGCTGCTGGCGATCCCGTTCTTCGTGCTCGCCGGCAACCTGATGAACCGCTTCGACATGACGAAGCGGATCTTCGATTTCCTGAATGCCGTGGTCGGCTTCTTCTCGGGCGGCCTCGCCCAGGTGGCGGTGCTTACGACGCTCGTATTCGGCGGCATTTCCGGATCGGCTTTGGCGACGATAGCGGGCGTCGGCGTCATCACCATCCATGCGATGACCAAGGCCGGATACCGGCCGGAGTTCGCGGCGGCTCTTGTCGTCGCCGCGTCGCTGATGGACCCGCTGATCCCGCCCTCGATCATGTTCATCATCTACGCGGTGCAGATGAACGTGTCGATCGCCGAGCTGTTCGTGGCCGGCATCATGCCGGGGCTGCTGCTCGGCGTGCTGCTGATGATCCACAACGTCGTCGTCGCCAAGACGGGCATCGAGCGCTTTCCGCCGCCGGAACCGCCGTCGTGGCAGCGCCTCAAGATCACCTTCCTGCGCGGCGTCCCGGCGCTGCTCACGCCGATCGTCATCATGCGGAGCATGACGACGGGGCTGGTGACGCCGAC
>JAEUKZ010000386.1 GCA_016793045.1 Alphaproteobacteria bacterium
GCGCCGTTCGGGCCGATGATCGAGTGGATCTTGCCGGCGGTCACGCTGAAGTCCAGATCGGAGACCGCGGCGACGCCGCCGAAGGCCTTCGAGAGCTTCTCGACGGTTAGCAGGCTCATGCGCCCGGCCCCCCGCCCGGCCGGCGCACGAGGCCTGCGAGCGTCGGCACCAGCCCCCTGGGCATGAAGATCATGACCATGATGAGGATCGCGCCGAAGACGATGTGCTTGAAATCCTGGAACGTCGCCACAGCCTGCGGCAGCACGGTGAGGATGACGGCGCCGACGACCGCACCGAAGGTCGAGGCCATGCCGCCGAGTACGACCATCGTCACGAACTCGATCGAGCGCAGGAAGCCCGCTTCCTGCGGCGTCACGAAGCGCTCGGCATGGGCGAAGAGCGAGCCGACCAGCGCCGCGATGACCGCCGACAACACGAACACCATTACCTTGTAGCGCGTGGTGTCGATGCCGAGCGTCTCGGCCGCGACCTCCGAGCCGTGCAGGGCGCGCAGGGCGCGGCCGATGCCCGAATCGATGAGGTTGAGCGACAGCCAGGCGGTGAGCACCATCGCGCCGCCGGCGATCCAGTACCAGGTTTCGAGGCCGCTCGCCCGCCACGTGCCGACGAACAGCGCCGGCACCTGGACGCCGTCCGGCCCTCCGGTCAGCCAGAGCTCGCGCGTCAGCACGATCGAGATGATGAAGCCGAGGCCGAGCGTCGCCATCGCGAGGTAGTGCCCGCGAAGCTTGAGGATCGGCCGCGCCACCGCGAAGGCAAGCAGGCCGGTGCCGACGGCGCCGGCCAGCATGGCGACGAGGCCGGGCACGCCGTAGCGTGCCGTGAGGATCGCCGAGGCATAGGCGCCGAGTGCGAAGAACCCGGCGTGGCCGAGGCTGATCTGCCCGGCATAGCCGATCAGCAGATTGAGGCCGATGCACACCGCGGCGTTGAGCCACGACTTCATCGCCATGTCGACATAGAAGCGGTTGGGGCCGAGCAGCGGCAGTGCGGCCACGATGGCCGCGAGCAGCAGCACGCCGCCGATGCGCGCAGAGAGCAGCGCGCGCATCAGACGCGGTCCGTTCCGCGCGCGCCGAACAGGCCGCTCGGCCGCACGAACAGCACGGCGAGGATGATGACGAAGGCGACCGCGTCCTTGTAGGCCGACGAGAAATAGCCCGCCGACATCTGCTCGACGATGCCGAGCAGCAGGCCGCCGATCAGCGCACCCCAGGCACTGCCGAGCCCACCCAGAATGGCAGCGCAGAAGCCCTTCAGGCCCAGCATGATGCCGACGTCGTAGCGCGTCAGCGTGATCGGCGCAGTGAGCAGCCCGGCGAGCGCGCCAAGCGCCGCCGACAGGCCGAAGCTCAGCAGCATGATGCGGTTGACCTCGATCCCGACGAGTTGCGCCGCCAGGCGGTTCTGCGCCGTCGCCAGCATCGCCTTGCCGACGCGCGTGCGGTCGAAGAACAGCTTGAGGCCGATCGCGACCGCAACCAGCGCGCCCAGCACCCACAAGCTCTGCGGGAGCAGGGTCGCGCCGGCGATGCGCAGGGGCTCGTCGCCCGAGAAAGATTCGAGTGCGCGATCGTTCTTGCCGAGCGCGACCTCGACCACGCCGCGGATGAAGATCGAGGCGCCGATGGTAATGATGATGACGGTGGCGACCGAGGCGCCGCGCGACGGCTCGATGGCGAATTTCTGCAGCGCGAGCCCGGTCAGCGCCGCGATGGCGATGGCGATCGGCACGGCGAGCGCCAGCGGCAGCCCGGCATTGGCGGTCAACGCCACGGTCGCCATGCCGCCGATCATCACGAACTCGCCCTGGGCGAAATTGATGACCTGGCTCGAGTTGTAGATGATCGCGAAGCCGACGCCGACCATCGCGTAGATGGCGCCGACGGTCAGCCCGGAAAAGAGGAACTGCAGGAACTCGGCCACGAAGAGCCCTCACCCTCCCCCGCGCAGGGCGCGGGGGAGGGGAAAAGCGGTCAATACAGCAGACGCCAGTTGTTGTTGCGGATCTCGACCATGCGGAAGCTGCGCAGGTCGAGGCCCATGTGGTCCTGCGCCGTCATGTTGAAGATGCCGTCGACGCCGACGAAGTTGGTCGTCCGCTCGATCTCGTCGCGCACGCGCGCCCGATCCGTGCCGCCGGCGCGGCGCACCGCGTCGAGCGCGATCATCAGCCCGTCATAGGCGTGCCCGCCGAACGTCGAGACGTCCTCGTTGAACGCCGCGCGATAGGCCTGGATGTAGTCGAGCGCGACCTGGCGCTGCGGATCGTTCGCCGGCAGCTGGTCGGCCACCAGCAGCGCCGCGACCGGCACGCGGATGCCTTCCGCCGCACCGCCCGACTGGGCGATGAACTGCGGCGAGGCGACGCCGTGGTTGAAGTAGAATCGGATCGACTGCATGCCGAGCTGGCGATAGTTGCGCGCGGTGATGACGGTCGGCGCGCCGAAGCCGCAGCCGACGATCGCCTGCACGCCCTGGGTGTTGCGGATGCGGGTGAGCTGAGGCGTCATGTCGGTGTCGCTGGCGCCGTAGGTCTCGTCCGCGACGATGGTGATGCCGTACTCCGGCGCGAGGCGGCGGGCCTCGGCGCGGCAGGACTGGTCGAAGCCGCCCGACCCGCCGAGAATCGCAGCGCGCGTCATGTTGTCGCGCTTCATGTCCTCGTAGATCTTCTGCACCGCCATCGTGTCCGAATGCGGGGTCTTGAAGACCCAGCGCCGTTCGCCGACCGGCTGGACGACGACGTTGGCGCCGGCGAGCGAGATGAACGGAACGCCGGCCTCGGTGACCAGCGGCAGCACCGCCATGGTCTCGCCCGTGGTGGAGCCGCCGACGATGAAGTCCACTCGGTCTTCCTCGATCAGGCGGCGCACGAAGGTGACGGCCTGGCGGGCATCGCCGGCGCTGTCGTAGATCGAAAGTTGCAGCTGGCGGCCGAGCACGCCGCCGGAGCGATTGATACGGTCGACATAGAGCCGCAGCGTGTTGAGCTCGGGCGCGCCGAGGAACGAGGCCGGCCCGGTCGCGGCGACGAACGCGCCGACGCGGATCGGAGGCGGGGTCTGCGCCGCGGCGAAGTCGCCGCCGACGATGGAAGCTGCGAACGCGGCAGCACCCAGCAGCGCGCGACGCGACATGGTCAGAACATTCACGGGGAAACCCTCCCTGGTTTGGTCTTCGTTGGCCGCAATTATCGGCGCGGACCGCCGAAAGTCCACTGGCCGGTCATTAGTTTCATTTGAAACTAACCGAGCCTGCGGCCCACGGGCAACAGGGAAATCGCTGCCCTCCCGATCAGGCGACGGCCTGCGCGCTGATCCGCGCACGCACGCGCGGCATCACCTCTTCGGCCATCAGCCGCATCGAGCGCCGCACCAGTTCAGGCGCCATCAGGCCGAAATTCTGCAGCGCCATGACATGGCGAACGCCCATCGCATGCAGCGCCACCATGCGCTCGGCCACGGTCTCGACCCCGCCGAACAGGGAAAGCCGGCTGCGCAGTACGTCGTCGTACACCGCGCGCTTGGCATAGAGGCGCGTCGCGACGTAGAGGTCGAACGCCTCCGCCGCCTCGCGGCGGCAGGCGTCGTCGCTTTCGGCGACGTGGGCGTGCAGCGCGAAGGCGCCGTCTCCGGGTCCCAGGCCGGATTCCTGCCGGCCGCGCTGGAACTCGCCGATCATCGCGCCGATCTCCTCCAGCGCCTCGACCGAGGCATAGGGCACGCACATGATGTCGTTGCCCTGGCGGCCGACATGATAGGCCCCTTCGCGGCGCAGGATCGCGACGTAGATCGGCACGCGGCGCTGGGTCGGCCGCACGTTGATCCGCACCGCATCGACTGCGCTGAAGCGGCCCGCGGCACTGACTTCCTCGCCCGCGAGGGCGCGGCGGACGATGTCGAGAGCCTCGTCGAAGCGCTCGCGCTTCTCCGCCGGGTCGACCGCATAGCCGGCGAATTCGTGCTTGAGATAGCCCGAGCCGACGCCGAGCACGAGCCGGCCGCCCGACAGCACGTCGACCATCGCGTAGCTCTCCGCAACCGTGAGCGGATGATGGAAGGTGAGAATCGAGATCGCCGAGCCGAGCTTCAGGCGCTTCGTACGCTGCGCCAGCGCCGCCAGCATTACCGCCGGATTGGGCACCGCGCCGTACTGATGGAAATGATGCTCCGCGACGAAGAAGGTGTCGTAGCCGAGCGCGTCGGCAAGCTCCGCCTGCTCGATGACCTGGCCGTACAGCTGCGGCACGGTGCGCGGCCGGTCTTCGTAGTGGTCCTGCACCGAGAAGATCGACAGCCGCATCGCTTCCGCTCCCTGACGAACTGGCCCAGCGGCGATTCTAGCCGGCGGCGACGGGACCGCGCTACGGCTCTTCCGGCTCCGCCGCACCGAAGTAGCGCGACAGAAAGTCGCCTGCATGCGCGGCGAAGCGACCCGCAGCAATCGCGGCGCGCAGGCCTTTCATCATGTCCTGGTAGAATGTCAGGTTGTGCTGCGTCACCAGCATCGCGCCGAGAATCTCCTCGGCCTTGATCAGGTGGTGGAGATAGGCGCGGCTGTAGGATGCGCAGGCCGGGCAGGCGCAGCCCGGATCGATCGGTCCGGGGTCCTCGGCGAAGCGCGCGTTGCGCAGGTTGAGCGTGCCGTCGCGGGTGAAGGCCTGCGCGGTTCGGCCGGAGCGCGTCGGCAGCACGCAGTCGAACATGTCGACGCCAAGGCCGACCGCGGCGACGATGTCCGGCGGCTTGCCGACGCCCATCAGGTAGCGCGGCCGGTCTTCTGGCAGCATCGGCACGGTGAAGTCGAGCGTCGCCACCATCAGGTCGTGGCCCTCGCCGACCGCAAGGCCGCCGATCGCGTAGCCATCGAAGCCGATCGCCCTCAGCGCCGCCGCGGATTCATCGCGCAAGTCGCGATGGATGCCGCCCTGGACGATGCCGAACAGCGCCTTGCCGGGGCGCTCGACGAAGGCGTCGCGCGAGCGCCGCGCCCAGCGCATCGACAACCGCATCGACGTCGCGACCTCGTCCTCCGTCGCCGGGTACTTCGTGCACTCGTCGAAGGCCATGGTGACGTCGGCGTCGAGCAGGTGCTGGATCGCGATCGAGCGCTCGGGCGTCAGCACATGGCGCGAGCCGTCGATATGCGACCGGAAGGTGACGCCGTTCTCGTCGAGCTTGCGCAGCGCGCCGAGCGACATCACCTGGTAGCCGCCCGAATCGGTCAGGATCGGGCGCTCCCAGTTCATGAACGTGTGCAGCCCGCCGAGCCGCGCCACGCGCTCGGCGCCGGGGCGCAGCCTCAGGTGAGAGGTGTTGCAGAGCAGGATGTCGGCGCCGGTCGCGCGTACCGCCTCCGGCCGCCTCGCCTTCACGGTCGCCGCGGTGCCGACCGGCATGAAGGCGGGTGTCTCGACCGTACCACGGCCGAGCGTGAGCCGGCCGCGCCGGGCGCGCCCGTCGCGGGCCAGAAGTTCGTAGCCGATCATGTCGCGCCGTCGATGCGATGGATGAGGCAGCAGTCGCCGTAGGAGAAGAACCTATAGCGCGCCGCGATCGCGTGGCGATAGGCGCCTTGCATGCGCGCGAGCCCGGCGAAGGCCGAGACGAGCATGAACAGGGTCGACTTCGGCAGATGGAAATTGGTCAGCAGCAGGTCGACCGCGCGGAAGCGGTAGCCCGGCAGCACGAACAGCCGCGTCTCGCCCGCCCAGGGCCGCAGCGCGCCGTCGGCCGCCGCGACGGTTTCAAGCACGCGCAGGGCCGTGGTGCCGACCGCGACGACGCGCCCGCCGGCCGCGCGGGCCCGCGCGATCGCGTCGATGGTCGAATGCGACAGCTCGCCATACTCGGCGTGCATCCTGTGCGCCTCGACCTCCTCGGTCTTCACCGGCAGGAAGGTGCCGGCGCCGACATGGAGCGTCACCGGCGCGCGCGCGATGCCGGCGCGATCGAGCGCTTCGAGCAGCGCCGGGGTGAAATGCAAGCCGGCGGTCGAGGCCGCGACCGCGCCGGCGCGTTCGCCCCAGATCGTCTGGTAGTCGGCGACGTCTCGCTCGTCGCCGCCCTTCGGCCGCTTGATATAGGGCGGCAGCGGAACGACGCCGTAGCGCTCGAGCGCCGCGAAGAGGTCGACGCCTCCGCGGTCGAAGCGCAGCGTCACCTCGCCCTCGTCGCCCTTCTCCGCCACCTGCGCCGCGAAGCCGGGAGCGAAGTCGACGCGGTCGCCCGCGCTCAGCTTCTTCGCCGGCCGGGCGAAGGCACGCCACAGGTCGGGGGCGACCATCTGGTGCAGCGTCACCTCGACGCCAGCGGTTCCGCGCCTGCCCGCGAGCCGCGCCTTGATGACGCGGGTGTCGTTGTAGATCAGCACGTCGCCGCGCCGCAGCAGCGCCGGCAGGTCCTGCACCGAGCGGTCATGCAGGCCGCCGGGCGCGATCTCCAGCAGCCGCGCCGCATCGCGCGGGCTGACGGGATGCTGCGCAATCAGCTCGGGCGGCAGGACGAAATCGAAATCGGACAGTTTCACGCGGGCGGTTCTAACGCAATCGCAGCGCCGCGCGAAGGGCGCTCACAGCGCGCGGCGATCGACCGCGTCGCGGGCGTCGTCGAGGCGCGCCTGGACCTTGTCCCTGACCCAGCCGCGCCCCCAGATGCCCCAGGCCGCTTCGAGCGCCTTGCGCTTGGCCCATGCGCCCGCCCCATCGCGCCCGATCCAAGTCGCGATCAGGGCCTTCGCCGCGGCGTCGGCGCGGCGGGTAAAAGCGGTCTCGACCGCCGGCCAGCCGGTGAAGGCCCCGCGCGGCCACGGCGATGGGTACTCGTCCTCCGCCAGCGCGCCGACCAGCGGCACGATTGGGACGAACTTCGGATCGTCGCGGCAGCGCCACTTTCGCGACGCGCGGGTCTCGGCGTCGAACACCGTGTTGCTCTCCGGCAGCGCGAAGACGTTGCGCAGGAAAGCCTGGCAGTTCGACCGGCCGAGCATGAAGTCGTGATGGCGATACTCGCGGCTGAAGAACCCGAGGAAGCCGCCGAGGCCTCCGCTCGCCATCGCCTCGACGCCTTCGACCGCCGCGCCGCCGCGCGCCGCACCGTCGGGGTAGCGTTTCGGCGCGATCAGGAAGCGGCTGAACACGTCCTCGCGCATCGCCAGCAGCAGCGACTCCGGCTTGAACCGCGCCTGGTCCTTGAGCGCCGTGAACATCGCCACGGCGATCCGCGCGATCGAAGGCCCGAGCTCGGCCGGGCCTTCGCCGGGCGCCTCCACGAAGGGATCGAGCATGATGACGGCGCGGCGCGCCTTGGCGCCGTCGCGCTCGTTGCGGCCATCGAGGCCCGCCAGCGCGGTCCGTGCCATTTCGAACGGCTCGTTGTTGATGAGGCCGCCGTCGACACAGGGAAACGCGTACGGATCGGGCAGGGTCCCGTCCGGGGAGATGAAGCTTGGCGCGGCCTCGCCCGGCAGGTACTGGGCAAAGCGGTACTTGTAGTCGGCTGCCGGCCGCAGGATCTCGCCCGGACGCAATGCGACCGGAAAGGCGCCGGTCGCGAGCGCCGCCTGCACCAGCGCCCCCCAGCGTGGATCGGATGCCGAGCGCGCGAACGGCAGATCGATCGCGTCGGGCGGCACCGCTCCCGCGCTCGCCTCGGCCGAACGCGCCATGAACCCGAGCGTGTCGGCGTGGATGCGCATGCCGTGCGGGCTGCCGCCCTTGAACGCGACCGCATAGGGGACACCGCGGAGATTGGTGACGGTCAGCAGCACGGGCAGCGGGTCGAGCAGCCACGGGCGCGCAATCGCAGCGAGGCCGCTGGCCGGACCATGCTCGACGATGTCCGCCGCGATCCGGCGCAGCGGTATGCTGTTCAGCAACGAGCGGAAGCCGTCTCGCTCCAGATCGTCGGTCGCGAGCAGTTTGGCGATGTCGATCTCATCGACCCAGGCGCGGTAGAACGGATTCCGCGCGCGATCCCCGGCGGTCGCGCGCGGCCCCGCCGCAGGGAACCGGTAGGGCGCCGAGGCCGCGAGGATCGCCGCGTTCATGCCGCCCGCCGAAGCGCCGGTGACGATCCGCAGCTGCACCTGGTGGCGCGGTACGGCCTCTCCGTTCGCCTTCGCGGCGTGCCAGGCGTCGAGCGCCTCGACGAGGAAGTCGAACACGCCGGCGGCGTAGGCCCCCGCCGAAATGGCGCCGGCGCAGCACAGCCCGATTTCGAAGACGCCGCCGTCCGGCCTTTCGTCCGTCGCCGCTGGACGCAGCTTGGGGAACCATTGGGCCAAATCGCCGGCCGCGACCGCGCCGTCGTTCATGACTGCCTCCCATGGAAAGACGTCACTACCCGTAGCGGTTGTAGCGGACATCCTACAGGGGCCCGGCCGGTCCGCCAATGGTCAGTCCGGTGCGGTCCACTCCGCGCGCACGTCGGCGTCGGGTTCACGCGCAGTGCGTATCGCCGCCAGGTTGCGAAACGCATTCGCCGGCAGCAGCCGCGACAGCGCCCACACCGCCATCGCGCGCACCAGCGGCGAAGCATCGCCGAGGCGGGCTTCCGCGTGCGCGGCGAGGCCGGCATCGCCGCTGTTGCCGATGGCGATCAGCACGTTGCGCACGAAGCGGTCGCGGCCCAGCCGCTTGACCGCCGAGCCCGAAAACAGCGCACGGAAGGCCCGATCGTCGAGCCCCGCCAGTTCCGCGAGCAGCGGCGCCGCCAGCGCCGCGCGCGGCCGCAGCGCCGCCTCGCGCGCCGCCCGGGCGAACTTGTTCCACGGGCAGACGGCGAGGCAATCGTCGCAGCCATAGATGCGGTTGGCGATCGCCACCCGGAACGCGCGCGCGATGTGGCCCTTGTGCTCGATCGTCAGGTAGGAGATGCAGCGGCGCGGGTCGAGCCGGTACGGTGCCGGAAACGCCGCCGTCGGGCAGATGTCGAGACAGCGCGTGCAGGCGCCGCAATGATCGGCCTCCTGCGCATCTGGCGCGAGATCGAGCGCGGTGTAGACCTCGCCCAGGAACAGCCACGAGCCGAACCCGCGCGAGACCAGGTTCGTGTGCTTGCCCTGCCAGCCGATGCCGCCGCGCTGGGCGAGGGGCTTTTCCATCACCGGAGCCGTGTCGACGAAGACCTTCACTTCGGTCGCGAAGCGCGCGGCGATGAAGCGCGCGAGCGCCTTGAGACGGCTCTTGACCACGTCGTGGTAGTCCCGGCCCTGGGCGTACACCGAGATCGCGCCGCGGTCGCGCGCGCCCAGGATGGCGAGCGGGTCGTCGGCGGGGCCGTAGTTCATCGCCAGAACGACGACGCTGCGCGCCGCCGGCCACAGTCCGCGCGGCGAGGCGCGGCGGTCGAGCGTACCCGCCAGCCACCCCATGTCGCCGTGCAGCCCGGCGGCGACGAAGTCGCGCAGCCGTGCGGCCGCCTCGCCCTCGCCGCCTGCCGGCGCGAAGCCGACCGCGTCGAACCCGAGCGCGAGCGCCTGCGCGCGGATCGCGGCGCGCGGATCGGCCTGCATTTGGACCGTCGCTTGCATGTCCCGTGCTTGTCAGCCCGCTGGTTTGGGAGGATTCTAGAGCACGATGAGCAGCGAAGGCAGATCCTTGAACGACCCCATCCGCTTCGCCCTCGACGGCGCGATGCACGAGATCACCGGCGTGGCGCCGACGACGACGGTGCTCGAGTATCTGCGGGGCGAACTGCGCCGCTGCGGCACCAAGGAAGGCTGTGCCGAAGGCGATTGCGGCGCCTGCACCGTCGTGCTCGCCGAGCCGGCGCCCGACGGCGGCCTCACCTATCGCGCGGTCAATTCGTGCATCCAATTCGTGCCGACCCTCGACGGGCGCGCGCTGATCACGGTCGAAAACCTCGCCGCCCCGGACGGCACGCTCCATCCCGTGCAGCAGGCGATGGTCGACTGCCACGGCTCGCAGTGCGGCTTCTGCACCCCGGGCTTCGTGATGTCGCTGTTCGCGCTGTGGCATGCGGACAAGCATCCATCACGCAACGCTGTCGAAGAAGCGCTCGCCGGCAATCTCTGCCGCTGCACCGGGTACCGGCCGATCCTCGATGCGGCGCTGGCGATGGGCAAGGGCGCGGCGGCGGACCGGTTCGACACCGACGCGGCGACGCTGCGCACCCTGCTGGGCCGCCTCGCGCGCGACACCGGCCTGTCCTATGCGGCCGGCGGCACGCGGTTCTGGTCGCCGCACAGCAAGGCCGAACTCTTCACCATCCTCGCGGCCCACCCGGATGCCGCGATCCTCGCCGGCGGCACCGATTTCGGCCTGTGGGTGACCAAGCAGCATCGCCGCTTCGACAAGATCGTCTGGCTTGGGCGCCTCGCGGAGCTTCAGCAGGTCGCGCGCGACGGCGACGTGCTGTCGATCGGCGGGGCGGCGAGTTGGACCGCGGCGCTGCCGCATCTCGCGGCCCTGCATCCGGACCTCGACGCCTACTTCAAGCGCTTTGCGTCGGTGCAGATCCGCAATGCCGGCACGGTCGGCGGCAACGTCGCCAATGCCTCGCCGATCGGCGACGGCCCGCCGGTGCTGCTGGCGCTCGGTGCCGCCGTCGTGCTCGAAGGGGCCGCAGGCGCGCGGACGCTCGACCTCGCTGATTTCTTCCAGGCCTATCGCAGGACGGCGCTGCGGCCGGGCGAGATCGTCGCAGCAATCCGCGTTCCGCCGCTCCCCCCCGGCACGCGCTTTGCCGCGTACAAGCTGTCGAAGCGCTTTGATCAGGACATCTCGACCCTGGCCGCGGCGTTTGCGGTCTCGATCGACGATGGCCGGGTCGCCGCGGCGAAGCTTGGCTTCGGCGGCATGGCGGCGATCCCCCAGCGCGCCGCTGCGGCCGAGGCGGCTCTGACCGGGCAACCGTGGTCGCTCGCGACGGTGCAGACGGCGATGGCGGCACTCGATCGCGACTTCCGGCCGCTCGACGACCTGCGCGGCTCGGCGCGCTATCGCATGGCCGCGGCACGCAACCTGCTCCTGCGCTTCTGGCATGAATCCCAGGGCAACGTCGCGACACGGGTGACCGCCCATGGATGACGCGCCCGACCTTCGCGCGCATCCGGTTCGCGGCGCGGTCGGCGCCGCGGCGGCGCATGACAGCGCGCACAAGCACGTCGCCGGCGCGGCAATCTATGTCGACGACATTCCGGAGCCGCCGGACCTGCTCCACGTGTGGTGCGTGATGTCGCCGCACGCCCATGCGCGGATCAGGTCGATCGACCTCGCCGATGTACGCAGCGCGCCCGGCGTGATCGACGCGGTGAGCGCCGCGGACATCCCGGGCAAGAACGATATCGGCCCGATGGTCGCCGGCGAACCGATCCTCGCCGAAGGCATCGTCGAGTATGTCGGCCAGCCGGTGGTCGCGATCGCGGCGACGTCGATCAAGGCGGCACGCACGGCCGGCGCGCTCGCCCGCGTCGAATACGACGTTCAGCCGGCGGTGCTGACCGTGGACGATGCCCTGGCGCAGGGCCTATTCGTGGCGCCGCCGGTCGAGTTCAAGCGCGGCGATGCGGCGGCGGCGCTCGCGCGCGCGCCGAACCGGCTGTCCGGAACCTTCCGCATCGGCGGCCAGGATCACTTCTATCTCGAAGGTCAGGTGGCGCTGGCGATTCCGCAGGAGGACGGCGACCTGCTGATCCATTCCTCGACCCAGCACCCGAGCGAAGTCCAGAAGATGGTCGCCAAGGTGCTCGGCCTTGCCGCCAATGCGGTGACGGTCGAGGTGCGGCGCATGGGCGGCGGCTTCGGCGGGAAGGAGACGCAGCCCGCGATGTTCGCGGCGATTGCGGCCTTGCTCGCCCAGCGCACGCGCCGTCCCGTCAAGCTCAGGCTCGACCGCGACGACGACATGATGATCACCGGCAAGCGCCATGATTTCGTCGTCAGGTGGCAGGCCGGCTTCGACGGCGAGGGCCGCATCACCGCGCTCGATATGGATCTCGCGGCTCGCGCCGGCCACGTCGCCGACCTTTCGCCCGCGATCGTCGACCGCGCGCTGTTCCATGCCGACAACTGCTACTACATTCCCGACGTCCGCCTGCGCGGCTTCGCCTGCAAGACCCATACGCAGTCCAACACCGCGTTTCGCGGCTTCGGCGGCCCGCAGGGCATGATCGCCATCGAGGAGGTCGTCGACGCCATCGCGCGCCGTCTCGGGCGCGATCCGCTCGCGGTTCGGCGCGTGAATTTCTACGGCACGACCGACCGCAACGTGACGCCCTATCACATGGTCGTCGAGGACAACATCGTCCACGGCCTGGTCGACGAACTCGAGCGCTGGGCGGACTACCAGGAACGGCGCCGCGCCATCGACGCCTTCAACCGCACGAGCCCGATCCTGAAAAAGGGCTTGGCGCTGACGCCGCTGAAATTCGGCATTTCCTTCACCGCGACGTTCTACAACCAGGCCGGCGCGCTCCTTCACGTCTACACCGACGGCTCGGTCCACCTGAACCATGGTGGCACCGAGATGGGCCAGGGCCTGTTCATGAAGGTGGCGCAGATCGTGGCGGAGGAGCTGCAGATCGACGTCGACCGCATCAAGATTTCGGCCACCAACACCGGCAAGGTGCCGAACACCTCGGCGACCGCGGCCTCGGCGGGCACCGACCTGAACGGCGCCGCGGCTCAGATCGCCGCGCGCACGATCCGCGGGCGCCTCGCCGACTTCGCCGCAGCGCATTTCGCCGTGCCGCGCGAGGCCGTGCGGTTCCGCCGCAACGAGGTCGAGGCCGGCGCCAACGTGGTGCCCTTCGCGACGCTCGCCGCCCTCGCCTATCGCGCGCGGGTGCAGCTTTCGGCGACCGGGTTCTACAAGACGCCGAAGATCCACTGGGACCGCGACAACGCCCGCGGCCGGCCGTTCCTCTATTTCGCCTACGGCGCGGCGGTCGCCGAGGTTCTGGTCGACACGCTGACCGGCGAGTACAAGGTCACGCGCGCCGACCTGCTGCACGACGTCGGTCACTCGATCAATCCGGCGATCGATCGCGGCCAGGTCGAAGGCGGCTTCATCCAGGGCATGGGCTGGCTGACGACCGAGGAATTGTGGTTTGACGCCAAGGGCCGCCTCGCCACCCATGCGCCCTCGACGTACAAGATTCCGGTCGCCAGCGACCTGCCCAGGGACTTCCGGGTCCGGCTCCTCGAAGGCGCGCGCAACGCCGAGGATACAGTGCACCGCTCGAAAGCGGTCGGCGAGCCGCCGCTGATGCTCGCCAACGCGGTGTTCTTCGCGCTCAAGGATGCGGTGGCGGCGGCGGCAGGCGCAGCGCCGTCGCTCGCCGCGCCGGCAACGCCCGAGCGCGTGCTGCTCGCGATCGAGGACGCGCGCGGCGGCGCCGCCACGCCATGACCGCAACACCGACCGCCGACGACTGGCGCACTGCGCTCGCTGAGCTTGCCGCGCGGGGCGAGCCGCACGCACTCGTCACAGTCGTTGCCGTCGAGGGTTCGGCACCGCGCGGACCGGGCACGAAGATGGTGATCACCGCATCGGGCCAGATCGGCTCGATCGGCGGCGGCCATCTCGAACTCAAGGCGACGGTACTGGCGCGCGCGGCCCTCGCTGCCCGCGACACGACGCCGCGCATCGAAAGATTTGCCCTCGGCCCCCAGCTCGGCCAGTGTTGCGGTGGGCAGGTGACGCTGCTGATCGAGGGCTTTGCTTCCCAAAGCTTGGCACTCGCGCTGTTCGGGGCCGGACATGTCGGGCGGGCGCTGGTCGACGTGCTGGCCGGTGTCGATGTCCGAACCAGCTGGATCGATTCGCGCGAAGGGCAGTTTCCGCCGCTCGTCCCGGCCGGGGTTGAGACGATCCAGACGGACGATCCCGCGGGCGCAGTCGCCGACCTGCCTGCCGGTGCTTT
>JAEUKZ010000428.1 GCA_016793045.1 Alphaproteobacteria bacterium
GAGGTCCTCGGCGCGGTACTCGATCGGGTGCTTTTCGATGAACCCACGCAGCCGACGGATGATCTGCGCCGCGCGGTCGGCCTGCTGCTCCACTTTCGCGAGGATGCCGTCGAGCGGCTTGCCCTGCGCGCTCGCCGCCGCGAGCTGTCGCGCGGCCTGGCTGTAGTTGGCGATCGCCGCGAGCGGCTGGTTGACCTCGTGCGCCAGTGCCGAGGCGAACTGGCCCATGTCGCTGAGGCGGCTCATGTGGAACAGTTCCGACTGGATCTCCTGGATCCGCATCTCCGTGCGCTGCTGCTCGGACAGGTCGCGGATGAAACCGGTGAAGACGCGCTGGCCGCCCTGCGCAACCTCGCCGACCGACAGCTCCATGGGAAAGGTCGTGCCGTCCTTGCGCATGCCTGCCACCACCCGGCCGATCCCGATGATGCGCCGCTCGCCGGTCGCGAGGTAGCGGGCAATGTAGGAGTCGTGCTGGTCGCGGAAATGGCTGGGCATCAGCATCTTGACGTTGCGGCCGATCACCGCCGCCGCGTCGTGGCCGAACAGGCGTTCGGCAGCGCGGCTGAAGCTCAGCACGATGCCGCGCGCATCGATGGTGACCACGGCCTCGGGCGACGTCTCGATGACCGAATGCAGCAGCGCGGCGGTGCGCTGGACCGACGCCTCGGACCGCCGCGCGTCCGCAACTGCGGCGGAGAGCAGCAGCGTCGTCACCGAGCCGACCGCGAGGATGACCTGAATCCACAGGATGTCGTGCGCGGCCGTTCCGGGCAGCGCGCCGATCGGGCCGTGGCCGTGCGCCGTCGCCCAGATCGCGATCACCGCCATCGTCAGCAGCAGCAGCCCGGCCTCGCCGCGCGACAGCCGCACGCTGCTCCAGGCGACCAGCGGGATGGGCGCGAGCACGGCGATCAGCGAGAGCGGTTCGCTCTCGCTCAGCACGAAGAAGGCGAAGACCGAAAGCGCGGCGACCGCGGTGAACAGGCCGGCGAACTCGACGATGTCGAACACGGCGCGGCGTTCCGCGAGCACCCAGCGCCAGTCGAGCAGCGGCGCGGCGATCAGAATGGTGCCGACGAAGGCGCCGGCGACGGTCGCCAGCAGGATCTGGCGGTCCGACGACGCATCGAACGGCCATTCCGCGGCGCCGACGAGCGTTCCGGTGAGCAGCGCCGCGAAGAACAGCGCGAGCACCGACCAGCGGCTTTCGAGCGCGTCCTCTCTGCCGCTCAAGGACTCGAACAGCCACGCGCCGATCAGTCCGGCCGGAATCTCGATCGCGGCCGAGGCCAGCGCGCCCGCGTCGCGCCCGAGCACGTACTCGCCCAGCACGCCGGCCGCGACGAGGATCGGGGCGAGGATCGGCCAGTCGCGCCGCGGGGCGCGGATGAAGGCGGCGAGGCAGATCCCCGCGGTCGGCCGCAGCGCCTCGATGCCTTCCGGCATGATCACGAACGCGATCGAGATCAGGTGGGCCGCCACGAACACCATGGCGACGACGGCGAGGCGGACCGGCGCGCCGAAGCTCGGCGCAGGGGGTGTGCCCGGGCCCGGGGCCAGCATCATGTGGGATCGTCGGCGCCGCAGAAGGCACGCAGACGCGCGATGTCCGCGATCGTGACGGTGCGGCCGCGGCCGCTGACGCCCAGCGGGCGCAGCGTGATGAAGGCGCGCGACAGGCTCTCGGGCGTGATGCCGATATGCGCGGCGATCAGCTTGCGCTCCTGGGGCAGCGCCAGCGTCGCGGCGCCCGAATCGCGGCCGGAGAGCGCGATCAGGTAGACCGCCAGGCGCTCGGCGCCGGAGCGCAGCTTGAGGTCCTTGATCTGGCGGATCAGCCGCCGCCAATAGCCGGCGAACTGCATCGCCAGCGACAGGCCCAGCGCCGGCACGGCCGTGAGATCGGCGCGGAAACGCTCGGCCGACAGCAAGGCGACCCGCGCGTCATGGACGACGCGCGCCGACATCAGGTAGGGCGCGTCGAGGATGACCGCGGCGGCGATGAACGAATCGCCGGAGTCGAAGAATTCGACGACGGTCTCCTCGTTGCGCGCGTTGGCGGCGATCAGCGCCACCCGTCCCGAAAGGATGACGTGGAGGAATTCGGGCTGTTCGCCCTGCCGGCACAGCAGCGCGCCGCGCGGCATCGCGTGTACGACCGCGCCGTCGCACACGCGCGCGAAGTGCTCGTCCGAAAGCGCGGCGAAAAGCGGGGTGGCGCGGAGGTCTTTGCGGTCGTCGGGGCGCATGACTGATGTGGCGGCGATTGTGTGCGCGCCACCGCCCCGGACGCAACAGCCGACTGCATCACCGCCGGCGGGGCGTCATCCCGCCGCGGACCTCGTCGATCGCCACACGCTGGGCCGGGGCTTGCCCCGTTCGGCCGCGGTCAGGCGGCGCGGCGCCCCGGACCGCGCGGCTGCTCGCGCGAAGCGGCATCGTCGCCGGCCGGGCCGGCCGCCGGTCCGGACGCGCGGGCCTGGGCATCATAGGCGGTTGCGGCGCCGCGCAGCCCCTCGATCCAGGCCTGCGACAGCTTGATCATCTGCGCCTGGGTTTCGACCGCGTCGGCGGTCAGCCGCTCCATGCTGCCGGCCAGCCAGCGCTGATAGGCCAGCGCCGCATCGGCCGGGTTGCCGCAGCTGCACATCGTTTGCGCCGTCTCCATCGCCGCTTCAGTGCCGGCGCGCCGACGCTCGAACCATGCCCTGCTCAGCGTCTGCAGATTGCCGAGAATCTCGCCCTGCGTGCGCCAGAACCCGTCGGCCTGGGCGTTCAACGTGCTTCGCAGCGCCGTACCGTCCCCGAACAGCTGCGCGAACCCGTCGAACGGCGATTGCGGTGTCTTCGATTCGGCCATGGCACTCCCCATCGAGAAATGCGGACCCCTGGACCGGCGCGCTCGCGTCGCGCTCCTTGGTCGTCAATATAGGCGCCGGGGGCTCGATTTCCGCATGATCAAATCGTGACGCTTCGCCGCAGGGCGGCGGTGGCGGCACCTTGCCAGCCTCCGAGCCACCCCCTAGCATATGCATTTGCATAGGTCGGCGTCGTGCGGATCGGCGGCCGGCATCGTTTCGGAAAACAAGCCTAGAAATGGGGAGCAGCCATGCGCAATTCGATCGGACATCTGACGCGCGTTGCAGGGGCGGTCGCGGTAGTGGCGCTCGCTTTGGGCTGCTCCGGGATCGCCGTAGCGCAGGAGGTGACGCTGCGCGCGGTCAGTTCGTTCCAGGAGGGCACGCAGTTCTCGCGCAACTTCGAGCGCTTCGTTGAGCGCGTGAATGCCGAAGGGCGCGGCCAGATCCGCATCAACTACATCGGCGGCACGCGCGCGATGCCGCCCTTCGAGGTCGGCAACGCCGTTCGCAACCGCGTCGTCGACATGGCGAACGTGACCGGCGCCTTCTATACGAACCTGATGCCGGAGGCGGACGGCTTCAAGCTCGCGACGCGCACGATGGCGGAGCAGCGACAGAACGGCGCGTGGGAGTTCGTGAACCGTCTGCACAACGACCGGCTGAACTCCTGGTATCTGGCGCGCCAGTTCCAGAACGTGCCGTTCCACCTCTATTTCCGCAGCCGGCCGGAGCGCATCGAGCGCTTCGACTTCACCGGCCTCAAGATTCGCGTGACGCCGGTCTATCGCGCGCTCGTCGAGGCGCTCGGCGGCCAGGCGATCACCACCGCGCCGGGGGAGGTCTTCACCGCGATGGAGCGCGGCGTGGTCGACGGCTATGGCTGGCCGATCCTCGGCGTGTTCGATCTCGGGTGGGAGCAGGTGACGCGCTTCCGCCTCGACCCCGGCTTCTACAACGTCGACGTCAACGTGCTGGTCAACCTCGAATCGTGGCGCCGCCTGAACGACCAGCAGCGCCGCATCCTCGAGACCGCGGCGCTGTGGCTCGAAGGGCTCGATTCTGAGAATGTCCAGATCATCGCAGCCGAGCGCCAGCGCCAGGCCGGCGCCAACATCCAGCCGATCGCCTTGCCCGAGGCCGCGGCGCGGCAGTTCCTCGAACGCGCCAACGAGGTCGGCTGGCAGTCGGTCATCCGCCAGAGCCCGGAGAACGGCGCGCGGCTGCGCCAGCTGATCGCCAACTGACCGCGAAATCGGGACAGGGGGCGTGGCGGCGATCGCGCAGGCATATGGGCGGCTGCTCGGGGTCTGTGCGGGCCTTGCCGCCGTCCTCCTGCTCGCGATGGTGGCGGGCATCACGCTCGACGTCGTCGCGCGCAATGCCGCGCGCTGGTCGGTGCGGGGCATCGATGAACTCTCGGAGTATGCGCTCTATCTCGTCACCGCGCTGACGGCGCCCTGGCTGCTGCGCCAGGGCCAGCATGTGCGGATCGACATGCTGCTGGTGTCGTTGCCGAAGCGCCTTGCGTGGCGAATCGAGTTCGCCGGCGATGTGGTCGGGCTGGCGATCGCGCTCGCGCTTGCGTGGTTCGGCGTCGCGGCGCTGCTCGACAGCCTGCGCGCCGGCGCCCTGGTGATGAAAAGCTTCGTCTTCCCGGAATGGTGGACGCTGGTGCCGCTGCCGGTGTCGCTCGCCCTCGTCGGGGTCGAGTTCGTGTTCCGCCTCCATCGCCTCGCCACCGGGCCGCGCGCGCCGCGCATCGAAGCCACCGCGGTCGCCTGAGCGATGGAGTGGCAGGCCGCGACCCTGTTGCTGCTCGGTGGCGTCGTCGCGCTGATGCTGCTCGGCATCCCGGTCGCGCTCGCCTTTCTGGGCATCAATCTCGTCGGCGCTTGGCTGTTCCTCGGCGGCGAGCCCGGGCTGATGCAGCTCGTGCGAAACTCGGTCGCCTCCGTGAGCAGCTTCGCGCTGACGCCGATCCCGCTCTTCGTGCTGATGGGCGAGGTGCTGTTCCACACCGGCCTCGCGCTCAAGGCGATCGACGCGGTCGACCGCCTGATCCGCCGCGTGCCGGGTCGGCTCGCCGTCGTCGCGATCGTCGCCGGGACGATCTTCTCGGCGATCTCCGGCTCGACCATCGCGACGACCGCGCTGCTCGGCAGCCTGATGCTGCCGGAGATGCTCAAGCGTGGCTACGAGCCGGGCTTCGCGATGGGACCGATCATGGGCATCGGCGGCGTCGACATGCTGATTCCGCCCTCCGCACTTGCGGTCCTGCTCGGTTCGCTCGCCGGCATCTCGATCGCGCAGCTGCTCGTTGCCGGCACCGTGCCGGGCCTGATCATGAGCGCAATGTTCATCGGCTACATCGTCCTGCGCGCGGCGCTGCGCCCCGATCTGGCGCCTCCGGACTCGGCCGCCCCGCGATCGGCCGATCCGTCCGGCTTCGCGCGCTGGCGCCCGCTTCTTGTCCACGTTCTGCCGCTGGTGCTGATCTTCGGCGCGGTCGTCGCGTCGATGACCCGCGGCTGGGCGACGCCGACCGAATCGGCCGCGGTCGGCGCCGCCGCGACGATCGCCGTCGCGGCGATCCAGCGCAGCCTCACCGTCGCGGCGCTGCGCAAGGCGCTGATGGGCAC
>JAEUKZ010000395.1 GCA_016793045.1 Alphaproteobacteria bacterium
GGTAGGTTGCTGTCCATGCAACCCGACGGTACACCGGGGGCCCGGCCCACCCAGGCTTTCGACTTCAATTCCAAGATCTTTGGGGTACCCGGCGCGGTCTTCGCGAAGGCGACCGACGGCGCGCCGTCGCTGAAGGTGAAGATCGGCGACCTCGAGGCGAGCCTGCCGCTGCCGACCGTCACCGCCTCGTTCGACATCTCCGGCCACGACAAGGACCTGCTCAAGCTCGTCGCGAAGGGGCTCAAGTTCGCCAAGGAGATCCGTCCCGGCGACTCGATCCCGAGCGAGGTGCTCGATGGGTCGGCGTCGTGGGCGATCGACGAGCGCCACACCGAAATCGCGCGCAAGCGGCTCACCGTCCAGCTCGTCAGCTGGTTCAAGGGCCGCCAGACCGACATCAAGGATTCCGACCACCTGCTCCGCCTCGCCGACGATCCCGACGTCAAGGAGCGCGTCAACGACGCGTTCAAGAAGGCGGCGGAGAGCCTCGGATTGCCGCCGACCGACAAGGACGGCGTGCTGAAGCGCATCGAACTCCTGGTGCGCGAACTTGCCTATATCGAGGCGCTGCGCGAACGGTTCGGCAAGCTGTTCCGCTTCGACGGCACGCTCAACACGCTGCAGGGCTACTTCCGCGGCGATCCCGGCACGACCGACGCCATCATGCGGATCAAGGCGCTGATGCGCGCGCCGATCAAGCGCTTCCAGACGATCTTCGAGCAGCTCGACGCGATGACCTCGGAAGTCCTCTCGGCGCTCAAGAACGTCTCGGGCCAGATCGAGTTCATCCGCAAGAGCCGCGACGAGCTGTGGGACCACTACATGGCCTGGCAGGACCTGCTCGAGGAAGCCGCCGGGCTGACGATCGAACGCTCATCCGCCTGCGAGGTGCTGGTGCGCAAGACCTACCAGCTCGTCGCCGCGAAGTACCCGCAGGAAGTGACCTGGCGCTAGCGGCGTCGCGCCGAGTGCCGGCGCGGCAGCGACCGTCGGGACCTGCCGCCTACACGCTGAAATACTTCGCCTGCGGATGGACCACCACGATCGCTGACGTCGACTGCTCGGGGTGGAGCTGGTCCTCGTCGGACAGGCTCACGCCGATGCGCTCGGCGCCGAGCAGCGCCAGCAGCTGCTTCTGGTCGCCCAGGTTCGGGCAGGCCGGATAGCCGAACGAATAGCGCGAGCCGCGATAGCTCTGCTTGAGCATCTTGTCCATGTCGCGGTCGTCCTCCGCCGCGAAGCCGAGCTCGGCGCGGATGCGCTTGTGGGTGTGCTCGGCCAAAGCCTCCGCCATTTCGACGCCGAGACCGTGCAGGTAGAGATAGTCCTGGTAGCGGTTGTCGGCGAACCAGTCGCGCGCGATGTCGGAGGCGCGCTGGCCCATCGTCACGACCTGAAGGCCGATCACGTCGCGCTCGTTGGCGCTCTTGTCGCGGAAGAAGTCGGCGATGCAGAGGCCCCCCTCGCGCGCCTGGCGCGGCAGCTCGAAGCGCGCCACCTCGCGCGTCATTTCGGCCGGATCGAACAGCACCACCGCATCGCCGTCGGCAACGCAGGGCCAGTAGCCGTAGACCGCCTGCGGCAGCAGGATCTCGTCCTTGGCGCAGAGCTCGAGCATGCGGCGCAGGATCGGCCGCACCTCGCGCGCCGCCCAGGTCCTGTACTCGTCCAGCGACTTGCCGGCCTTGCGGAAGCCCCAGTGAAACTGGAACAGCATGGTCTCGTTGAGATAGGGCACCAGCGCCTTGACCGGCACGCGTTCGAGCACGCGCGGCCCCCAGAAGGGCGGCGTGGGCACCGGCACGCTGAGCGCGAGTTCGGCGCGGCGCAGCTTGATCTCCTCGGCGTCGACCGGGCGCAGCGGCTTCGCCGCCTGACCCAGCGTGCGCGACTGGTTCGACGGCCGGCTCTTGCGCTTGGCGACCGCGGTCTCGACATGGCCGTCAAACGCGCCGGTCACCACCTTGTCCATGAGATCGAGCCCGTCGAAGGCGTCGCGCGCATAGGCGACGCGGCCCGGGCCATAGGCCGACACGCAGTCCTCCTCGACGTATTTGCGCGTCAGCGCGGCGCCGCCGAGCAGCACCGGCAGGTCGAAGCCCTCGCGCGTCATCTCCTCGAGGTTCTCGCGCATCACCACGGTCGACTTCACCAGCAGCCCGGACATGCCGACGGCCTGTGCCTGGTGCTCGCGCGCCGCCGCCATGATGCTGGCGATCGGCTGCTTGATGCCCAGGTTGACCACCTTGTAGCCGTTGTTGGTGAGGATGATGTCGACGAGATTCTTGCCGATGTCGTGGACGTCGCCCTTCACCGTGGCGAGCACGATCGTGCCTTTCTGCTGGCCCTCGACGCGCTCCATGTGCGGCTCAAGATACGCCACCGCGGCCTTCATCGTCTCCGCGGACTGGAGCACGAAGGGCAGCTGCATCTTGCCCGAGCCGAACAGCTCCCCAACCACCTTCATGCCGTCGAGCAGCAGCGTGTTGATGATGTCGAGCGGCTTGTAGGTCTTCATCGCCAGCGCGAGGTCGTCGGCGAGGCCCTGCTTGTCGCCGTCGACGATGCGTTCCTTGAGGCGCTGCTCGATCGTCTCGGCGCGCTTCTTTTCGGTCTTGCCCTCGGCGGCGCGGTCCTGGAACAGCGCGATGAAGGCCTGAAGGGGATCATAGCCCTCGCGGCGGCGGTCGAAGATCAGGTCCTCGGCGATCCGCACCTCTTCCTCGGGGATCTTGTGCAAGGGCGCGATCTTGCTGTGGTGGACGATCGCGCCGGTCAGGCCCCGCTTGATCGCGTGGTCGAGCATCACCGAGTTGAGGACGTGGCGCGCCGGCGGATTGAGACCGAACGAGATGTTGGAGAGGCCGAGGATGATCTGCACCTCGGGCAGCTCCGCCCGGATGCGCTCGATGCCCTCGAGCGTCCACAGGCCGAGCTTGCGGTCGTCCTCGTTGCCGGTGGCGACGGTGAAAGTGAGCGGGTCGATCAGCAGGTCTGACTGCGGCAGGCCGTAGCGGTTGCACGCGAAGTCGACCAGGCGCTTGGCGATCGCGACCTTCTCCTCCGCGCCCTTCGCCATCCCCTTCTCGTCGATCGTCAGCGCGATCACCGCGCAGCCGAAGCGGCGCGCGAGTTCCATGCGCTTCGCCGCAGGCTCCTCGCCGTCCTCGAAATTGATCGAATTGATGACCGCCTTGCCGCCGTAGAGCTTGAGCGCCGATTCGAGCACCGGCAGCTCGGTCGAATCGATCACCAGCGGTGCCTGGATCGCGCCGCGCATGCGCGCCACGACCTCGTTCATCTCCTTCACCTCGTCGCGGCCGACGAAGGCCGTGCAGATGTCGAGCGCATGGCTGCCCTCGCGCACCTGCTCGCGGCCCATGGCGACGCAGCCTTCCCAGTCGCCCTGCTCCTGCAGCTTGCGCCACTGGCGGCTGCCGTTGGCGTTGCAGCGCTCGCCGATCGAGAGATAGGCGTTCTCCTGGCGCAGCGGCATCTGGCCGTAGAGCGATGCGATCGACGGCACCCACACCGACTTGCGCGCGGCCGGTGCGGGGCGCAGCGCGCCGCCGGCGCGCTTGCGCAGCATCGCGTCGAGCGCGCGGATGTGGCTGCCCTCGGTGCCGCAGCAGCCGCCGACGATGTTGATGCCGTCCTCCGCCACGAAGCGCTCGAGCCACTTGGCGAGGTCGTCGGGCGCCAGCGGATAGCGCGTCTTGCCGTCGACGAGTTCGGGCAGGCCGGCGTTGGGCTGGATCGAGATGAAGCCGGTCCAGTTCTCGGCGAGCCACTTCACGTGCTCGGCCATCTCCTGCGGCCCGGTCGCGCAATTGAGGCCGATCACCGGCACGTCGAGCGCGTGGATCACGGTCGCCGCCGCGGCGATGTCGGAGCCGACGAGCAGCGTGCCCGTGGTCTCGACCGTCACCTGGACGATCAGCGGCACGTCGCGCCCGGCCGCCTTGCGCGCGCGCTTGGCGCCGTTGACCGCGGCCTTGACCTGCAGCGGGTCCTGACAGGTCTCGATCAGGATCGCGTCGACTCCGCCGTCGATCAGTCCGTCGGACTGGATCGCGAGCGCGTCCTCGAGGCTCTGGTATTCGACATGGCCGAGGCTCGGCAGCTTGGTGCCCGGCCCGATCGAGCCGAGCACGAAGCGCGCGCGGCCGTCGGCGAACGCGGCGATCGCCTCGCGCGCCAGCTCGGCCGAACGCTTGTTGATCTCGTGCGCGCGGTCCTGGAGGTCGAACTCGGCAAGCGTGATCGGCGAGCCGCCGAAGGTGTTGGTCTGGACGAGGTCGCTGCCGGCCTCGAGATAGCTCGCATGGATGTCGCGCACGACGTCGGGGCGCGACAGCGTCAGCACCTCGGTGCAGTTCTCGCGCCCCCAGAAGTCGCGCTCGACATCGAGGGTGAGCGCCTGCACCCGGCTGCCCATCGCGCCGTCGCAGAGCAGCACGCGGTCCTTGAGAACGTCGAGAAAGTCGGCCATGGCGATGGATCCGTCGGTGTTGGGTTCAGCCGGCCGCCGCGGCGCGCGGCGCTTCCTGGGCCCGCGGGCGGACGCCCAGGATGTGCGCGATCGCGTAGACGAGGTCGGCGCGGTTGAGGGTGTAGAAGTGGAACTCCTCGACGCCGTGATCCTGCAGCCGGCGGCACTGCTCGGCCGCGACGCTGGCCGCGACCAGGCGGCGCGTGTCGGGATCGTTGTCGAGGCCCTCGAACAGTCGGCCGAGCCAGGCCGGCACGCTGGCGCCGCACATGCGGCTGAACTTCACGACCTGCGCGAAGTTCGTCACCGGCAGGATGCCGGGAATGATCTGCGCCGCGATTCCGGCGGCGGCGCAGCGGTCGCGAAAGCGCAGGAACGCGTCGGCGTCGAAGAAGTACTGCGAGATCGCGCGCGTGGCGCCGGCGTCGAACTTGCGCTTGAGATTCACCAGGTCGGCCTGGGCGTGCGGCGCCTCGGGGTGGACCTCCGGATAGGCCGCGACGCTGATCTCGAAATCGGCGACGCGCTTGAGGCCGGCGACGAGATCGGCCGCGTAGGCATAGCCGTCGGCGCGCGGCTCGTAGCGGTTGGCGCCGGCCGGCGGGTCGCCGCGCAGCGCCACGATGTGCTTGATGCCCGCCGCCCAATAGGCGCGCGCCACCTCATCGATCTCGCCGCGCGACGCGCCGACGCAGGTCAGGTGCGCCGCCGGCTCGAGCGTGGTCTCGTTGCGGATGCGCCGCACCGTTGCGTGGGTGCGCTCGCGCGTCGTGCCGCCGGCCCCGTAGGTGACGGAGACGAATTGCGGCGCCAGCGGCTCGAGCCGCTTCACCGCCTGCCAGAGCTGCTGCTCCATCTCGGCGGTCTTCGGCGGGAAGAACTCGAAGGACAGCTTCAGCCGCGCGTTGTCGGTCGCGCCGCCGATCAGGCTGTGGCGGACATATTCGTTCAAAACCAGGCACTCCCGTTGGTTGCTGGCTGGTCCGATGCGCGCCGGCGCGCCGGCCAGAGGCAGATCGTCAGGCTTTCGCCCGGCAAGCTCACGGTCTCGCCGGCATCGAGGCCGGCGGCGCCGATCCAGGCGCGCATCTCCTGGTCGGCGAAGCCGAGGCGGCGATGGGCATGCTCGTGGCGCAGCGCGTCATGGCGGTGCGGCGCGAAGTCGGCGACGACCAGGCGGCCGCCGGGCCGCAGCACGCGCGCAGCCTCGGAAATCGCGGCGGCGGGATCGTCGGCGTAGTGCAGCACCTGATGGATCGTCACCGCGTCGAACTCGGGATCCGCCCATGGCAGCTGGTACATGTCGCCCTGGCGCACGTAGCAGTCGCCGTTGCCGGCGCGCGTCAGGTTGGCGCGCGCGACCGCGAGCATCTCGCGCGACAGATCGATGCCGACCCCCCGCACGCCGCGCTCGCAGAACAGCTCGAGGATGCGTCCCGTCCCGGTGCCGATGTCGAGCAGCGCGCCGATCTCCTGCGGCGGCAGCAGCCGCAGCAGCGCCGCCTCAACCTCCGCCTCGCCGGCGTGAAGGGCGCGGATCTCGTCCCAGCGCGCGGCATTGGCGCGGAAGTACTCGGCCGCGGCGTCGGCACGCGCCTTGCGGATGGCCGCCAGGCGCTCGTTGTCGCGGCGCAACCGCGAATCGTCGGCGGGGACGGCTTCGAGGAGCCGGCGCGCGAGATGCCCGGCCGCGCCGTCGCGGCACAGGCGATAGAATACCCAGCTCCCCTCCGGGCGCCGTTCGACGAGCCCGGCATCGCAGAGCTGCTTCAGATGGCGCGAGACCAGCGGCTGGCTTGACGACAGGCTCTGCGTCAGCTCGCTGACCGTCCACTCCCCCTGGCCGCACAGGACCAGGAGGCGAAGTCGAGTCGGATCGCCCGCGGCACGCAGACTGGCCAGAAGTTCTTCCATGCCCCATTCCGGTTGGCCAAGCGCCCCGCTGGGCGAATGGCCGGTTTACAGAAGATATAACGACATACGCATATGCGCTATTCAACAAACTTTTTCTAAGGGGCCCGGTCTGGCTTCAAGGCGGTATCCCGCGAATCACCCTGCAGATTGCGCGGTCTAGTCATCGCGTGAACCATATGATACGTATGTTGGTTACCGACTCGGGGGTTCGTGGGGTTAAGCAACCTTTTACGAACCTGCCGCGACACTAGTCATGCGCAGAACTTCGGGTTGGGGAAGCAGTGCAAAGCCGAGGGGTCCGGACCTCACCCGGCAGAAGATCGGTCGGCCGTCTGCTTCAACAGAAAACGACAAGGTGGCGATTCCAATGCTCGCAACGGCCTGTTTTGACAAATTGCGCGCGTTCCAGGCGGTCATCCTGGTGCTCGCGGCGCTCTCGCTCGTGGGCTGCGCCTCGCAGCGTACGCCCGAGGAGATCGCGCACGTCCAGGAAACCAACGACCCCTACGAGCCGTTCAACCGCTCCGTCTTCGCATTCAACGATGCCCTGGACGTCGTGATCCTGAAGCCGCTTGCGGTCTGGTACCGGTTCCTCGTGCCGATCCCGGAAGTCCGCGACGCGATCACGCGCGTGCTCGACAATGCGAGCCTGCCGTGGACCGCTGCCAACGAAGTGTTCCAGGGTGAGTTCGGGCGCGCGCGCATCACCACGACGCGCTTCCTCATCAACACCACGCTCGGCATCGGCGGCGTCTTCGACTGGGCGACGCGCTGGGGCTTCCCCCATCACGAGGAGGATTTCGGGCTCACCCTCGCCCGCACCTTCGGCATGCGCGAGGGTCCCTATCTGATGCTGCCGCTGCTCGGGCCCTCCAACGTGCGCGACACCGGCGGCCGTATCGTCGACGGCGTCGGCGACCCGGTGGGCTGGATCCTGCCCTTCCCCGGCAGCATCGTGCGCGGCGCCGTGCGCGGCATCGACACCCGGCAGCGCAACATCGAGAACATCGACGAGCTGCGTCGCGATTCGGTGGACTTCTACGCGACGCTGCGTTCGGTCTGGCGCCAGCGCCGCGAATCGCAGGTTCGCCGCGGCGAAGCGCCGCCGTCGGACATTCCGCGCGTGACCTCCGACATGGGCCGCTTCGCGCCGAGCGTCGGCGCCGCGCCCGAGGCGGCCCCGGCTGCGCCGGCATCGGCCCGCCCGACGGCGGCGCCGACGGCCCGCCCGGCGGCACGTCCACAGGCCTCGCGCCAGGCTCCGCAGCAGCAGCAAGGTGCAGCCGCCGCCGACCTCGCGCCGGTCGTCCAGACGGCCCGCGCACCCTGGCTGCTTCCCCGCGACGCTGCACCGCAAGCGGCACCGCCGGCCGCACCGCGCGCGACTCCCGAAATCCGGTGGTTCTTCGATCCCGCGCGTCCGCAGGGTCAGGGGCAGTGATCATGAATCGTCGCGAGGCTCTGGCGGCCATTGCCGCCGTCTTCACCGTGGCGCTGGCGTCGCCGGCGGCGCTTGCACAGGGTCGGGTCGGGGCCGGCGGCGCCGTCCCCAACGCCGAGACCTTCGTCAGCACGCTCGCCCAGCGCGGCATCGCCGACCTGACCGGTCGGTCGACCACCGAATCGGAGCGCTCCCGCCGCTTCCGCGCGATGCTCGTCGACAATTTCGACGTCCCGACGATCGGCCGCTTTGCGCTCGGGCGCTACTGGCGCGTGGCGACCGAGCAGGAGCGGGCCGAGTACATGAACCTGTTCACCGACATGCTGGTGCACAGCTACGCCAGCCGCTTCGCCGAGTATCAGGGCGAGCAGGTGCGGGTGACCGGTTCGCGCACGACCGCGGAAGGCGACATCATCGTGGCCTCGGACGTCGCGCGCCCGAACCAGCCGGCCCCGAACAAGGTCGACTGGTATCTGCGCCGCGACGGGTCGAGCTTCAAGATCGTCGACGTCAGGGTCGAAGGCGTCAGCATGGCGATCACCCAGCGCGACGAATTCGCCTCCATCATCCAGCGCGGCGGCGGCCAGATCGCCGCCCTGCTGCAGAGCATGCGGACCCGCGCGGCGCCGCGCTGAACCGCCGCACGAGCGCAAGATCGAACGGCCCGCACCTGATGGTGCGGGCCGTTTTCGTCTGTCGCGAACCGCGATGCATCGGCGATCCGTCGTAGGGGCGGCCGCCCCCTCAGTCGTGCGTCAGCTTCTTGAACTTGATGCGGTGCGGCTGGTCGGCATCGTCGCCGAGGCGGCGCTTCTTGTCAGCCTCGTAGTCCTGGTAGTTGCCCTCGAACCAGACGACCTGGCTGTCGCCCTCGAAGGCGATCATGTGGGTGGCGATGCGGTCGAGGAACCAGCGGTCGTGGCTGATCACCATGACGCAGCCCGAATAGCCGAGCAGCGATTCCTCGAGCGCGCGCAACGTGTCGACGTCGAGGTCGTTGGTCGGCTCGTCGAGCAGCAGCAGGTTGGAGGCCGACTTGAGCATCTTGGCGAGATGCAGGCGATTGCGTTCGCCGCCAGACAGCACGCCGACCTTCTTCTGCTGGTCGGCGCCCTTGAAATTGAAGGAGCCGACGAAGGCGCGGCTCGGCATCGCGCGCCCGCCGATGTCGATCACGTCGGCGCCGCCGGAGATCTCGTCCCACACCGACTTGTTGGGGTCGAGCGAGTCGCGGCTCTGGTCGACATAGGCCATCTTGACCGTATCGCCGATGCGCATCGTTCCGTGGTCCGGCGTCTCCTGGCCGGTGATCATGCGGAACAGTGTGGTCTTGCCGGCGCCGTTGGGGCCGATCACGCCGACGATGCCGCCCGCCGGCAGCTTGAAGCTGAGATTCTCGATCAGGAGCCGGTCGCCGTAGCCCTTTGAGATGCCGCTGGCTTCGACCACGACGTTGCCAAGCCGCGGGCCGGGCGCGATCGCGATCTGCACGCTTTCCGGCGTGCGCTGCTTTTCCTCCGCCACCAGCGCGTCGTAGGCGCTGATGCGCGCCTTGCTCTTGGCCTGGCGCGCACGCGGGCTCTGCTTGATCCACTCGAGTTCGCGTTCGAGCGAGCGCTGGCGCGCCGTCTCCTGCTTCTCCTCGACGAACAGGCGCTTCTGCTTCTGGTCGAGCCAGGACGAGTAGTTGCCCTCCCACGGAATGCCGCGACCGCGGTCGAGCTCAAGGATCCAGCCGGCGACATTGTCGAGGAAATAGCGGTCGTGAGTGACCGCGACGACCGTGCCGGGATAGTCGTGCAGGAAGCGTTCGAGCCAGGCGACCGATTCGGCATCGAGGTGGTTGGTCGGCTCGTCCAGCAGCAGCATGTCGGGCTTCTGCAGCAGCAGCCGGCACAACGCGACGCGGCGGCGCTCGCCGCCCGACAGCTTGGTCACGTCGGCGTCGCCAGGCGGACAGCGCAGCGCGTCCATCGCGATCTCGATCGTGCGCTGGAGGTCCCAGGCGTTGGCGGCGTCGATCTTCTCCTGCAGCTCGGCCTGCTCGGCGATCAGCGCGTTCATCTCGTCTTCTTCGAGTTCCTCGCCCAGCCTGGCGCTGACTTCTTCGAAGCGGTCGACCATCGTCTTGACGGCACCGAGGCCCTCGATGATGTTCTCCTGCACCGTCTTCTTGGGGTCGAGCTTGGGTTCCTGCTCGAGGAAGCCGACGCGCACGCCTTCGGCCGCCCACGCTTCGCCGGCGAAATCCTTGTCGAGCCCGGCCATCACCTTGAGCAGCGTCGACTTGCCCGCCCCGTTGAGGCCGAGCACGCCGATCTTCGCGCCCGGCAGGAAAGACAGCCAGATGTCTTCCAGCACCTTGCGGCCGCCGGGATAGATCTTCGTCAGACCCTTCATCACGTAGATGTACTGATAGGC
>JAEUKZ010000053.1 GCA_016793045.1 Alphaproteobacteria bacterium
GAGCTTCTGCGCGTCGCTGGCGATCGGCGAGTTCCACGGCGTGATCGCCGCGACGACGCCGAGCGGCTCGTAGACGCTCATCGTCAGGAAATCGCCGCGCGGCGGCGTCATCGCGTCCTCGAGCGTTTCGAGCGCCGCGGCGAAGAAGCGGAACGTGCCGGCCGCGCTGGCGACGAGCGCGCGCGTCTCCGCGAGGGTCTTGCCGGTGTCGCGCGACTGCGTGCGCGCGAGATGCTCGGCATTCGCCGTGATCCCGGCGGAGATCTTGTGGAGGACCGTCGCGCGCTCGTGCGGGCGCAGGTCGCGCCACGCCGGATCGGCGGCGGCGGCCTTGCCGGCGGCGACGGCCTCGGCGACGTCCTCCGCCGAGGCCTGCGCGAACTCGGCCACCACGCTGCCGTCGGCGGGATAAAGCGAGCGCACCGCGGCGCCGCGGCCCTGGCGCCATTCGCCGCCGACGAGGATCTTGCGGTCGAGGGTCGAGATCGTGTCCATCAGATCGCCACCGGCAGGGCTTCGTTGAGCAGCGCGCGCACGACGCTCAGTGCCGTGAGCGCCGAGGTCTTGGGATTGTCGGGCGACGGCAGGTTGACCAGGCGCAGGCTGAGCTCGCCGCTTGCGCCGCGCGCTTCCACCTCATGGACGTTGTGGCTGGCGCCGGGGTCGGCGACGACCTCGACGGTCGTGCGCTCGAACCCGATGCCTGCGAGTGCCACCGTCGCCGCAACATTGGCATTCTTGGGATAGAGCCGCGCGGCATCGCGCGCCGTGCCGCGATAGGCGACCGTCGGCGCCGTCAGGCGGTCGAGATCGACCGCCATCTCCGCGGGCGTGCCGCGCCAGGCCGCGGGCGGCTTGATCGAGCGGTAGCGCACGCTGTCGAGGCCGCCGAGCCGCATCGCGGCCAGCGCGTCGATGCCGCCGACCGCGCCCGCCGGGATCAGCACGCGCGCCGTTCTCGCGGCGCCACGCAGGGACTCGCTCAGAGCATCGTCGGTGAGCGCGCCGGTCGACACCACCATCAGATCGACGCCCGCCGCCAGCACGCCGGCGCCATGCGCCGCGACCGCGCCATGGCCGGCGCATTCGGCGACGATCGTCGGGCGCAGCGCCAGCAGATCATCGAGGCTTTCGACCACCGTCACGCCGGCGAGCTTCGCGCGCGCCTGCTCGGCGCGGCCCGGCTTCGCCAGCGCGCCGACGATCTCCGCGCGGCCTTGCGCCAGACCCGGCAGCAGCCTGGCGACGCTGGCCGCGATCGTGCCGTACCCGATCAGCGCGATGCGCATCATTGCGCGGGAACCGGCTTCGCCGCGACCGAGGGCGGCCCGGCGAAGGCGCGCGCGAACGGGCCGATCGCGGTCATGTCGATCTCGACCATCGCCGGGCCCTTGACGGCCAGCGCCTCGGCGATCGCCGGCGCGAAGGCATCGAGCGCGGCGACTCGGCGATGCGGGATGCGCATCAGCCGGGCGAGATCGGCGAGATCGGGCACGAAGATGTCGGTGTAGTAGTGGCGCGCGCCGTATTGCGCGTCCTGGATGTTGCGGATCACGCCGTAGCCCTTGTCGTTCATCACCAGCAAGGTCACGTCGGCGCGCTCCTGCGAAATCGCCGCCAACTCGGTCATGCACAGCGCAAGCCCGCCATCGCCCGACAGGCAGACGACCTTGCGGCCGGAGCCGAGCGCGGCACCGAGCGCCATCGGCACGCCCTGGCCGATGCCGCCGCCGACCGCGTGGACCGCGGCCCTGGGGTCGAACACGCGCAGCAGCCGGTTGCCCCAGGTGCTGTTGGAGATCGTGATGTCGCGCACCCACACCGCGTCGCGCGGCATCGCGCTCTGCAGCTCCTCGACCAGCCGCGCATAGGGGCCGAGCCCGTCGCGCACCGAGGCCTCGGCCGCGGCGCGCGCCGCCGCTATGTCGTCGCGGAAGCGCGGATCGGGCGCGAAGCGACCGGCGGCCGCGTCGGCCAGCGCCGACAGCGCCGCCGCCGCATCGGCGCCGATGAAGACGTCGGCCGGATAGGCGCGCCCGCGCATCGCCGCGTCGGCGTCGATCTGGATGATCGGCGTCGGCAGCGCCATCGCGAAATTGCGGGTCTCGTTGCCGCGCAGGCGCGAGCCGGCGACGATCAGCAGGTCGCAGGTCTTGTAGAACGCCTCGACCGGCGGAAGCATGTTGAAGGCGCCGAGCGTCATCGGATCGTCTTCGGCGATCACCGCACGGCCATTGACGCTGGTGACGACCCCGACGCCGAGCGCCGCGAGCCGCGATACCGCGGCGCCAGCGTGCTTCGCCCCGCCTCCGCACCACAGCAGCGGCCGGCGCGCGGCGGCAAGGCGCTTCGCCGCCGCGGCGATGCTCGCCGCGTCGGGGGCCGCAACCGCGATCGGCAGCGGCGCCAGGTCGGCGGGAATGGCGACGGCGGCCTTCTGCACGTCGATCGGAATCTCGATGCTGACCGGACCCGTCGGCGCGGTCAGGGCCGTGCGCACCGCTTCCTGCAGCACGCCGAGCGCGGTTTCCGGCGACCAGATGCGATAGGCCGCCTTCGAGACGGCGCGCAGCATCTCGAGCTGCGAACGGGCTTCGTGGATGAGCGACCGTCCGCGATCGACATAGGGCGCTTCGATCTGGCCGGTGATGTGGACGACCGGGCTCCCGGCGGTGAGTGCCTCGACCATGCCGCCGGCGGCGTTGCCCGCCGCCGTCCCGGTGCTGGTCAGCGCGACGCCGATGTTGCCCGAGGTGCGCGCATGCGCGTCGGCCATGTTGAGCGCGCCGGCCTCGCCGCGCGCCGGGACGAAGCGGATGCGACCGCGCCGGCCGAACGCATCGAGCACCGGCATGTTGTGGATCGAGATGACGCCATAGGCGGCGGTGACGCCGCAGGCCTCGAGGAACGCCGCGACGAGATCGCCGACGTTGGTCTTGCTGTCGCTCATGATCGTCAGGCCTGGTTCGGGTCGGGACGGCCCGCCATCGCCGCGCGCATCGCCGGAGTCGGCGGGCCGGCCGTGCCCCAGAGGTCGGAGAGATGCGGCACGCGCTGCCACACTTGCGGCTTGTGGTCGGGGCCGACCTGCTGCAGCTCGGCGGTGAACTCGAAGACGAAGCCGGTCGGCAGCGCGAAATAGGCGAACGGGTTGTTGCCGGGGCCGTGCCGGCCGGGGCCCCAGTCGGTCGCGAAGCCCTTCGCCTTCATGCGGCCGATTCCGCGCATATAGGCGTGGATCGAGCGCATCTCGAAGGCGACGTGGTTGAG
The DNA here is from genome assembly GCA_016793045.1 of Alphaproteobacteria bacterium. Lineage (GTDB taxonomy): Bacteria > Pseudomonadota > Alphaproteobacteria > CACIAM-22H2 > CACIAM-22H2 > JAEUKZ01. The sequence goes on from JAEUKZ010000053.1 coordinate 3,271, forward strand.
CGAGGCATGGCCGAGCCGGTTGAGCGCGACGCAATGGTGGTCGGAATTGCAGCGCAGGAACACCATCTGGTCTTCCGACCAGTCGCTGATCTTGAAGCCGAGCACGTCGCAGAAGAAGTCCTTCACCACGTCCATCTGCGGCGTGTTGAGCACGACATGCGAGAGCTTGCGCGGATGGTCGTCGTGGTCGGCGGTGTCTGCGTGGCGCGCGACATCGCACAGCACGCGCAGCCGACGCCCGTCGGGGTCGTGCAGCGCAAAGCCGTAGCCGCCGCCCGGCGTCGTCAGCGCCGCGGGCGCGGTGACCCGCACGCCGCGCGCGGCGAGGCTGCGCTGCAACGCGTCGACCGCGCTGCGGTCGTCCGCCGCGAAGTCGACGCTGACGATGCCGTGCGCCGGCCGGTCGTGCAGCGCCACGATGTGATGTTCGGCGCCGGTGCCGCGCAGATAGGCGACGCCGTCCGCGTGCGCCGCCGCAATCAGCCCCCAGCCCTCGGCAAGCAGGCTTTCGTGCGCCGGCAGGCCGGGGCCGCCGAGCGCGATGGCGCGCAGTCTGTTGATCGTCATGGGTTCGTCCTCGTCCGCCCGCCCAGCCGCGCCGAGATGCGATCGGCGGCGGCGAGCACGCGTTCCTTGATCGTGGTTTCGAGCGCGGCGTCCTCGAACTCGGTCGCCGGCCCGCTGACATTGATGGCCGCGACCACGCGCCGCTCGTAGTCGAAGACCGGGGCCGTCACCGCGACGATGCCGCGCTCGAAGCCGCCGCGGCTCACCACGTAGCCGCGCGCGCGGTCCTCGGCGATCCGCCGGCGCAGCGCCTCGAACGTCGTCGGCGTCTCGTCGGTGAAGGCGGCGAGCTTGACCTCGCGGTAGCGGCGCTCGAGCTCGGCGTCGGCGAGGCCGCCGAGCATCAGCCGCCCCATCGAGGTCGCGTGCGCGGGAAAGCGCGTGCCGACCGTGACGCTGCTGGCAAGCCGCTTCAGCGAGGCGACCTGAACGAGATAGATCACTTCGACGCCGTCCAGCACGGCGAGATGCGCCGAGGCGCCGGTCTCGTCGCGCAGCTGCGTCAGCTCGGGCTTGGCGACATCGACCAGGTCGAGCGAGGCGAGATAGTCCGAGCCGAGCGTGAGCACGCGCGGGCCGACCTGGAAACCGGTCTTGGTCCGCCGCAGGAAGCCGAGCTGCTCGAGCGTGTAGGTGATGCGGAACACGGTCGAGCGCGACAGCCGCATGTGGCGCGCGAGTTCGGCCAGCGAAAGCTCGGGCTGCGTACGGCTGAAGGCGCCCAGCAGGCGCAGGCCGCGCTCGAGGCCGGGCACCATGTAGCGGTCGTGGTTCTTCGCGACGTCCATCATCGCGCCGCCTCGAGGAAATCGGCGACGGCCGCATTGAATCCCGCCGGATCCTCGACATAGCAGCCATGGCCGACCGGGCCGAGCGAGCGGTACCGCGCGCCCGCAATCGCGCCGGCGACGGCGCGGCAGCGCTCGGGCGGCGTCACCACGTCGGCATCGCCGCAGACCACCAGCGTCGGCGCAGCGATCGCCGGCGCGTCGGCGATCAGGTCGCCCTGGCCGAGCAGCGCCACCGCCTGGGCGTAGCCGGGCATGCGCAGCTTCGCCATCACGCGCCGCACGGCGGCGACCGCTTCGGGCCGCGCATCGGGCGCGCAGAGGCGCGCGACGCGCTTTTCCGCGACGCCTGCGGCACCGAGCGCCGCGAAATCGTCGAGTCGGCCCTGCAGCGCGGGCGGATAGGGATCGGCGGGGCCGAGGCGATAGCCCGCGGCGACGCTCGCCAGGATCAGGCGGTCGACGCGCCCGGCGTGACGGCATGCCAGCGCACCGGCCATCAGCCCGCCGAGCGAATGGCCGAGCACATGGGCGCGCGCGACGCCGAGCGCGTCGAGCAGCCCCGCGGCCACGTCGGCATAGTCGCGCGGCAGCGGCTTCGATGTGGGATGGTCGTCCGAACCGCCGTAGCCGGGCGCGTCCCACGCGATCACGCGGAAGCGGCCGGCAAGTCCGGCGAGCTGCGGCGCGAAGGATTCGCCGGCCGAGCCGATGCCGTGCAGCAGCAGCAGCGGCACCCCCGCCCCGGCCTCCCAAAAGGCGATGCGCAAATCCCCGACCTGGGCAGTGGCGCGGCGCGCGCCGGGAATGAACGTCGCGTCGTCCATCAGTTGAACACGAAGCCGCCATTGACCGGCAGAAGCTGCCCGGTCACGAAGTCGGCCCCCGGCGACAGGAAATAGAGCACCGCGCCGACGCAATCCTCGGGCATCTGCGCGCCCGGCATGGCGCGGCCGGTCTCGTAGAGTTCGTGGCGGTGCTTCGGCACGTACTCGGTCGCCTCGACGCGGGTGAGGCCGGGCGCGATGCAGTTGACCGCGATGCCGTCCGGCCCCAGCTCGCGCGCCAGCGATCGCGTCATCGAAATGATCGCGCCCTTGCTGGCGACGTAGTGCAGCAGCACCGGCGCCCCCCACAGGGCGGTGTCGGAGGAGACGTTGACGATCTTGCCGCGCTTGGCCTTGCGCAGCAGCGGCGCCAGCGCCTTCACCACCAGCCAGGTGCCCCGCACGTTGACGGTCATCACGCGGTCCCAGGTGGCGATGTCGATCTCGTCGAAGGTCTTGCCGCCGATGCCGGTGGCGATCGCGGCGTTGTTGACGAGCCCGTCGACGCGGCTCCAGCGACCGGCGATCTCGCGACCGAACTGCGCGATGCTGTCGGGATCGCCGAGATCGATGGCGAGGAACGTCGCCTTGCCGCCACGCCCGGTGATCGCGCGCGCCGCCTCGCGCCCCAGCCCGGCCTCGATGTCGGCCAGGATCACGTCGGCGCCGGCATCGGCGCAGGCGTCCGCGTAGTGGCGGCCGAGGCCGCGCGCGGCCCCGGTCACCACGATCACCTTGTCGGCAAGCGATGTCATGTCGGCGGTGCTACTTGCGCTTCAGCTTGGCGACCGGATGGTCGGGCGGATAGGTCGGCGTCACCGGCTTGGGGGCGCCGAGCATCACGCACATCAACGCCTCCTCGCGGCCCTCGTTGCGCAGGCCGCGATAGACGCCGGCGGGCACCGAGATGAGGTCGCGCTCGCCGAGCGTCGCTTCCCACTTGTGGCCTTCGTGCTCGAAGAACAGGCGGATCGACTCGCCCTTGAGGATGAAGAAGACCTCCTCCACGTCGGTGTGGATGTGCAGCGGGCCCTCGCAGCCCGCGGGCAGCACCATCGTCGAGAAGGTGAAATGCTCGGCGGGCACGGCATTCTCGTCCGGACCTTCCTTGCCGGTGCCGCCGGTGCCGACATAGCGCATCTGGGCGCGGCGGTACTTGGGGTCGAAATCGGCCTGGAACTTCAGGACATCCCAGTCGTAGGTCCGCGTCTTGAAGCGCGCGATCCGGCTGGTGATCCACTGCTCGAAGGATTTGCCCTCGGGGATGAGATTGGCCGGCTTCTTGGCCGAGATGGTTTCCGCAGTCATCGTCCGCTCTCCTTTCGCGTCATCGCGCGCCGAAGTCGCGCTTGGGCATGTAGTGAAGGACCCGCGCTTCCGCCACGACGACGGCGAGATAGGCGACGAGCCCGATCAAGGTCAGCATGATGATCACGCCGAACACCATCGGCGTGTTGGCCTGGCCCTGGCCGAAGGCGAGCAGGTAGCCGAGGCCGACGCTGCCGCCGACCAGCTCGCCGACGATCACGCCGATCACCGCGAGCGTCGCGGCGATGCGCAGCCCGGCGAACAGCGCCGGCATCGAGGCCGGCACCTCGATCTTCCAGAACAGCTCGAGACGGGTCGCGTTGAAGGCGCGGCCGAGATTGATCTGGTCGCGGTCGATCTGGCGCACCGCGCCGAGCACGTTGACCATCACCGGGAAGAAGACGATCAGCGTCGCCACGAGGATCTTCGGCATCAGGTTGAAGCCGAACCACATGACGAAGAGCGGCGCGAAGGCGACCTTGGGCGCGATCTGCAGCGCGAGGATGTAGGGCGACAGCGCGAACTCGGCGGTCGGCGAGACGGCGAGCGCATAGCCGATCGCCGCCCCCAGCGCCGCGCCGAGCACGAACCCGATCGCCACCGACAGCGACGTCACCGCCGTGTGGTAGAGCAGGTTCTCGCGCGCGAACATGAACACGATCTCCTCCGCCACCGCGCTCGCCGGCGGGATGATGAAGCGCGCGACCCCGAGCATGCCCGGGAGCCATTCCCAGGCCGCGACGAAGATCACGCCGATCAGCATCGACACCAGGACGGCCGGCTGGCCGAGCGCAGTGGCGGTTCGAGACATGGCGCGTCAGCTCACGAACGCGTTGGTGTAGAGCTCGTCGAGCGGTACGGCGCGGCGGATGATCCCTTCGCGCAGGTAGAACTCCTGCAGCGTGCGCAGCTCGTCGGGGTTGAAGGCGCCGAGCTGCGCCTGGCCGGCATATACGTATTGGGCATAGGCGCGGATCGCCGCGGCCATCTGCTCGCGCCGGCCGGCATTCTCCGGAACCGCCGCAAGGTAGTCGTCGATCGCCTTGGTCGGGTCGGCGATGATCTCGCCCAGCGCCTTGAGCAGCGGCCTGACGATCGCGCGCACGAGCTGCGGGCGCTGCGCGATCGAAGTGTCGGAGACGATCACGGTCTGCGCCATCGACGGGAAGTAGTCGCGCAGCGAGAAGCGGCGCAGCCGCACGCCGCCCGCTTCCGCGGCCAGCGCGAAGTCGAACACGCCGACCATCGCCTGGGCGGTGCCGTTGACCAGAAGCTGCACGATGCCGGCCGGGCCGGCCGCCTGGATCGTCACGTCGTTGCGCGTCAGGCCCAGGCGCGCGAGCGTGCCGAGCAGCGCGTAGTAGCTGGTGTCCTGGAAGGACTGCACGCCGATCGTCTTGCCGCGCAGATTGCGCGGGTCGGTGATCCCGGAGTCCTCGCGGATGAAGAGCTGGTGCAGCCCGCCGCCGCCGAGCAGGGCCACCGCGCGCACCGGCACGCCGTTCGGGCGAACGACCATGGTCGTGTCGCCGATGCCGCCGCCGGCTTCGGCATTGCCGGCGCCGACCTGCGTCGCCACGTCGGCGCCGCCCTGGCCGGTGACGAAGCGCGGCTCGATGCCTTCGGCCGCAAAGTAGCCCTTGTGCTTCGCGATCATGTGCGGCGCGAAGGCCGGCAGGACGGTCGGTCCCGCGAACATGTAGGTGATCTGCTGGCGCGCCTGCGCGAGTGCCGGCCCGCGGCCGAGCGCGAAGGCCGCGCCGGCGGCGCCGACGCCGCGCAGGAATGTCTTGCGGTTGATCGTATTCGTCATGGACCTCTCCTGTTCCTGGCTTTCAAACATCGGCATGGGCGACGTCGAGCAGTTCGGTGAGCCGCCGCAGATAGGGCGTCACCTTCTCGCTCGAACGCCGCGCGATCGGGTCGTCGCGGTCGGGCAGATCGATGGCGATCTCCTCGATGATGCGGCCGGGGCGCTTGCTCATCACCAGGACGCGGTCGGACAGCGCCACCGCCTCCGCAAGGTCGTGGGTGATGAACAGGCAGGTCTTGCCCAGGCGCGACAGCGTCTGCGCCATGTCCTTCTGGAGGACGAGCTTGGTCTGCGCGTCGAGCGCCGAGAACGGCTCATCCATCAGCACCACGCTGGGGTCCGTCGCCATCGTGCGCGCGAGCGCGGCGCGTTGGCGCATGCCGCCCGAAAGCTGATGCGGATAGTGGTTCTCGAAGCCGTCGAGATGGCAGATCTTGAGCTGGCCGAGCGCGATTTCCCTGCGTTGCGTCGCCGGGACCTTGCGGATCTCGAGCCCGAATTCGACGTTCTCGCGGATCGTGCGCCAGGGCAGCAGCAGGTCCTTCTGCAGCATGAACGCGACATGGCTGTTGGGGCCGGTCACCTTGGCGCCGTCGACGAACACCTCCCCCACGCTCGGCCCGTCGAGGCCGGCGGAGAGGTTCAGGAGCGTGCTCTTGCCGCAGCCGGAGGGGCCGATCAGCGACACGACTTCGCGGTCGCGCACCGCGATCGACACGCCCTCGATCGCCGTCACGCCTTCGGAGCGCCGCGTCGGGGCAAATCGTCGCGTCACGTTGCGAAATTCGAGCCGGACCGCCGCCATTCGCGTAACTCTCTGATTTGTCGCTGTTTTACATAAGAAACGACGTTTTAATTTGTTGACGATAGGCCCGGAAGGGAGATACTGTCAAGCCAATCCGGGGGAGACATGAATTGTTGCGCCCCCTGACCCACGCGATGCGGAGCGCTTCCATGACCGACTGGAACCCTGCCCTGGAACCTCGGATGACCGCCAAGCAGGGCGCCGGCGGCGCGGCTGGCGCCTTCGAAACCTACGAGACGATCACCAACGTCGTCTGGCAGACCCGCCCCGCCGCCCCCAGCGACTACGAGTACCGCCTCGCCGACGGGCTGATGGCGGCGTTCGATGCCGGGGTGGTCGACCTGTCGGCGCTTGCGGCACATCTCAACCAGCAGAAGATCAGCGCACCGGACGGCGCCGCCTGGACCGAGGCGACACTCGCGGCTGAACTGCAGCGGCTCGGCCGCTAAGCGCAGGAGGACATGCCATGGCTGACGGGATGACGATCGACGACGCCGCGGAGAAGCTGCTCAACCGCGGGCTGCGCAATCTCTGGTATCCGGTGGCACCGAGCTGGCAGGTGCGCAGCGAGCCCGTGGGCGTCAGCCGCCTGTCGGAGCGGATCGTGCTGTGGCGCGACGCGGCCGGGCAGGTCCACGCGCTGGAGGACCGCTGCCCGCATCGCGGCGCGCGGCTGTCGCTCGGCTGGAACCTCGGCGACCGCGTCGCCTGCTGGTATCACGGCGTCGAAGTGAACGGCGCCGGCGTCGTCACCGACGTGCCGGCGGTCGAGCAGTGCCCGCTTGAAGGCCAGGCCTGCGTGAAGACCTATCCGGTGAAGGAGATCCAGGGCGCCATCTTCCTGTGGTTCGGCGACGCCCTGCACAAGGAGCCGGGCAAGCTCGAGTTGCCCGAGCAGCTCACGGACCCCGAATATTCGAGCTTCCTGTGCACGGCGGTGTGGCGCTGCAACTGGCGCTATGCGGTCGACAACGTCATGGATCCGATGCATGGCGCGTACCTGCACGCCGTCTCGCATTCGATGGCCGAAGGCAACAAGCAGGCGAAGATGCGGGTGCGCAAGACCGCCACCGGATTCGTCTTCGAGAAGGAAGACCAGAGCGGCGTCAATTTCGACTGGACCGAGTTCGGCGACACCGGCGCGCATTGGCTGCGCCTCGCCATCCCCTATCGCAAGAATGCCGGCCCGGGCGGCATGTTCTGGATCGTCGGCTTCGCGACGCCGGTCACCGAGCAGCTGTGCCAGGTCTTCTTCTGGCGCGTGCGCAAGGTCTCGGGCTGGCAGCGCGACGCCTGGCGGTTCCTCTACAAGACCCGCCTCGAGGGCCTGCACTGGGCGGTGCTGGAGCAGGACCGCTTCGTGCTCGAGAGCATGGCGCCAGACGCGCGCGACCACGAATTCCTCTATCAGCACGACACCGGTCTCGCGCGGCTGCGCCGCCTGATGTCGGATGCGGCCAAGGCACAGCTCACGGCCCTTGCCCAGGCGAAGCAAGCCGCGGAATAATCGCGCCATCATGACCAACGTCACCTTCCACCGCGTCGCCGAGGCGACCGCACTCGGCGACGGCGAAGCGCGTCACGTCGAGATCGGCGATCGCCAGATCGCCCTGTTCAATGTCGGCGGCAGTTTCTTCGCCATCGACGACGTCTGCACCCACGCCTTCGCGCTGCTGTCGGACGGCTTCGTCGAGGGCGACATCATCGAATGCCCGCTTCACGGCGGGAAGTTCGAGATCAAGACCGGCAAGGCCTGCGCGGCACCCTGCACCGAGGACGTGAAGACCTACCCGGTCAAGGTCGAGAGCGGCGCGGTGCTGGTCGGCATTCCGGCCTCGTGACGGCGATCGACGCCCAGGCGCAGATCGTCATCGTCGGCGGCGGGCAGGCAGGCGGCTGGGTCGCGCGGACCTTGCGCGACCAGGGCCATGCGGGCGCGATCGTCCTGGTCGGCGAAGAGCCCCATCCGCCCTACGAACGCCCGCCGCTGTCCAAGGGCCTGCTGCTCGGCACCGCGAAGCCCGAATCCACGCAGCTGTTCCCCGGCGAGGCCTGGACGAAGCTGCGCATCGACCACCGCGCCGGCATGCGGGCGACGCGGATCGAGCGTTCAGCGCATCGCGTGGCGCTCTCGGACGGCACGCTCATCGACTACGGGGCGCTCGTACTCGCCACCGGCGCACGGGTGCGCCGGCTGCCGCTCGACGGCGCCGCCCTTCCGGGCGTGCACTATCTGCGCGACCTCGCCGACAGCGCGGCGATCGCCGCCGATCTCGAACGTCCCGGCCGGCTGCTCGTCATCGGCGGCGGCTGGATCGGGCTCGAGGTCGCCGCCGCCGCGCGCAAGCGCGGCCGCGACGTGACGCTGGTCGAGGCGGCGCCGCGACTGTGCAACCGCGCGTTGCCGCCGGACCTCGCCGAGCATCTGGCCACGATTCACGCCGCCCACGGCGTCGAGCTTCGTCTCGGCAAGACGGTGACCCGGCTCGAGGGCCAGGGCCGCGTCTCCCGCGCGGTCTTCAGCGACGGTGCGACGCTCGACGTCGGCGCCGTGGTGATCGGGATCGGCGTCCAGCCGAACGCGGAGCTCGCGGCCGAGGCCGGCCTCGAGATCGATCCGGCCAATGGCGGCATCGTCGTCGACGACAACGGCCGTACCGCCGATCCGGCGATCTTCGCCGCCGGCGACGTCGCGAGCCATCCCAATGACCTGGTCGGCCGGCGCATCCGCCTCGAGTCCTGGGAGAACGCGCAGAACCAGGCGATCCACGTCGCCAAGGCGATCCGCGGCACCGCGGGCGGGCCCTACGCCGAAGTGCCGTGGTTCTGGTCCGACCAGTACGACGTCAACATCCAGCTCGTCGGCCTGCCGCAGCGCTGGGATCGCACGGCGACGCGCGGCGATCCGGCGAGCGGCACGTTCCTGGTCGCCTATTTCGACGGCCCCGCCCTGGTCGGCGCGGCAGCGTTCAATGCCGGCCGCGACCTGCGCTTCGTGCGCCGGATGATGCAGCTTCGGGTCGCCGTGGCGCCCGAACGCCTCGCCGACCCGCAGGTCAAGCTGCAGGACCTGCTCAAGCCGGCGCATTAGCGCCGCTTCAGTTTCGCGGTCCGCTGGGTCATTGTGGGCGCAGGAAGCGACCCCGACCATGTCCGGCACTCCGACGATCAGCGTCATCATCGCGACGTACAATCGCAGCGCCGTCCTGCGCTTTGCGATCGAATCCGTGCTGGCGCAGACGTTCCGTGACTTCGAGCTGCTGGTGATCGGCGACCGCTGCACCGACGACAGCGAAGCCGTCGTGCGCGGTTTCGCCGATCCGCGCGTCCGCTGGGAAAATCTGGCGGAGGCGGCAGGCAGCCAGTCGGGGCCCAACAACCGCGGGCTCTCTCTCGCGCGCGGCCGGTACGTGGCCTATCTCGGCCACGACGACCTCTGGCATGCGGATCACTTGGCCACGCTGCTGCATGCGATCGAGGCCGAACGGGCCGATCTCGTCTTCGCCATCAGCGAAGAGATCGGTCCCCCGTCGCGGCCGACCCGCGGCCTGATCGGCCTGATGCCGCACGGTTCCTACGAGTTCTCGCTGTGGGCGCCGCCGTCGTCATGGCTTCACCGCCGCGACGTCGTCGAACGCGCCGGCCCATGGCGCGACCATCGCACGATCGTCCTTCCGGTCGACGTCGACATGCTGAGCCGCATCCACGACGCCGGACTTCGCATCGTGCCGGTCGCCGAGCTGACCGTGTTCAAGTTCACGTCGGTGCTCCGCACCCACGCCTATCGCGACCCCGGCGCAGCGGAGCAGCGGCAGTGGTGGGACCGTCTGCGCAACGAGCCCGATCTGCGCTATCGCGAGCTGCTCGCGGTCGTCGCGCAGCTGGCTGCCGACCATCCCGCGATCGCCCAGCGCTTCATGCTACCGAGCCGTACCGCCCCGGGCGAAGTCGTCGAGCGCTACCGCACGCGCCGCGGACTGCCGCCGGCCGCGCCGCGCGCGGCCGCCGGTACGCCGGCGACGCCGCTCTACGCCGATCGCGTCGTCCTGCGCTATCTCAACGCCGAGGCCGATGTCGCGCCGGACGACGACCGCCGCGCCCTTCAGGAGGGTGGCGAGATGCCGGAGGACGGGCTCTTCGTCGGGCTCAACTGGCACAGCCTGGAAGGCGACGGCGACGGCCTGCGCTGGCGCTGGATCGACCGCGACGCCCAGCTCGTGGTGACGCGGCCGACCGGGCGGCGGCGGCGCCTGCGCCTCGAACTCAGCCCCGGGCCTGGCTTGACGGCGCCGAACCCGCGACTGCAGCTGACCGATTCGGACGGAGTCGTCGTCGCCGAAACACGCGTCGCCGGCGCCGGACCCGTCGTCTTCGACCTGGCGCTCGCGCCGGGGCCCGGGGCGGTCTA
>JAEUKZ010000066.1 GCA_016793045.1 Alphaproteobacteria bacterium
TGGAGCTGGATCGCCTTGCCCTCGATCAGCACCGGCTCGAACGCCTGGATGCCGAGACGGTGGAGCGTCGGCGCGCGATTGAGCAGCACGGGATGCTCGCGGATGACCTCCTCGAGGATGTCCCACACCTCCGGCCGCTCCTTCTCGACCATACGCTTGGCGGCCTTGATCGTGGTCGCCATGCCGTACATTTCGAGCTTCGCGTAGATGAACGGCTTGAACAGCTCGAGCGCCATCTTCTTCGGCAGGCCGCACTGGTGCAGCTTGAGCTCCGGACCGACGACGATGACCGAGCGCCCCGAGTAGTCGACGCGCTTGCCGAGCAGGTTCTGACGGAAGCGGCCCTGCTTGCCCTTGAGCATGTCGCTCAACGACTTCAGCGGACGCTTGTTGGCGCCGGTGATGACGCGGCCGCGGCGGCCGTTGTCGAACAGCGCATCGACCGCCTCCTGCAGCATGCGCTTCTCGTTGCGCACGATGATGTCGGGCGCGCGCAGCTCGATCAGACGCTTGAGGCGGTTGTTGCGGTTGATGACGCGGCGGTAGAGGTCATTGAGGTCCGACGTCGCGAAGCGGCCGCCGTCGAGCGGGACGAGCGGGCGCAGTTCGGGCGGGATGACCGGCACGACGTCGAGGATCATCCATTCCGGGCGGTTGCCGGACTCGATGAACGACTCGACGAGCTTGAGGCGCTTGACCAGCTTCTTGCGGCGCGCGTCGGAGGTGGTCTCCTTCAGCTCCTCGCGCATCTTCTGGCGCTCGTCCTCGAGATTGACGAGCTGGAGGACGTCCTTGAGCGCCTCGGCGCCGATCTTGGCGGTGAAGTTGTCCTCGCCGAACTCCTCCTGCGCCTTGGTGAACTGGTCCTCGGTCAGCAGCTGGTGCAGCTTGAGCGAGGTCAGGCCCGGCTCGGTCACCATGTAGTTCTCGAAGTACAGGACGCGCTCGAGATCGCGCAGCGTCATGTCCATCAGCAGGCCGATGCGGCTCGGCAGCGACTTCAGGAACCAGATATGCGCGACCGGCGAGGCAAGCTCGATGTGCCCCATGCGCTCGCGGCGCACCTTGGTCAGCGTCACCTCGACGCCGCACTTCTCGCAGGTGATCCCGCGATACTTCATGCGCTTGTACTTGCCGCACAGGCACTCGTAGTCCTTGATCGGCCCGAAGATGCGCGCGCAGAACAGGCCGTCGCGCTCCGGCTTGAAGGTGCGGTAGTTGATCGTCTCCGGCTTCTTGATCTCGCCGAAGGACCACGAGCGGATGCGCTCCGGGCTCGCGATCGAGATGCGGATCTGCTCGAAAGCCTGCGGGCCGGTGGGCTGGCCGAGAATGTTGGCGACTTCGTTCGTCATGTCCTACTCCCGAAGTGCCGCGGGGGCGACGGCGCCCCGCGCGGCAGAAGAATTTCCAAGCGTCGTCCGCATGCGGGCGCTCACAGCGCCCGCATGTTGAGCTCGACGTTGAGGCCGAGCGAGCGGAGCTCCTTCACCAGAACGTTGAAGGATTCCGGAATGCCCGCCTCGAAGTTGTCGTCGCCGCGCACGATCGCCTCGTAGGTCTTGGTGCGGCCCGATACGTCGTCGGACTTGACCGTCAGCATCTCCTGCAGCGTGTATGCGGCGCCGTAGGCCTCGAGCGCCCACACCTCCATTTCGCCGAAGCGCTGGCCGCCGAACTGCGCCTTGCCGCCCAGCGGCTGCTGGGTGACGAGGCTGTAGGGGCCGATGGAGCGTGCGTGGATCTTGTCGTCGACGAGGTGATGCAGCTTGAGCATGTAGATGTAGCCGACGGTGACCTGGCGGTCGAAATACTCGCCCGTCCGGCCGTCGATCAGCCGCACCTGGCCCGAGCGCGACAGCCCCGCCTCGTCCAGCATCCGGTTGATGTCCTCCTCGCGTGCGCCATCGAAGACCGGCGTCGCCATCGGGATGCCGCTCTTGAGATTGTGCGCGAGCTCGACGACCGTCCGGTCGTCGAGGTCCTCGCCGTTCTCCTTGAGCGCGTCCTTGCCGTAGATCGTCTGCAGCTGCTTGCGCAGCTCGCCGACCTTGCCGCTCTTCTGCACCTTCTCGATCATCTGGGCGACCTGGCGGCCGAGCGCCGCCGCGGCCCAGCCGAGATGCGTTTCCAGGATCTGACCGACGTTCATGCGGCTCGGCACGCCGAGCGGATTGAGCACGATGTCGACCGGCTGGCCGTCCTCGAGATGCGGCATGTCCTCCGCCGGCATGATGCGCGAGATGACGCCCTTGTTGCCGTGGCGGCCCGCCATCTTGTCGCCGGGCTGCAGCTTGCGCTTCACCGCGACGAAGACCTTGACCATCTTCATCACGCCGGGCGGCAGCTCGTCGCCCCGCTGCAGCTTCTCGACCTTGTTCTCGAAGCGCTTCTCGAGGGCGCGGACGCTCTCGTCCATCTGCTTCTTGAGCGCCTCGATGTCGGCCATGACCTTGTCGTTCTTGACCGCGATCTGGCGCCACTGGCCGGGCGTGTATTCGTCGAGCACTTCGTTGGTGAGCTTGGTGTTCGGCTTGAGCTGGCGCAGCCCGCCGGCGGCGACCTGATTGTGCAGCCGCTCGCGCATGCGCACCGCGAAGCTGCGTTCGAGGATCGCCTTTTCGTCGTCGCGGTCCTTCGCAAGACGCTCGATCTCGGCGCGCTCGATCGCCATCGCGCGCTCGTCCTTGTCGACGCCGCGGCGCGAGAACACCCGCACCTCGACCACCGTGCCGGACACGCCGGGCGGCAGCTTGAGCGAGGTGTCGCGCACGTCCGAGGCCTTCTCGCCGAAGATCGCGCGCAGCAGCTTCTCCTCGGGCGTCATCGGCGACTCGCCCTTCGGCGTCACCTTGCCGACCAGGATGTCGCCCGGCTTGACCTCGGCGCCGATATAGACGATGCCCGCCTCGTCGAGATTCTTGAGCGCCTCCTCGCCGACATTCGGGATGTCGCGGGTGATCTCCTCCTGGCCCAGCTTGGTGTCGCGGGCCATCACCTCGAATTCCTCGATGTGGATCGAGGTGAAGACGTCCTCCGACACGATGCGTTCGGAGATCAGGATCGAGTCTTCGAAGTTGTAGCCGTTCCACGGCATGAACGCGACGAGCACGTTGCGGCCGAGCGCGAGCTCGCCGAGTTCGGTCGACGGACCGTCGGCGAGGATCTCGCCCGCCTTCACCTGGTCGCCCTTCTTCACCAGCGGGCGCTGGGTGATGCAGGTGTTCTGGTTGGAGCGCTGGAACTTGAGCAGGTTGTAGATGTCGACGCCCGGCGCCGAGTGCGAGGTCTCCTCGGTCGCGCGGATGACGATGCGGGTCGCATCGACCTGGTCGACGACGCCCGAGCGGCGCGCCGCGATCGCGGCGCCCGAATCGCGGGCGACGACGAACTCCATGCCGGTGCCGACGACCGGCGCCTCGGCGCGGATCAGCGGCACCGCCTGGCGCTGCATGTTCGAGCCCATCAGCGCGCGGTTGGCGTCGTCGTTCTCGAGGAACGGGATCAGCGCCGCGGCGACCGAAACGAGCTGCTTCGGGGACACGTCGACGAAGTCGATCTGCTCGGGCTTCACCAGCACGAAGTCGCCGCCGCGCCGGCAGTTCGTCAGCTCGGCGACGACGCGGCCCTTGGCGTCGAACTCGATGTTCGCCTGGGCGACGTTGTACTTGCCCTCCTCCATCGCCGACAGATAGACGACCTCGTCGGTCACCCGGCCGTCCTTGACGCGGCGGTACGGGCTCTCGATGAAGCCGTACTGGTTGACGCGCGCATAGGTGGCGAGCGAGTTGATCAGGCCGATGTTCGGGCCTTCGGGCGTCTCGATCGGGCAGATGCGTCCGTAGTGCGTCGGATGCACGTCGCGCACCTCGAAGCCGGCGCGCTCGCGCGTCAGACCGCCCGGCCCGAGGGCCGAGAGGCGCCGCTTGTGCGTGATCTCGGACAGCGGGTTGGTCTGGTCCATGAACTGCGAGAGCTGGCTCGAGCCGAAGAACTCACGCACCGCCGCCGCCGCCGGCTTGGCGTTGATGAGGTCGTGCGGCATCACCGAGTCGATCTCCACCGTCGACATGCGCTCGCGGATCGCGCGCTCCATGCGCAGCAGGCCGAGCCGGTACTGGTTCTCCATCAGCTCGCCGACCGAGCGCACCCGGCGGTTGCCGAGATGGTCGATGTCGTCGATCTCGCCGCGCCCGTCCTTGAGGTCGACCATCATCTTGATGATCGCCAGGATGTCTTCCTTGCGCAGGATGCGCACGGTGTCCGGGCAGTCGACGCTGAGGCGCGAGTTCATCTTCACGCGGCCGACCGCGGACAGGTCGTAGCGCTCGGAGTCGAAGAACAGGCCCTTGAACAGCGCTTCCGCGGTCTCGAGCGTCGGCGGTTCGCCGGGGCGCATGACGCGGTAGATCTCGATCAGCGCGTCCTCGCGGCTGGCGTTCTTGTCGGCCTTGAGGGTGTTGCGGATGTACGGCCCGACCGTGAGGTGGTCGATGTGCAAGGTCGGGATCGTCGAGACGCCGGCTTCCTCCAGCGTCTTGAGCGTCGCCTGGGTCAGCTCGTCACCGGCCTCGACGTAGATCTCGCCGGTCTTGTCGTTGACGATGTCGACGGCGACGTAGCGGCCCTTGATGTCGTCGAGCGTCGCCAGCACCTCGGTGGCGCCCTCTTCCTTGATCTTGCGCGCGAGCCGCGGCGTGATCTTGGTGCCGGCCTCGGCCAGGACCTTGCCGGACTTGGCGTCGATCAGGTCGGAGATCACCTTGACGCCGCGCATGCGCTCGGCGTCGAAATCCGTCTTCCAGCCCTTCTTGCCGTGGGTGAAGACGACCTTCTCGTAGAAATAGTTGAGGACTTCCTCCGGCGTCATGCCCTGGGCCTCGCCGGGGGCCAGCGGCTTGCCGGCCTTCTCGCGTTCGACGCGGATCTTCGCGGTCTCGGCCGAATCGAGGGCGAGCAGCAGCGTCGTCACCGGCAGCTTGCGGCGGCGGTCGATGCGCACGTAGACGAGGTCCTTGGCGTCGAATTCGAAGTCGAGCCACGAGCCGCGATAGGGAATGACGCGCGCCGCGAACAGGTACTTGCCGGAGGAATGCGTCTTGCCCTTGTCGTGGTCGAAGAAGACGCCCGGCGAGCGGTGCATCTGGCTGACGATCACGCGCTCCGTGCCGTTGATGATGAACGTGCCCTTGTCGGTCATGAGCGGCATGTCGCCCATGTAGACGTCCTGCTCCTTGATGTCGCGGATGGAGCGGGAGCCCGTCTCCTCGTCGATGTCCCAGACGACGAGGCGCAGCGTCACCTTGAGCGGCGCGGCGAAGGTCATGCCGCGCTGCTGGCACTCGTCGACGTCGTATTTCGGCTCCTCGAGCTCGTACTTGACGAACTCGAGCTGCGCGCGCTGCGAGAAGTCCTTGATCGGGAAGACGGAGGCGAAGACCTCCTGCAACCCGAGCGGCTTGCGCTGCTCAGGGAGCACGCCCATCTGCAGGAAGCTCATGTAGGAGCTCTTCTGCACCTCGATCAGATTGGGCATCGGCGCGACCTCGGGAATGCGCCCGAAGGTCTTGCGGATCCGTCTGCGACCGGTGAGGGACTGGCTCATTATCTTCCTCGTCTAGGGCTCGTGTGATCCGCCGGCACCAATGCGCCCGCGGCCGCGAATTCCTGTCATCAGCTCCCGGGCCTCCCGTCCCGCCGCGGCCCTCGTCGGCCGCGGCGGTCGGGATCCGGGTCGGCGCCTTACTTGACTTCGACCGTGGCGCCGGCGTCTTCCAGCTGCTTCTTGATCTTGGCAGCCTCGTCCTTGTTCACGCCTTCCTTCACGGGCTTGGGCGCGCCCTCGACGAGATCCTTGGCCTCCTTGAGGCCGAGGCCCGTGATCGCACGGACTTCCTTGATCACGTTGATCTTCTTGTCGCCGGCCGTGGCGAGCACGACGGTGAACTCCGTCTGCTCGGCCGCTGCCGCGGCGGCGGCGCCGGCGGCGGGTGCCGCGGCGACGGCGACCGGGGCGGCAGCCGAGACGCCCCACTTCTCTTCCAGCATCTTGGCGAGCTCGGCCGCCTCGAGGACGGTGAGCTTGGACAGGTCGTCCACCAGCTTGGCAAGGTCGGACATTGGTTCGGTTCTCCTGGGATGGTTTGGCTTGTCAGTGCGTTCGAATCACGAAACCGGGCTCAGCCCGCTTCCTGCTTGCGTGCGTGCGCGCCGATAACCCGCGCAAGTCCGCCAGCCGGTGCCGCGAGCACACCCGCGATCTTCGCCGCCGGCCGCTGGATGAGACCAGCGAGCCGCGCCCGCATTTCGGGCAGCGACGGAAGGGTCGCGAGCGCCTTGACGCCAGCGAGGTCGAGCGTGCGCTCGCCCAGGCTGCCGCCGACGATCGTGAGCTTCTCGTTCTTGTTCGCGAACTCGACGACCACCTTCGCCGCAGCAACGGGATCCTTGCTGTAGGCGATGGCCGTCGGGCCCTTGAGCATGTCCGAGAGGCCCTGGAAGCGCGTGCCGTCCAGGGCGCGTTTCGTGAGCCGGTTCTTCGCAACCTTGAAGCCGGCGCCCGCTGCCCGCATCTGCCGACGCAAGTCGGTCGATTCGGCGACCGTCAGGCCGGCCTGCTTGGTCACGACGACCAATTCGGCCTGCTTGAACGTGTCGTTCAGCGTGGCGATCAGCTTCTCTTTCTGCGATCGGTCCACGGATCGTCTCCCGTGTTTTGATCCAACCTTGCCGTCGGATCCCCTAACGCCTCTGGCGATCGGGGCCGCCGGCCGGGTCGGACCGGTTTCACCTGGTCGTCCGCCGGCCCCCGAATCGCAACGAGGACAGGCGAATGGCCGCTTGGCCTGTCCCAGAAGCCCAAACCGTCCGGACCTCCGTTCCTTGCCGGAACGGAAGGCCAAACGAATTGCCACCTCTGTCTCTTGCAGGCCGGGCGGGTCGCCCCATCCCAATTACGACGGCCACGAAGGCCGGCGCCTGCAGTCACGGACAGGTGGACACGGGCACCGACGAGAGCGCCCGCGTCCTATGTACCGCTTCCGCGCGGCGCGCCGGTCCTGGCGGCGCCGCGCAAAGGCGGGATTCGCTACTCGGCCGCCGCGGCGGGAGCCCCGCCGAGCGCTGCCACGTCGAGCTTCACGCCGGGCCCCATCGTCGAGCTCAGCGTCACCTTCTTGATATAGGTCCCCTTCACGCCGGTCGGGCGGGCGCGATTGATCGCATCGAGGAACGCCGAGACGTTCGCCACCAGCTGCGCCTCGGTGAAGCTCGCCTTGCCGACGCCGGCGTTGACGTTGCCGGTCTTGTCGGCGCGGAACTGGACCTGACCGCCCTTGGCGTCCTTGACCGCCTGGGCGACGTTCGGGGTCACGGTGCCGAGCTTCGGGTTCGGCATCAGGCCGCGCGGGCCCAGCACCTTGCCGAGCTTGCCGACCACAGCCATCATGTCCGGCGCAGCGATCACGCGATCGAAATCAATCTGGCCCGCCATCACCTTCTCGGCAAGGTCGTCGGCGCCGACGAGGTCGGCCCCGGCCGCCTGCGCGGCCGCGGCGCGATCGCCCTTGGCGAACACCGCGACGCGCACCGTCTTGCCGGTGCCCGAGGGCAGGCTGACGACGCCGCGCACGTTCTGGTCGGCATGGCGCGTGTCGACGCCGAGGGTCATCGCGATCTCGACCGTCTCGTCGAACTTGGCGCCCGCGCGCGACTTGACCATCTTCACCGCCTCGGCGACCGGATAGGTCTTGTCGCGGTCGATGCCGTCATAGGCCTTCTTGATGCGCTTTCCGTTCTTCCCGGCCATGGTCAGCCCTCCACGATCTGCAGGCCCATCGAGCGGGCCGAGCCTTCGATCATCTTGCAGGCCGCGTCGACGTCGTTGGCGTTGAGGTCAGCCATCTTCTTCTCCGCGATCTCGCGGATCTGCGCCCTGGTCACCTTGCCGGCGACCTCGCGCCCCGGCGCCTTGGCGCCGCCTTCGAGCTTCGCCGCCTTCTTCAGGAAGAAGCTCGCCGGCGGCGTGCGCATCGTGAAGGTGAAGCTGCGGTCCTGGAACGCCGTGATCGTCACGGGGATCGGCGTGCCGGCGTCCATCTTCTGGGTCTGCGCGTTGAACTGCTTGCAGAACTCCATGATGTTGAGGCCGCGCTGGCCGAGCGCAGGGCCGATCGGCGGCGACGGATTCGCCTGCCCGGCGGGCACCTGCAATTTGATGAATCCAACTACTTTCTTCGCCATGTCGCCTTCCTTTTGGCTCCCGGTCGCCGGCTTCGCCGGTTCACCGGTAATTCAGTCGGGCCGCCGCGGTCCGCAGACCGTGCCGGCTTAGACCTTCTCCACCTGCGAGTACTCCAGATCGACCGGGGTGGGCCGGCCGAAAATCGAGACCGAAACCTTCAGCCGCGCCTTTTCCTCGTCGACTTCCTCGACCACGCCGTTGAACGACGTGAACGGACCGTCGGAGACGCGGACCTGCTCGCCGACCTCGAAGGTGATCGAGGGGCGCGGCCGCTCGATGCCTTCCTTGATCTGGCGCAGGAGGCGGTCGGCTTCCTTGTCGGTGATCGGCATCGGCCGACCGCGACCGCCGAGGAAACCCGTGACCTTGGGCGTGTTCTTGACGAGGTGCCAGCTCTCGTCGGTCATGTCCATCTTCACCAGCACGTAGCCGGGGAAGAACTTGCGCTCGGCATTGACCTTCTTGTTGCCCTTGCGCACCTCGACCACGCTGTCGGTCGGCACCATCACTTCTTCGAACTGGGCTTCCATGCCCTTCTGCACCGCCTGCTCGCGGATCGACTGGGCGACCTTCTTCTCGAAGCCCGAATAGACGTGAATGACGTACCACCGCGCGCTCATCGCACTTACCCTCCGAAGCCGAGGATCTGGCGGACGCCAAAGCCCAGAATCTGATCGACGACCATGAAAAATATCGCCGCGAGAATCGACATCGCGAACACCATCGCGGTGGTGATCAGCGTCTCCTTGCGCGACGGCCAGGTGACCTTCGACGCCTCCTGGCGGACCTGCTGCGGAAACACCGTGAACAGGAATCGCAGCCGTTCGGCGATGCTCATGCGCGGGCCAGCCGGCGTCGTGCTGGTCGTCGTCTGATTGCTCATGTCCTATCGCCCTCGGCGGCGACCGCGACGGCCGCCGCGAAAATGGCAGGAGTGGGGGGACTCGAACCCACAACCCCCGGTTTTGGAGACCGGTGCTCTACCAATTGAGCTACACTCCTAAGCCCTGCCGGTGCGGCGCATGCCGCCCCGCCTCGACCGACCCTACTCGATGATCTTTGCGACGACGCCTGCGCCGACGGTGCGGCCGCCCTCGCGGATCGCGAAGCGCAGGCCCTCGTCCATCGCGATCGGCGCAATCAGGTGCACCTCCATCGCGATGTTGTCGCCCGGCATCACCATCT
>JAEUKZ010000080.1 GCA_016793045.1 Alphaproteobacteria bacterium
TCGAGCGACAGGCTGACCGCGCCGAGCCGCGCCAGCGCGAAGATGACGGCAACATGCTCGGGCGAGTCAGGCAGGGCGACCACGACCCGTTCGCCCGGGCCGACGCCGGCCGCCCGCAGTGCCGTCTGGGCGCGGCCGGTCAGCGCGGACAGCTCCGCGTAGCTGACGATACGGTCGCCATCCTCGATCGCCGGATGATGCGGGCGTGCGCGGGCCGAAAGATCGAGCGAGTCGGCGATGTTCATTCGGGACGTCCGATCCGGCGGATCGCAGCCTTGACTCCACCTCGCAGTCTAACGAGGCGGCCGCCGGCGGGCAAAGCGGAGCGCCGTTGATTTGCGTCAATGCCGCCTCTGCCACGCGGATGGATTGTCACCGCGTCACGTTTCCGTCCGGCGGCCGGCGCATCGGGGGCTCCGGCTCCGGCGGTTGCTGCGGCGATCGTCCGCGATTGCCGCGAAATCGGGGACAGGCGATGCCCTATCGCAGCAACGACGACCTCCCGCCGCGCGTCAGGCATCACCTCCCGGCGCATGCGCAGGACATCTATCGCGAGGCGTTCAACCACGCCTGGACGGCGTATCGCGACGAGCCCCGGCATGAAGAGATCGCCCACCGCGTCGCCTGGGCGGCGGTGAAGCGCCGCTACCACAAGGTCGGACAAGACTGGGCCCCCATTGACGGCGCCCGCATGCCGGCGCCTTGAGGAGCGGCGATGCCAGAAGCGACCGCACCGCTCGAGATCGTCCGCCTGCCCGCCATGCGCGGCCTTCCGCTCGAGATCGTCGAGCGCAAGGGAATCGGCCATCCCGACACGATCTGCGATGCCCTCGCGGAGGAGTTCTCCGTCGCGCTGTCGCGCTTCTACCGCGAGCGCTTCGGCATGATCATGCATCACAACGTCGACAAGGTCCTGCTGCGCGGCGGCGCGGCGCACGCCGGCTTCGGCGGCGGACGGATCATCAGCCCGATCGAGATCTACCTCTGCGGCCGCGCGACATTGCACTACAAGGGCGTGCGCGTGCCGGCGCGGGAACTGGCGATCGAGGCTGCACGGGACTGGCTCAGGCGCCATCTGCCGGCACTCGATTGCGTGCGCCACGTCAGGATCAAGTGCCTGGTGCGCCAGGGCTCGGCCGATCTGATCGCACTGTTCGAGCGTGCGCACGCCAAAGGGATCTGGTTCGCCAACGACAGTTCGATCGGAGTCGGGTTCGCGCCGCTGAGCCCGATCGAACGGATGGTCCTCGACATCGACCGCGACCTGCGCACGGGCGGGGGCCGCCGTGTCGCGCCGGGGATCGGCCCGGACATCAAGATCATGGCCGCAGGCAAGGGCCGCAGCGCGGCGGTCACCCTCGCCTGCGCCTTCGTCGGCCGGCATGTCCAAGATCTCGACGACTACCACGGCCAGAAGCAGCGCCTCGCCCGGCGGATCGCCGCTGTCGCCGCGCGCGCCGCCGGGTTGCATACGGCCGACGTCGCCGTCAACGCGGCGGACGATGAGGACGCCGGGTCGATCTACCTCACCGCGACCGGGACCTCGGCGGAAGCGGGCGACGACGGCTCGACCGGCCGCGGCAACCGCATCAACGGACTGATCACGCCAGGCCGGCCGATGACGCTTGAGGCCGCCGCCGGCAAGAACCCGGTATCGCACGTCGGCAAGCTCTACAACATCGCCGCGCGCGCCATCGCCGAGGCGCTGGTGGCGCAGGTCCCGGAGATCAAGCGGGCCGAATGCTGGCTCGCCAGCCGCATCGGCAGCCCGGTGGTCGAGCCGCACCGGACGATCGTGCGCGTCGGCCAAAGCGGCGGGCGCCGCGTCGCGGGGATCGATGCGCAGATCGGATCGGTCGTCCGGCGCGAACTTGGCCGCCTGCGCGAAACCTGGCGCGCGCTGATCGCGCGCCGCATCCAGCTCTATTGAGTGACGCCCATGGAAGACAAGGCCGTCCTGCTTCGCGAGATCGCCGCCGAGGCGCGCGCCTGCGCCGACTGGACCGGCCGACCGCGACTCAGTGCGCGCGTGGCCGCCGCCATGGAGGCGGTACCGCGAGAGCGATTTGTCCCGCCCGGCGAGATGTCCCTCGCCTACATCAATGCGCCACTGCCGATCGGCCACGGCCAGACGATCTCGCAGCCCTTCATCGTCGCCATCATGACCGAGCTCCTCGATCTCACCGCCGAGTCGAGCGTGCTCGAGATCGGCACCGGCTCGGGCTACCAGGCCGCCGTCCTCGCTGAGATCGCACGCGACATCTACAGCATCGAGGTCATTCCGGAGCTTGCCGCGCAGGCCCACGAGAACCTGCAGCGTTGCGGCTACGAGCGTGTCCATCTTCGCGTCGGCGACGGCCACGCCGGATGGGCCGAGCACGCACCCTATGACGCGATCATCGTAACCGCTGCGGCGCCGGTCATTCCGACCGCGCTCGTCGATCAGCTCAAGGCCGGCGGTCGCATGGTGATCCCGATCGGCCTGCCGGGCGCCGGCCAGATGCTGACGGTCGTCGAGAAGTCGGCAAGCGGCGAGATACGGACCAAAGGCGTGCTGCCGGTCGCATTCGTGCCGATGGTCCATGCCCCCGCTCCCTCCGGCCGGCCGACCATCCATTGAGGCGTCCGCGCCACCGCTTGGCGGCGCAAGCCGGGGAGCGCTGCGACCGCGCGGCCATTCATCTGTATCAACCCTTTGTCGTGCCGTAGGGGGCATGTTCACGGAGGGTAACGGGCCGCAACGATTGATGCGGCCCAGCGTTACCCGAGCGACCGCAAACGAGGCGAGCCATGCTTCAAATCGATTTGCCGACGGTCTGCGCAATCGTCGCGCGGGCCCGTGAATTCCACGCGAAGGTCGCGATCGTCGAGCCGGATCCCGGATCCAACCCGTCCGACGAAGACATGCGCGAGGTGCTGGAGGACTATCCGGACGATCCGGTCCAGCAGGAGTTGCGCCAGATCCTGAGCGATCTCAACGTCGACCAGCTCGCCGATCTCGTGACGCTGACTTGGCTCGGCCGTGGCGACTTCGACGTGTCGCAGTGGAGCACGATGCGCGCCGAGGCGCTCCGGCTCGACCCGCGCCGAACGCCCGACTATCTGATCGAGACGCCGCTGGTTGCCGACTATCTTGCCGAAGGGCTGGCGGCGCTCGGCCTGTCCTGCGTCGGCATCGAGCCGGGAGGCTGAGCTTCGTGCGGCCGTCAGGCGCGGCAGGCGGGCGATGATCGCGGGCGAAAGCCTGCTTCTGACCGACCTGTATCAGCTCAACATGATGCAGGCCTACTACGACCACGGCATGACCGAACCGGCGGTCTTCGAGCTCTTCGTGCGCAAACTTCCCGCGCGGCGCGGCTTCCTGATGGCCGCCGGTCTCGAACAGGTCGTCGACTTCCTGGAGGGACTGCGCTTTGCCGACGACGAGATCGCCTTCCTCGATCGTTCGGGGCGCTTCACGCGCGAATTCCTGAACAACCTCGCCGGCTTCCGCTTCACCGGAAATGTCGATGCCGTTCCCGAAGGAACGATCGTCTTCCCGAACGAGCCGCTGCTGCGCGTGACTGCGCCCCTGCCGCAGGCGCAGTTCGTCGAAACCAGACTGATAAACTTCGTTCATTTCGAAACGATCGTCGCCTCCAAGGCGGCGCGCATGGTCCTGGCGGCGCCCGGCAAGCGCCTGATCGATTTCGGCCTGCGACGCGCACATGGTGCCGAGGCGGGCCTGCTCGCCGCGCGCGCGAGCTATCTCGCAGGCTTCGCGGGCACCGCCACGGTCCTCGCCGAGCGACGCTTCGGCGTCCCCATCTTCGGTACAATGGCGCACAGCTTCGTCCAGGCGCATGACGATGAGACGCTCGCCTTCGAGCATTTCGCACATGCGCGCCCGGACGGCCTCGTCCTGCTCATCGACACCTACGACACGGAAAAGGCCGCCGCCAAGGTCGTGGCGCTCGCGCCGCGCCTGGCGCGCGACGGCATTCGCATTCGCGGCGTGCGGCTGGACAGCGGCGATCTCGGCGAGCACGCGCGGCAGGTCCGGCGGATTCTCGATGAGGGCGGCCTGCCCGAGGTGTCGATTCTCGCGAGCGGCGGCCTCGATGAGGATCAGTTGGCTGACCTCACGCGTCAAGCTGCGCCGATCGATGCCTACGGCATCGGCACCAGTCTCGTCACCTCGTCGGACGTGCCGGCGCTCGATTGCGCGTACAAGCTGCAGGAGTATGCAGGGCTGCCGCGCCGCAAGCGCTCGGAGGGCAAGGCGACATGGCCCGGCCGCAAGCAGGTCTGGCGACGCACGGACTCGCAGGGGCGGATCGTCGGCGACACCTTGACGATTGAAGGCGACCGCCAGGACGGCGATCCGCTGCTGCGGCCCATCATGCGCGATGGACGCCGGCTGCCCGACCTCCCGATGCTCGATGCCGTCCGCGCGCACGCAGCGAGCCAGCTTCTTCGCCTGCCGGATGCCCTTCGCGCACTCCAGCCCATGACCGTACCGGTCGCGATTGCGCCGGCCCTGTACGCCCTCGCGGCGGACTGCGACGCGCGGCAAGCGGCGATGCCTGGATGAGCGGCGGGTCGACTGACCGTTGACCCAGGTGAAGGGCGCCACGATCGCCGGCCCGGATAATTGCGCGGCTGCATCCCATGCCAGGAGGGCAAAGCGATGATCAAGCGAATCGTTCTTGCGGTCGACGGCTCCGAGCACGCGTCAAAGGCCACGGCCCTGACGGCGGAGATCGCGAACAAGTTCGGCGCCGCCGTGACGGTGGTCCACGCGATGCCGAAAGCAGGCTCCGGCCGGGTCCCGGACGAGTTGGCGCAGTTCGTCGAGCTGGAACACGTTCAGGTCACTGAAGCGAACATCATGCGCCAGGTCGGCGACGAGATCGTCCGCCGCGCCGAGGCCGCGCTGAGGCAGGCAGGCGTCGGCAAGATCGCGACGACGGTCGAGCTTGGCGACCCGGCGACGAAGATCGCGGAGGTCGCGCGCACGTCGGCTGCCGATCTGATCGTGATCGGGCGCCGCGGCCTGGGCCGGGTCGGCGGCTCGCTGCTCGGCAGCGTCTCGCTCAAGGTCAATCATCTCGCCGAGTGCCCCTGCCTCACCGTGAAATGACCGGCACCGGGGCACGCCCAATCGGCTGCCGCCGCTAGCCCTTGACGCAGATCACGGGCACCAGGCGGGCGACCTTGCGCGCAAGCCCTGCATGCTCGGCGGCGTCGACGACCCGCTCGACGTCCTTGTAGGCGCCGGGCGCCTCCTCGGCGACGCCGCGCGCCGACGGACTGCGAACGATGATCCCGCGCGCCGCAAGCGCGTCGACGACGTCGCGACCGCGCCAGCGCTTCAGTGCGCCGTGGCGCGACAGGCTACGTCCGGCGCCGTGGCAGGCGGAGGCGAAGGCACGTTCGGACCCGGCGCAGCCGGCCATCACGTGCGATGCCGTACCCATGCTGCCGCCGATGAAGACCGGCTGGCCGGTGGTCGCGAAGGCCGCCGGCAGCTCCGCGTGCCCCGGCCCGAAGGCCCGCGTCGCGCCCTTGCGGTGAACCCAGACTTCGCGCGGCTTCCCGCCGATCCGGTGGCGCTCGCGCTTGCAGGTGTTGTGCGACACGTCGAACAGCAGCGTGAGCTCGACCGCCGGGAACAGGCTGACGAAGGCCTTGCGCACGAGATGCGTGATGATCTGGCGATTGGCCAGCGCGCAGTTGATCGCCGCGCGCATCGCGCCGAGATAGCGCCGCCCGAGTTCGGAATTGATCGGGGCGCACGCGAGTTCGAGATCGGGCAGGCTGATTCCGTGCTGCGGGGCCGCGATCGCCATCTCGCGCAGGAACTCGGTGCCGATCTGATGGCCGAGGCCGCGCGACCCGCAGTGGATGCTCACCACCGCATCGCCGCGGCGCAACGAGAAGGCGGCGGCCAGCAGCGGGTCGTATATCTCGGCGACTTCCTGGACCTCGAGGTAGTGGTTGCCGGATCCGAGCGTCCCCATCTCCTGGCGCTGGCGGTTGCGCGCCTGTTCGGACACGACCGCCGGATCGGCATCCTCGGCCCGGCCGCGATCCTCGATCCGGTCGAGGTCGGCGGGGACTCCATGTCCGCATGCAACCGCCCAGCGCGCGCCGCCACGCAGCATCGCGTCCATCTCGGGCTCCGACAGCCTGATCCGCCCGGTGCTGCCGACACCAGCCGGAACCGACGTGAACAGGTAGTCGGCCAGGGACTGTTTGGCGTGCTCAAGGTCGCGCGCGGCCGTTCCGGTCGTCAGCAGACGGACGCCGCACGAAATGTCGAAGCCAACGCCGCCCGCCGAGACCACGCCGCCGTCGGCGGCATCGAATGCGGCGACGCCGCCGATCGGAAATCCGTAGCCCCAATGGGCATCCGGCAGCACATAGGCCGCCTCGACGATTCCCGGCAACG
>JAEUKZ010000198.1 GCA_016793045.1 Alphaproteobacteria bacterium
TTCATGGACGAATACGGCATTGAGGACCTGGCCCCGCTCGCCCACATCGTCCAGGGCCGCGCCGAACGCGCGATGCGCGACGCGATCCTGGCAATTCCCGACGGCGTCTATGAAGGCGAGATCTGGAACAATCCAACCGGCGACCGGCTGCGCTTCCCGGTCAGGATCACCGTCGCCGGCGATGCGCTGACCGTCGACTTCGCCGGAGCGCCGCCGCAGCTTGCCCAGGGCGGGCTCAACTCGACGCTCAACTACACCGCCGCTCACGCCACCTATCCGCTCAAGTGCATGCTGACGCCCAATGTGCGCGGCAATGCCGGCTGCTACCGCCCGTTCACGGTGACGGCGCCGGAGGGCAGCGCGCTCAATTGCAGCAAGCCCGCGGCGGTCAACCTGCGCATCCGCACCGGCTGGTACATCGCGCCCAACCTGTTCCGTGCCCTCGCACCGGCAATCCCGAAGCAGGTCCAGGCCTTCACTGGCCTGCCGATGGCGATCTTCGTCTACGGCCGCGCGCCGGACGGCCATTCGTACAACGACAACCTGTTCATGGGCGGCGGCCAGGGCGCCTCCGACGCGTCCGACGGCAAGTCCGGCCTGATGTGGCCGACCTCGGCCGCCAACACGTCGATCGAGCTGTTCGAGGCGCGCACGCCGGCGATCGTGATCGAGAAGGCCTACCGCGCCGATACCGGCGGGGCCGGGCGCCAGCGCGGCGGCCTCGGCCAGGTCGTGCGCTTCCGCAAGCGCACGACCGACGGCGCCACCACGCTCGCGGGCGTCTATCCCGAAGGCGTCGGCATCGCCTATGACGGGCTGTTCGACGGCAAGCCGGGCGGCGAGGTGCACGGTCGGGTCACCGCTGCGGACCGCACCGGCGAGATCGGCACCGGCCAGCTCGTCGTCCTCAACCGCGACGACGAGGTCGTCGAGGTCGTGCTTGCCGGAGGTGCGGGATTTGGCAATCCGCTCGACCGCGACTACGACCGTATCGAGCACGATCTTCGCCACGGCTACGTGACCCCGGAGGGCGCCGCGCGCGACTACGGCGTGGTCGTCGGCGGCGATGGCCGCATCGACCGCAAGGCCAGCGACAAGCAGCGCGCGAGCCTGCGCGCCGCGGCGGAGTGAAAGGCGACCGCGACGGATCGCAGGGGGTCGGCCTCCTGGCCGACCCGGGGCGTCGCATCGACCGTCAGAACCGCACCGCCCGCAGGCCCACCAGGCGGTCGGTGATCAGCACGACGCACAGTGTCATGACGATGCTGACGGTCGAGACTGCGGCGGCGGTCGGGTCGTAGTCCCAGCGCAGATAGTCGAAGAGCTGGATCGGCAGCGTGGTCGTGCCGATGCCCTTGAGCAGCAGCGAGATCGAGAACAGGTCGAAGGAGATGATGAAGGCGAACATCGCGCCGGTGATGACGCCGGGCTTGATCAGAGGCAGGGTGATGCGGCGGAACACCGTCCAGCTGCCGGCGCCGAGGCTGCGCGCGGCCTCCTCGAGCGACGGATTGATGTTGTAGAGCGCCGAGCACACCGACAGGAACACGAAGGGCAAGGTGATCAGCACGTGGCCGATCTGCAGGCCGACCAGCGTGCGCGTGCCGAGCCCGATCTGGTAGTAGAAGAACAGCAGCGCGATCGCGGTGAGGATCTCCGGCAGCAGCAGCGGGGCCAGCACCATGAAGCGCAGCGCTTCCTTGCCGCCGCGCGCGAAGCGCACGTAGTAGAGCGCCGCCGAGGTGCCGAGGGCCGCCGCGCACACCATGCTGGTCGCCGCGACCTGCAGCGACAACTTGAAGGCGTCCATGAACGGCTGGCTCGAGAAGAAGCTGCCGTACCAGCGCAGGCTGATGCCCTGCGGTGGAAAGGTCAGGTACTCGCCCGCGTTGAGCGACGCGAGTACCACGATCGCGATCGGCAGCAGCAGGAACACATAGACCGCAATGACGACGGCGCCGAAGCCGAACCGCAGCGGATCGCGAATGACTTCGACGAGCGCCTTCATGGGCCGAGCCGCCGCATCGTGCGCGCGGTGAGACGCGCGTAGATCGCCACCGAGCAGGCACCGGCGAGCGACAGGATCAGCGCCAGCGCCGCGCCGACCGGCCACAGGAAAGCGTCGACGAGCTGCTGGACGACGAGCGTCGCCATCGTCTGCACGTTGCCGCCGCCCAGCAGCATCGGGGTCACGTAGGCGCTGACCGCGAGCACGAAGACGAGGATCGTACCCGACTGGATGCCTGGCATCGACAGCGGCAGAACGATCCGCGTGAACACGCGCCAGCGCGGCGCCCCGAGCGAGCGAGCCGCCGCTTCCAGATTGGGATCGATGGACTGGATGGCGCCGGTGAGCGGCAGGATCATGAACGGCAGGAAGACGTGCACGAGCGCCAGCATGACGCCGAACTCGTTGTACATCAGCCTGACGGGGGAATCGATCCAGCCGAGCCCGCGCAGCGTCTGGTTGATGATCCCGTTGTTGGCGAGGATGATGATCCAACCGTAGGAGCGGATGACGACGCCGACCAGCAGCGGCGACAGCACCGCGGCGAAGAGCAGCCCCTTGAAGCGCGCGTTGGTGCGCGCGAGGTGGTAGGCGACCGGATATCCCAGCACGAGGCAGAAGAACGCGGTCGCGGCGCCGATCGCGAGCGAACGCGCCAGTGCGCCGAGATAGAGCGAATCCGTAAGCGCGCGCAGGTAGTTGTCGGGGGTGAAGCCGGGAGCATAGGGAGCACGCGTCGACGGCACGCGGATGCTCATCACCACGATGTTGAGATAGGGCAGCACCAGGAAGACGACGATCAGCACCACGACGGGCGCGATCAGCAGCAGGCGCAGCGCGCGGGCGCGCGCTGCGTCGCCGGGCACCGCCGGTCCGAATGTCGTCAGCGCGCCAGCAGCCATGTCTGCCCCGCCGGAATCGCGAACCACACGCTGGCGCCGACCTCGAACACCTTGTGCGGCGGCTGCTGGGTCTGCATCACCACGCCGTCGCCGCAATCGAGCCGGTAGTCGATCATGTTGCCCAGGAAGTACCGTTCCGCGACCGTCGCGCGGGCGCGATTGACGTCCTGCGGCTCGGTCGACGACAGCACGATGACCTCGGGCCGCGCCAGGATCGACGCGGCGGTACCCTTGGCGGGCGCGCCGCCTGCGCGGCAGCGCATGCGGCCGAGCCGGGTATCGACGTTGCAGTACTCGCCATCCATTCCGTCGACGGTGCCGTCGATGAAATTGGACAGCCCGATGAAGCTCGCGACCTGACGCGAGGCCGGGCGGTCGTAAACGTCCCCCGCCGAGCCGATCTGCGCGATCTCGCCGCCGAACATCACCACGATGCGGTCGGAGATCACCATCGCCTCGGCCTGGTCGTGCGTGACGTAGACGGTCGTGATGCCGACGCGGCGCTGCAGCGAGCGGATGAAGAAGCGCATCTCCTCGCGCAGCTTGGCGTCGAGATTGGCGAGCGGCTCGTCGAGCAGCAGCAGCTTCGGCTCGATGACCAGCGCGCGGGCAAGCGCGACGCGCTGCTGCTGGCCACCCGAGAGCTGGCGCGGATAGCGTCCGCCGAGATCGCTGAGCTGGACGAGCTTGAGAACCTCGGCTGTGCGGCGCTCGATCTCGGGCTTCGCGACCTTGCGCATCTCCAGGCCGAAGGCGAGGTTCTCCGCCACCGTCATGTGCGGGAACAGCGCGTAGTTCTGGAACACCATGCCGATGTCGCGCTTCTCCGCCGGCAGGCGCACGACGTCGGCGCCGTCGAACTCAATGCGCCCTGAAGACGGCTGTTCGAAGCCGGCGATGCAGCGCAAGGTCGTCGTCTTGCCGCAGCCCGATGGCCCGAGCAGCGAGATCAACTCGCCATTGGCGATCTCGAGGTCGAAGCCCTTGAGGACCGCCACCTTGTCGAAGCGCTTGGCGAGGCCGGAGATTGAAAGTCTGGTCATCGGGGCGAGGATGCGCGCAGCGGGCGGAGAGCCACAATCGGGATGACTACGGAGGCGGTGCAGCGGCACGCCGCATCCGCAGCCTTAGGGGCGGGGCTCCCGGCCGGCCCGGGCGGGCCAGGCGGCCCGCCCCTACGCCGGACGAACGAGCGCAGCGGCCGGCCTACCGCATCACCCGGTTCCAGCGGTCGATCACCGCGTCGCGCTGCGCGTTGAAGGCGGTCCAGTCCCAGGTCATGATCTGGTTGAGTTCGTTCACGCCGATCGGCAGCTGGCTGCGCAGCGATTCCGGAATGGCGACGTCGCGGTTGACCGGCGTGATGAAGAATTCGTTCACCAGGTTGGTCTGCGTTTCCGTCGCGATCAGGTAATCGAGGTAGCGATACGCGGCGTCCTTGGCCGGGCCGTTCTTCAGGATGTTGAAGGACTGCTCGAACATGAACATGCCCTCGCTCGGTGCCGCGAATTCGATCGGCAGTCCGCGGCGCTTGAGCGCGACGACCTCCGGCAGGTCGAGCGGGCCAACGATGACTTCGCCGCGCGCCAGCAGCGTCGACAGCGAGCCCGAGAAATCCACCTGCGGGAAGGGCTTGAGCTCCTCGATCTTGCGGAAGCCGACGTCGAAATCCATCGGGCCGGAGCCATAGAGCTTGCTCGCCAGCATCAGGAACATCTGACCGGCGGAGTTGCCGATCTGATACATGCCGGTCTTGCCGCGGAATTCGCGATTGTCCCACAGGTCCTTCCACGAGCGCGGCGGCGTTCGCACCATGTCGGACCGGTAGCCGAGGCCGATCGGATTGACCATGCCGAAGACACTGTTGCCGTCATTCTGGGCAAGTGGATGCAGCTTCGACCAGTTGCTGAGCTTCGCGGTGTCGATGCGGTCGAAGAAGCCTTCGGCGCGCAGTACGTTGGCGAAGACCTCGTTGATCATCAGGATCGAATAGGGCGGCGCGTTGACGCCGGCCGCGCGCAGATTGGCCATCCAGGTGCGGCCGAGACCGACATCGAGCGTCGCCTGAATATTGGCCGAGCGCTGAAAGCCGGGCAGCAGCGTGTCGCGCCAGAACCGTTCCCAGCGCGCGCCGTAGGTGTTCACCACGAGCTGCTGCGCCTGCGCCGATGCGCCGCGCGGCAGCGCCACGCCGCCAGCCAGCGCCGCCGCGGCGCCGATGAAGTTCCGTCGATTCAGCGTGGTCATGGTCAGCCCCCTTTGGTTTTTCTGCGGAATCCGCCGAAGGAAAATTTACCGCGACAGCCTACGCATCACGACCGCGGCATGCAAATCGCGGGCCTGTGCGATCACGCCTGCGGCCGCTGCCGGTAGACATAGTTCTTGTCGAGTCGCTCCATCACGTAGTCGCGCCAAGAGGTCGCCGGCCAACGCGGGCTCTCGCCCGGCTTGACGATGCCCGGCAGGCATTCGACCACGGTGTCGATCCCCGGATCGTAGAAGTACGGGCAGGAATAGCGGTCGCGACCGGCGACATTGCGGACACGATGCGGCGTCGAAACCAGGATCCCGTTGGTCCACTGCATCAGCACGTCGGCGACGTTGACGACATAGGTGCCCTTGATCGGCGGCGCCGGAATCCACGAGCCGTCGCGGCCGCGCACCTCGAGCCCGCCCGTGTCGTCCTGGGCGAGGATGGTGAGAAAGCCGTAGTCGGTGTGCGGCGCCGAGCTGAACAGGTCAGGCGGCAGCGGATCGGGCAGCGGCGGATAGTGCAGCAGGCGCAACCACGTCGTCGGTTTGGCGAAATGCGGGGCAAACCATTCCGCCGGCAGGTCGAACGACACCGCGATCGCACGCGCCAGCGTCTCGCCGACGCGGCGCGCTGCGGCCTCGTAGCCGATCAGCGTCGGCTTGAAATCGGGAAGCTCCTCCGGCCACTGGTTCGGTCCCTGCAGCGGCTTGCCGGCAACGACATCCGGATCGTCCGGCGAGACCTCATGCATCATCATGAAGGACTCGCTCTGGTTCGGCTTCGTGACCCTGGCGACCGACGAGGTGACGATCGTCGACGTGCTGAAGGGCATGTACCCGCGATGCTGGGCGTTCATCTTGACGCGCATCTTCGCTTCGATCGGCAGCGCATGGAACTGGCGCGACGCGGCGAACAGCGCTTCGATCAGTTCCGGCTTCACGCCATGGCCGGCGATGTAGGCGAACCCGACCGTCTCGAAGACGCGGCGCAGCTCGCGCGCCGTGCGGGCGAAGGCGCCGGCATCGCGTCCAAAGAGCGGTCCCACGTCGACCACCGGAACGGACCCGGCCGACGCCTCGCACAACACCGCAACCATCGCAGCCTCCGTGAAATCGTCGACGAGCACGGTACGCTAACAGGTCGACCGGGCCGCCGAAAGGCGGCCGTTGCGGCGGTTGAAACGGCGCAGCGTCATTCCGGATTGGTACGGACTGCCGCACTGCGGCCGATCGCCTCGGCCGCCTCGCGGGCAAGCACGAGGCCCGGCTCCGCCTCGGCGAGAATGCGCGGCGCGAAGGCGGCAAACTCGCGCCGCACTGCGTCTTCATCGAAGGCGAGGATATGACCGTTGCGCAGCGCCCACGCGCCATCGACCATCACGGCACGCACCGCCGCCGGTCCGCCATGCTGAACGATCGTCGCGACAGATGGTCGCGCCGCGATCGCGGCACTGCCGGACAGATCGAGCAGCACAAGGTCGGCGCGCATGCCCGGTGCGAGCCGGCCAAGCTCGCGGGACCGGCCCAGCATCGCCGCCCCGCCCTGCGTCGCCATCGCCAGCACTTCGGCCGGCTTCGGCCAGGCGGTCCAGTCGCGCGTCGCCACACGCGGCAGCATCATCGCGAGGCGCATGATCTCGAACAGGTCGGCTCCGCCGCCCGTGTTGGCCGAATCGCTCCCGAGGCCCATCGTGATGCCGAGTGCGCGATGCGCCGCATACGGCATGATCCCGGAGCCGAGCATCAGGTTGCTCGCCGGGTTGTGCGAGACCGCGACATGGTGGCGCGCAAGAATCTCGCGCTCGCGATCGGTCAGCCACACGCCATGTGCAACCCCCAGGCCTTCGTGAAGCAGGCCCTGGCGCTCCATCTCGCCGACCAGTCCGCCTGCCCAGCGCGCGCGCGAGCCCGCGGCCTGGGCGTAGGTTTCCAGCAGATGGGTGTGGACGACGAGGCCGTGGCGGTCGCGCAGGGTCCGCCAGAGCGTCTGCAGTTCGGGCGAGCAGCGCTGCGGCGCATTGGGCCCAAGCAGGATGGCGACACGGTCGCCATCGCCGCGGCTCTGCGACACCAGCCCATCAAACAGCGCGCCCAGACGCTCGCGGGTCGGGAATCCGGCGCCGGCGAGCCGCGCGCGCAGATCGTCGGTCATCTCGACCGCGAGGAAGTCGTGGTCGTGGATGTCGTGCAGGAACGGCGCGAAGCCGACGCGCATCCCGCTTTCGCGATGTGCGCAATAGGCGTGCTCGGCAAGGCCGACATGCGGAAAGTGGTCGATGCAGGCGGTGACGCCGGCGCGCAGCATTTCGGCCGCGCCGAGCAGGATGGCGAGGCGGATCGCCTGCGCGTCGAGGGCGCGCCCGAAGGCAACGGTGTAGAGCGCCCACAGCTCGAGCGGCAGGCTGTTCTCGGTGCCGCGCAGGACGTTGGCGTAGGCGTGATGGTGCGCGTTGACCAGTCCCGGCATGACCACGAGCCCCGACGCATCGACGCGATCGGCGGCGAGACTCTCGAGCGCCGCCTCAGCGGGACCGTGCGCGACCGCGGCGATACGGCCTCGCTCGACGAGCAGCGTGCCGCGGTGCGGTTCGCCGGCCGCATCGGCGAGGATCAGCCCACCCGATATGCACAGCGGCCGGTCAGGAAGCCCGTTCGACATCGCGCAGTCTCCGCGTCAGCAGCTCGACCATCAGCGTGGTCACGATCGGCAGGCGGCGCTCGGTCGGGATCATCAGCCCGAGCCGCAGCGTGTTGATGGCGCGCGAGGCGAGCGGCCGCCACACCAGTTCGCCCTCCGCGATCTCGCGCAGGAAACCGAGCTTGGTGAAATACGAAAGCCCCATGTTGTGGTGGAGCGCATGCTTGAGCAGCGAGATCGAATTCGACACCAGCTTGGGTGGCAGCGATTCGCGGAAGGCATTGAAGTCTGGGTCGATCTCCGCCGCGCGCGGCAGCGGGCCTTCCTGCACCAGGGCCGGAAAGCGGCGGCATTCGTCGAACTCGATGCGGCGCTTGCGCGCGAGCGGATGGCCGGCGGACATCAGCACGCCGATCGGCGCGCTGATCGAGGCGACGAACTGCGCGCCGGCCGGCGGCTTCGCGACGAAGGTGAAGCCGATATCGGCGCGTCCCGCGACGACCTCCGGCGGCACGTCGGCCGGCGCCACGGCGCGGATCGAATAGGTGACCGCGGGAAACTCGGCACGGAACGCCTCGAGGCCGCGCGGCAGGAACTCGACGAGCAACGAGTCGACCGCGGCGATCGGCACGTGGCCGGTCTTGACCCCGCGCAGGTCGTCGATCTCCGCGCGGACGCGCTCGAAGTCCTGCAGCGTGTCGCCGACATGGCGCAGCAGCAGCTCGCCGCCGCGGGTCAGCCGCATGCCGCCGGGCAGACGGTCGAAGAGCTGCACGCCCAGCTCGGCCTCGAGCTTGAGGAGCTGGCGGTTGACCGCGCTCGACGCGACGTTGAGCACCGCGGCGGCGCGGCGCACCGACCCACGGCGAGCGACCTCCTGGAAGTAGCGCAGGACGACGGCGTGCATGCTCACATGATAGCGCGCCGCGACCGCCGTGTGGGATGCGTGCCGCTACCGCCCCTTCCACGCGGGCTTGCGCTTCTCGCGGAAGGCCCGCACGCCCTCCTGCCCGTCCTCCGACTGGAGCGCCGCGATCACCGCGGGCAGGCGCATCGCCTGCGCCTCGGCCGCCGCGAGATGCGCGGTGCGGCGGATCGTCTGCTTGATCGCGCGCACCGAAAGCGGCGCGCAGGCGAGCACTTCGCCCACCCAGCGATCGACCGCCCGGTCGAGCTCCGCCATCGGCGCCACCTCGTTGGCGAAGCCGATCGCGGCGGCCTCGTCGGCCTTGATACGGCGGCCGGTGAGCAGCACGCCCATGGCGAGCTTGAACGGAACCTGGCGCTGCAGCAGCACCATGCCGCCGTCGAGCGGCATGCGGCCAACGCGCGCCTCCGGCAGACCGAAGGTGGCGTGGTCGGCTGCGACGACGATGTCGCAGCCCAGCACCATCTCGAAGCCGCCGCCGAGCGCGTGACCGTTGACGCGCGCGATCACCGGCACGTCGAGCGTGTCGCGCAGTGCGATGCCGCCGAAGCCGCCGGGCCGCGGCGCCGCCCAGTATTCGAGGCCGGATTTCGACACGTTCTTCATGTCGGCGCCGACGCAGAACGCGCGCTCGCCCGTGCCCGTCAACACCACGCAGCGGACCTCCGGGTCGCGCTCGACGCGGTGCCAGATCGCATTGAGCTCGGCCTCCGTCTCGGCATCGATGGCGTTGAGGACGTCGGGACGGTCGATCGTCACCCGAGCGACATGGTTCTCCAGCGAGTACGTGACAGCCATCAATCCTGCCCCGCTCCGGCAACGACCCCGATTTCGGCCAGGACCTCTTCGGTGTGCTGGCCGAGCCGCGCGGGCGGGCGGCGGATCGCGACCGGCGCATCGGAGAGGTGGACGGGCGAGCCGACCGTGCGCACCCGCTCGACCTCGCCGTCGGCCTCCAGGATCATGCCGTTGACGGCGATCTGCTCGTCGGCCAACGTCTCGGCGAGCTTGCGGACTGGCGCGCAGAGAAGGTCCTGCTCCTCCAGCCGCGCGAGCCAATGCGCGGTCGTATTCGAGGCGAAACGCTCGCGGAAGATTTTGTGCAGCGCCGGCTTGTTGGCGACGCGCAACTCGTGCGTCGTGAAGCGCGGATCGGCGGCGAGATCGGGCAGGCCGAGCGCCTTGCCGATGTCTCCGACCGGATCGGCCTTGAAGGCGCCGACCATCACCACCGCGCCGTCGCTCGTGGCGAAGACGCCCGACAGCGGCATGGCGCCCCAGTTGACCTCGCGTCCGCGCATCAGATGCGCGGTCGCCTCCTGCATCTGCGCCGCGATCATCGAGTCGAGCAACGACACGCTGACAAGCTGGCCCTTGCCCGTGCGCTGGCGTTGCAGCAGCGCCAGCAGCACGCCCTGGACGAGGTGCATGCCGGCCGAATAGTCGGCAAAGGTGGTGGCGTGAACGGCAAGCGGCAGCGATTCGTCGGAGCGGCGATACATGACTCCGCTCATCGCCTGGGCCAGCACGTCCTGCCCGCCCTTGTGGGCGTAGGGGCCGGTAAGGCCGTAGCCGGTGCCGACCGCGTAGATGAGCCGCGGATTGCGCCTCGCGAGATCCTCGTAGCCGAAGCCCATGCGCTCCATCACGCCGGCGCGGAAATTGTTCACCACGACGTCGGCACCGTCGAGCATGGCCAGCACGGCCGCGCGCGCCTCGGGCTTGCGCAGGTCGAGCGCCACCGAGCGCTTGTTGCGGTTGAGCGAGCAGAAGACCGGCCCGACCAGCCCCGCATGGTCGTTTGGAAACGAGGTCCGCGAGAGATCGCCCGCGCCGGGCCGCTCGATCTTGATCACGTCGGCGCCGTAGTCCCCCAGCATCTGGGTGGCGCAGGGGCCCATCATCACCTGGGTGAAGTCGATGACCTTGATGCCGGCGAGCGGCAGCTCCGCCGGCTGCGGGATATGGGCGTTCACGACTGAGTCTCCAGCACGAGAGCGTTCTCCGACGGGCGGTCGCCCGGATCGCCGCCCTGGGCACGCACCTTGGCGCAGATGTCGGCGGGCGGGACGGCACGCAGAGCGATGCCGCGGTCGACCGCGATCGCCGCGGCAACGCCGGCGGCATGGCCCATCGACATGCAGGGCGGGATCTCGCGCGACAGCTTCTGCGCTGCCTCGGTCGCCGAATAGTGGCGTCCGGCGACGACGAGTTGGTCGACCCCGCGCGGCAGCATTGCACGGAACGGCGTGTAGTAGTCGCGCCCGCGCGCCACGGTGTCGGGGAAATGGACGCGCTTCATCACGTCGTCCTTGCTGACGACGTATTCACCGTCGAGCAGCCGGGTCGTGCGCACGCCGAGCTGCGGCGCGACGTCGACCACGAAGGACTTCTCGAAGCCAGGCATGTTGGCTTTGACGAAATCGGCCATGGCGTAGACGCGCTTGCGGCCCTCCGCGTCGGCGCGCGTCAGATCCTCGACCTTGGTACCGTCATGGCCAGGCATGTGCGGGCAATTGCACCACACGACGCCGGGCAGCGGCGTCTTGAGCCACCAGTTCTCCCACGAGCCCCCGACCACCCGGCGCGCCTGCTTGTCGATCGCGCCGAAGCGCTCCGGCTCCTCGAACTTGAAGCGCTCGGCCGCCTCGGTGTCGACGCCGCCGAGGCGGAACACCGTGGTGACGATGTACGAGCCATGCTGGAACGGCGCGCCCGCCGATGCGGCGACGTCGAGGTCGCCCGACGTGTCGATCACGACGTCGCCCAGAATCGCCTCGCGCCCGGCCTTTGTCTCGCAGATTACGCCCTTGATGCGGCCGTCCGCGACGATCGCGCGGCTGAACCACGAATGCAGGCGCAGGTTGATCGCATTCTCCGCGACGAGGTCGTTGGAGACGCGCTTCCAACCGTCTGGGTCGAACGACGCCGCAAAGACGATCGGCTGCGGTCTCACCTGGGCGCGAAAGTCATAGGCGCCCCAGCGGTACCACTTGCGCCACAACGCCTCGCTCTGGCCGCGCTCCACCTCGGGCGGATAGACCGCGAGGCCGAGCTTCGCCATGCGCTCGATCATTTCCATGCACAGGCCGGTGACCGTGATCTCCTGCCCGTTGGTCATGTCGTCGAGCACAAGCACCATGCCGCCGGCGGCGAGGCCGCCGAGATAGGGATAGCGCTCGACCATGGTGACGCTGACGCCGCTGCGTGCGGCCGCCACCGCGGCGGCAAGGCCGGACGGGCCGCCGCCGACCACGACGACGTCGCTGCGCGCGACGATCCGCGCTTCGCCGGGCCCTTCCGCGATGCGATCGGGCAGTGCAGTCATGTCGTTCCTCCCGGGATTTTCAGGTCACCGGCGGCGCGTGCCAGCGCACGACCAGCCGTTCGATCAGCGTGATGACGAAATAGAAGGCGACCGAAAAACACGCGCCGACGATCGCGGTGGCGTAGAGCAGCGCGGAATCGAAGTTGTACATCGCGTGGATCAGCAATGCGCCGATGCCGACCGTGGTGCCGATCCATTCGCCGACGATCGCGCCGATGACTGCGGTCGACGCCGCGATCTTGAGCGCGGAGAACAGATAGGGCAGCGAGTTCTGCAGGCGCAGCTTGAAGAACACCTCGCGCTTGCTCGCCGAGAGCACGCGCATCAGTTCCATCGCCTGCGGGTTCACCGATTCGAGCCCACGCACCATGTTGACGAGGGTCGGGAAGAAGCAGATCAGCGCCGCGATCGCGATCTTGGGCTCGATGCCGTTGCCGAGCAGCAGCACGAGGATCGGGGCCTTGGCGAGCACCGGGATCGTGTTGATCAGCACGATCATCGGGAAAAACGCTTCCTCGAGCGTCTTCTGGTGCACGAACACCGTCGCGATGATGATGGCTACGACATTGCCGAGCAGGAATCCCGAGATCGCCTCGATTGCCGTCGGTGCGAGGTTGGTCATCAGCATGCCGAAGCGCATGTACAGCGTCTCGACGACGCGCAGCGGCGATGGCGCGATGTAGGGCGGCACCTCGAGCCCGTAGACCAGCGCAGCCCACACCGCCAGCAGCGTGCCGGCGCCGACCAGCGGCATCAGTCGGCGGCGCCGGATCGCGCGCTGTTTGGCGCGGTGGTAGCGCTCCTCGGCTTCGCCCTGCGCCGGATCGACCATCGCCGGAACCGCGGTTGCCATCACTCCGCCCCCAGCACGCCGCGAAGATGCGCGGCGATCCTCACGAACGCGTCGCTTTCGCGGATCGCCAGCGGCCGATCCGCCGGCAGATCGATGGGCACGATCTCGCGCACCCGGCCGGGATGGGCCCCCATCACCAGCACCTGCTGGCTGAGATACGTCGCCTCGTAGATCGAATGGGTGACGAAGACCACGGTCGTGAGCGTCTCCTTCCAGATCCGCAGCAGTTCGACGTTCAGGCGATCGCGCGTGATCTCGTCGAGCGCGCCGAACGGCTCGTCCATCAGCAGGATGCGCGGCCCGCTGACGAGCGCGCGTGCGATCGCCACGCGCTGGCGCATGCCACCGGAGAGTTCGTGCGGGAAGCTGTTCTCGCGGCCCTTGAGGCCGACCAGCGCCAACAACTCCTGCGGCGAAGGGCCGTCGGCCCGCTTGCGTCCGCCGCCGACTTCGAGCGGCAGCGAGACGTTCTCGATCGCGGTGCGCCAGGGCAGCAGCGCCGCATCCTGGAACACGAAACCGAGTGCACGCGCGCGGCGGGCCGCCTCGGCGGTGCCGCCGAGCACGCTGATGGCCCCGGCGGTGGGGTGCACGAGGTCCGCGATCACGCGCAGCAGCGTGGATTTGCCGCAGCCCGAAGGCCCGAGCAAGCTCAGGAATGCGCCCTGTTTCAGGGTGAACGAGATGTCATCCAGCGCGTTGACCGTCTGGCGGTCGGTGACGAAGCGCACGCCGATCCCGCGGCACTCGACCGCGGGCATCGCGGAGGTTACGGGCGACTGCTGGGCGAGAGCCGTGGCCATGACCTCACCCGATCCGCGCGCGGCCGTCGCGCGTCAGGTCGAGGATCGCCGGCGACATCACTTCGTCGACTCGCGGCGTGCGTCGCGGAAACTGGCCGAGCTGGGCGAACAGTTCAATCTGTTCCTGCCAGATGCGCGGGTCCATGGTGCCCCAGCCGTTGGCCGCCGTCGCGGCGTTGAACGACGCATCGAGGACGCGATCGTTGCCCGCGCGTTCGTCCGCGCGATTGAGCGACGGCACCTCCTCGATCAGCATGTCGGTGGCGCGGTCGCGGTTGGCGTGCGCCCACTCCCAGCCTTTGGCGGTAGCGCGCAGGAACTTGGCGAGCACGTCGGCGCGCGTTTCGATCGCGCGCGGCTGGGCGTAGTACGGCTTGGCGTAGAGCCGCACGCCGGCATCCCACAGCCGCATCGCCACGCCCTGGTCTCCGAGGGCGCGGACGATCGCGACGTTGACCGTCCACGCCGTCGCGACGTCGACCTGGCCGGTGAGCAGCGTCGAGAGGTCCGCGCCGATCGACACGATGCGGACCTGGCTTTCGGCGATGTTGTTCTTCGCCAGGAGCGCCCGCAGCAGGACGATCGCGGTCTGCTGTATTCCGACGCGCTTGCCGATCAGGTCCTGCGGCGTTCGCACGGGATTGCGCGCGAGCGAGTAGAAGCAGAACGGGTGCTCCTGGAAGCCCACCGCGATGCAGCGCACCGGCAGGTCCTGCGAGGCCGCGATCATCAGCGACGGGCTCGACGAGATCTGCCCGACGTCGGCACGCCCCGAGGCGACGACGGCGACGCCGTCGACGTTCGGTCCGCCCGGGTGCATCCGTACGTCGAGCCCTTCTGCCTCGTAGAAGCCCTGGCGCTTGGCGCAGATCTCTCCGAGCTGCTGGCCGTTGACCAGCCACGAGAGCTGCAGGTTGACGACGGGGCGGCTCTGCGCCCCGCCGACACTGACCAGCGCGCCGGCGGCGAGACCGCCCGAAAGCGCCGCACGGCGATTGAGACCGGTCATCGAGTCGCCTCCGTTCAGCCGATGCGCGCGCGTCCGCCGCCGGTCTGATTGAGGATGTCCATCGTCATGACCTCTTCGAGTGCCGGC
The DNA here is from genome assembly GCA_016793045.1 of Alphaproteobacteria bacterium. GTDB lineage: Bacteria > Pseudomonadota > Alphaproteobacteria > CACIAM-22H2 > CACIAM-22H2 > JAEUKZ01. Next base: position 14,810 of record JAEUKZ010000198.1, read on the forward strand.
GTGCGGCGCTGGAATTGACCGAGCTGCGCGTAGAGCTCGATCTGCTCGCGCCAGATCTGGGGATCCATGGCGCCCCAGCCGTTGGTGCGCGTGTTGGCGTTGAACGCGTATTGCAGCATCACGTCGGCCGCCTCGCGCTCGTCCGCCTGGTTGAGGTTGGGGAACTCGCGGATGAGGTAGCCCACCGCCTCGTCGCGATTGGCATGCGCGTACTCCCAGCCCTTGCTGGTCGCGCGCACGAACTTGGCGAGAGCATCGGCCCGCGTCTGCAGCGTGCGCACCGTCGCGTAGTAGGGCAGCGCATAGAGCCGCACGCCGGTATCCCACAGGCGCAAGTCGACGCGCTGGTCGCCCAGCACGCGCAGCGCCGTGGTGTTGGTGAGCCAGCCGGTGACGACGTCGACCTGGCCGGTCATCACCGGCGCCATCTCCGCGCCGATGGTGACGATCTGCACCTGGTTCTCCGGGATGTTGTTCTTGGCGAGCAAGGCGCGCAGGAGGATCACGCCGGTCGCCTGAATGCCGACCTTCTTGCCGATGAGATCGCGCGGCTCACGCACCGGATTGCGCCGCAGCGAGAAGAAGCAATAGGGATGCTGCTGGGCGCCCACCGCGAAGCAGCGGACCGGGATGTCCTGCGAGGCCGCCAGCATCAGCGACGGGCTTGACGACACCTGGCCAACCTCGAAGCGCCCCGCGGCGACGACCGCGACCCCGTCGATGCTCGGACCGCCGGGCTGGAACGCGAGATTGATCCCTTCGGCCTCGTAGAAGCCCTTGTGCTTGGCGACGACCTCACCCAGCTGGTTGCCGCTGAGCAGCCAGCCGAGCTGGAGATTGACAGTCGGCCGGCCTTGCGCGTCGGCGTCGACCGACACGAAGCCCCCGGCGGCGGCACCGGCCGCGGCGAGGCCGAGCTTCAAGGCCGCGCGGCGGTTGATCGCGGAATTGCTGACGGGCGAATTGCGGATTTCGTCTGCACTCATCTTTGCCCCCTGTCTTGGCGTTTGCCTGATCTTTGCGCCTGTCGCATCGCGCCTGCTTCGATTGCCCGAACCGGCGCGACATCGCGGCGATGTCGATTCCGGCCCTGCATGCCAGCCTTGCAAGCCGCGCGCCGCGACTCCGGCGCCCACATGATCCGTCGACGGAAAAATATCTGGCCGCGATGGGCGTACGCAAAAGAACTTTTTTTCTGGCAGCGCGATGCCGAATCGGCATCGCCCCGGAAATGCCCAGTTTGCGCGGTCACCCGAACGCACCCGTTCATCAAGACAATTGCCACGGCATCGCTTATCGGCGATGGTCGCGCGAAATCGGCCCATGGACCCATGACGCGCCGCACACCGGATCGCCCGACCGACGTCGCTTCGCCGGACTTCGTGCCTGACGGCGACAAGCCGCTATACCGCCAGGTCTATGAGACCCTGCGCGAGGCGATCGCGCGCGGCGAATGGCCCGAGCAGACGGCGATGCCGACCGAGGGCGAGCTCGGCCTGCGTTTCGGGGTGAGCCGCATCACCGTGCGTCACGCGCTGCAGTTGCTCGAACTCGAGGGCTACATCCGCAAGCAGAAGGCGCGCAACGCCATCGTCCTTGCGCGCCGACCGCAGACGCGCTTCGGCTGGCAAATCGACTCGATCGAGGACATCATCGCAGCGACCGGCGACGCGACGCTGACGCTGCTCAGCTATCGTGAAGAGGTTTCGGCCGCCGCCGCCGAGCTGCTGGACGTGCCGCCCGATACGCGGCTGCACTGCCTGCGCAGCCTGCTGCAGCGCGCCGGCAAGACCTTCGCGCGCTCGATCATCTACTTCCATCCGCGTATCGGCAGCCGCCTCAAGCGCGAGGATTTCGACGACGTCATCGTGTTTCGCGTCATGCAGCGCGAACTCAACGTGCGCCTGCGCGACGTCAAGCACACGATCCGTGCCGAGCTCGCGAATGCCGACGACGCGCACAGCCTCGACATCGCCGAGCGCGACCCGATCCTGTCGACGCAACTCGTCTATCGCTCGGAGCAGGGCGACGTGGTGGAGGTCGCATTTACGCGCTACCCCGCACAGCAGTACACGCTGACCTACAGCCTGAGCACGCCGACGCAACGCACTTGACTCTGCAACGACACTTGTCATGATATCATAACAACTGGTGACACGGTCGCGGGCCACGCGAAACCGGCGCACCCCGGGAGGAAACAATGCAGGTCGACCTCAAGAACAAGGTCGCGCTGGTGACGGGCGCTGCGCAGGGCATCGGCCGCGCCTGCGCCGACATGCTGGCCGCCAACGGCGCACGCGTCGTCTACAGCGACCGCAACACCGCCGGGCTTCAGGACATCGCGGCGCAGGACGGCCATCTGGCGCTGCCGCTCGACGTCAGCGACCGCGCCCAGATTGCGTCGACCGTGCAGCAGGTGCTCGACCGCTGCGGGCGCATCGACATCCTGGTGAATAATGCAGGCATCGGCGTGAGAGCGGCCGACCGCAAGACGGTCGACGAATTCCCGATCGCGTCGTGGGACGAGATGATCGCCATCGACCTGACCGGCGTGTTTCTGATGAGCCAGGCCGTCGCCCGCGCGATGAAGGCGGCGAAGGGCGGTCGCATCGTCAACATCGCTTCGGTCGTCGGCCTGATCCCGCTGCGGCTGCAGAGCCCCTATGTCGCGGCGAAGGCGGGCGTCGTGAACCTCACGCGCATGATGGCGCTCGAGCTGGCGCCGGACGGCATCCTGGTCAACGCCGTGGCGCCAGGCTCGACCGCGACCGACGGGTGGAAGAAATGGATCCACGACGCGTCGAGCGCGGCGCAGGACCAGCACGCGCGGCTGATGTCGCACATCCCGCTCGGCCGGCCGGCGACGACGCAGGAAATCGCCAACGGCGTGCTCTTCCTCGCCGCGCCCGACAACACCTACATCACCGGCCACGTCCTGACGATCGACGGCGGCTGGACCGCCGGCTTCGCGCGCGACTTCTGAAGGGACCACCCCCATGCCCACAGCCAAGCGCCGTCCACTCAAGTCCGCGACGCCGTCGCGCCGCTCCGCACCGGCCAGGCCGGCGGCAAAGGGACGCCCGCCCGCCGGGCTGGAGCGTGCCGATCTGATCGCGCTCTACCGGCAGATGGTGCTGCTGCGCCGCTTCGAGTTGGCCGCACAGGTCGCCTGCCGCAAGGGCGAGACGCCGGGCTTTCTGCACCTCTATATCGGCGAGGAAGCGACCGCCGTCGGCGTATGCGCTCACCTGCGTCCGAGCGACTGGATCACATCGACCCATCGCGGCCACGGCCACGCACTCGCAAAGGGCATGGACCCGCGCATCCTGATGGCGGAGCTCTATGGCCGGCGCGACGGCTGCTGCGGCGGGCGCGGCGGCACGATGCATCTCTACGACCGCTCGGTCGGACTTTTCGGCACCAACGGCCTGGTCGGCGCGGGCATTCCCGCCGCGGTCGGCGCCGGCCTCAGCGCCAAGTATCGCGGCACCGACGGCATGGCGGTCGCCTTCTTCGGCGACGGCGCCACCAACCATGCCGCGTTTCACGAGGCGATCAACTTCGCCGGCGTTCAGCGCGCGCCGGTGGTGCTGCTGTGCGAGAACAATCTCTACGCGACCGCGACGCCGCTCGCCTCGATCACGCTCAACCCCGAGGTCGCGACCCGCGCGGCCGCCTACGGCATTCCCGGCGTCGCAGTGGACGGCAACGACGTACTGGCGGTGTGGCAGGTGATGAAGACGGCGGCGGACCGCGCGCGCCGCGGCGACGGCCCGACGCTCATCGAGTCCAAGACCTATCGCACCGTCGGACACCACGAAGGCGATCCGGTGGTCGGCAACTACCGCACGCAGGCGGAGATCGACGCCTGGGCCAAGCGCGACCCGATCACGACCTTCCGCCGCCGTCTTGTGGAGGAATTCCGCGTCGTGACGGCGGGTGAACTCGATGCGATCGACCAGCAGGTCGACCGCGAGGTTCAGGACTCGCTCGACTTCGCGCGCCGCTCGCCCGAGCCCGACCCGACGACGGTCTACCAGCACGTCTTTGCCGATCCGATCAATCCGCCGGAGGCGCTCACGGCAGCGCCGGCCTCCGGCGGAGTCGAAACGGGCTGGCTCGATGCGGTTCGTGACGGCATCGCCGAGGAGATGCGGCGCAACCGCGACATCATCTACTACGGCGAAGGAACCGGCGAGCGCGGCGGCACCTTTGCGCACACCAAGGGTCTCTATCAGGAGTTCGGCGCCAAGCGCATGGTGGACACGCCGATCTCCGAGCTCGGTTTCACCGGCGCTTCGCTCGGTGCCTCGGCAACCGGCGTGCGCTGCATCGCCGACCTGATGTTCGCGGACTTCCTCTTCGAGGCCGCGGGCCAGATCGCGCTGCAGGCCGCCAAGCTGCGCTACATGTCGAACGGCCAGATGAATGCGCCGATGGTGGTGCGCGTCGGCGCCGGCGCCGTGCGGTCCGCCGGCCCGCATCATAGCGGGACCTATCATCCGGTTTGGTCGCACATCCCCGGGCTGATCGTATGCCTGCCGGCGACTCCGGCCGATGCCAAGGGGCTGATGAAGACCGCGCTGCGCGCCGGCGACCCGGTCATCATGCTCGAGACCAAGGCACTGTTCGCGAGCAAGGGCCCCGTCCCGGCGGGCGAGCACCTCGTGCCCTTCGGGGTCGCGCGGATCGCGCGCGAAGGCAGCGACCTGACGATCGCCACTGCGGGGCAGCTCGTCCATCGCGCGCTCGAGGCGGCCGAGGCGCTGCAGCGCGAAGGCATCTCCTGCGAGGTCATCGACCTGCGCACGATCCAGCCGCTCGACGTCGAAACCGTCGCCACCAGCGTGCGCAAGACGCATCGGCTGCTGGTGGTCGACGAGGGCTATGCGATGTACGGCGTCGGCGCCGAGCTTGGCCAGGCGATGAACGAGATCGCCTACGACGATCTCGACGCGCCGGTCGCGCGCCTGCACACCGAGCCGGTGACGCATCCTTTCGGCCCCGCGCTCGAGCGCGCGATGCTGGTCAACGTCGACCGCATCGTGGCCCAGGCGCGCGCGGTGATGCAGGGCCACGCGACACCGATCCGCCGCGTCGGCTCCGGCCGGCGGGGGCCGGTCGTCGCGGCGGCTCCCGTGCCGGCCGCAGCTCCAGCCCCCGCTTCCGCGGCGCCCGCCCCGGCTGCGCCGGCCGCTCCGGTTGCCACGGCACTCGCAGCACCCGTCGCGGGCGGCGAGGAGATCACGATGCCCTTCGGTGACCTGACGGTCAGCGAGGGCAAGATTATCCGCTGGCACAAGCGCGCAGGCGATAGAGTGAAGGCCGGGGAGATCGTCGCCGAGGTCGAGACCGACAAGGCGGTGGTCGAGATCGAATCGCCAGTCGGCGGCTCGGTGGCGCAAGTCCTCGAGGCCGAAGGCACCGTCGTCAAGATGGGCCAGCGCATCGCGATCGTGACGCCCGGCTGACCGGCAAGCGATCGGCAGCGACGCAACAAGGGGGACCGATGCACCTGCTCCTGACGAACTTCAACTACGACGACGACGCTGGGCTCGAACGCAAGCTGATCGGCCGCAAGGCGACGATGCACCTGCTGCGTGCCAAACCCGGCAAGGCCGCGGAGATTCCGCACAGCCTCGCCGCACGCGCCGACGCGGTCATCAACTACACCGCGGTGGAACCGATCGGCCTGCCGCCATCGGCGTTCCCGAAATGCCGCATCGTCGTGCGTTCCGGCGTCGGATTCGACAATGTCGACCTCGCCGGCTGGGGCAAGCGTGGGGTGCCGGTGTGCAATGTGCCGGACTACGGCACCTCGGAAGTCGCGGACCATGCGATCGCGCTGATGTTGGCGCTGACCCGCGGCACGGCAACCTACCACGACGCGGTGCGCGGCGATCCGGTCGGCGGCTGGGCCTTTGCCGCCGCGCCGCTCGTGCGCCGGCTGCGCGGCGCGGTGTTCGGCGTCGTGGGACTCGGCCGGATCGGCCTTGCCGCAGCCTTGCGCGCGCGCGCCTTCGGGATGGACGTCGCGTTCTACGATCCCTATCTGTCCTCCGGCAGTGAGATCGCCGTCGGCATGCGACGGGCAAAGTCGCTTTCGGCGCTGATGAAGGAAGCCGACGTGCTGAGCCTGCACGCGCCGCTCTCCGACGAGACGCGCGGGATGATCGGCGGCGCCGCGCTCGCGCGCGCCAAGCCGGGCATGGTGCTGATCAACACCGCCCGCGGGCCGATCGTCGACCTGACCGCGCTGCATCGCGCGCTCAAGTCCGGGCGCGTCGCCGGGGCCGGGCTCGATGTCGTCGAACGCGAGCCGGCACCGCCCGATCACCCGCTGATCAAGGCGTGGTCGGCGCGCGAGCCCTGGCTCGAGGGCCGCCTCAGCATCAGCCCGCACGCGGCATTCTACAGCCCCGCCTCGATCCGCGACCTCCGCTCGAAGTCGATCGAGACGGTGCTCAACTGCCTCGAAGGCGGAGCCGCGGCGAACTGCGTCAATGGCGCGTTCCTGCGCCAGCGCGCGCGCCGATGAACGCGCCTGCGCCGCGCACCTCGAGCACACCGCTCGCGCGCCGCCTGGCGCGCGCAGCCGGCGTCGATCTTGGCGGCCTGCGCGGCAGCGGTCCCGGCGGTCGAATCGTCGCCGCCGACATTGCGGCGGGCGGCGCCAGGCAGGTGCCCGCCGTCGTTGCGACGCGTCCGCCGGGCGGACGGCGCCCGAGCACCCCATATGCGCGGCGCCTTGCGCGCGGCGCGGGCATCGAACTCGCCGCGATCGCAGGCAGCGGGCCGGGCGGCCGCATCGTCGGCTCCGACATCGCGCGTGCGCGCAACGTCGAGATCATCGTCGAATGCAGGACGGTCGCGCTCGAAAGCCTGCGCGAGCGGCTCAATCTGGCGCTGCCGAAGGGGGCGGTGCCGATCGCGGCGACCGACCTGCTGGTCAAGGCCGTCGCCTGGGCGCTCGCCCGTGACTCCGCCGGCCCAGTCGACATCGCGCTTGTCGATGCCGGCGGCGCGGTACGCCAACTCGTGCGTGGTGCCGATCGGTCCGGTGCCGCCGCGATCGCGGCGATGCGC
>JAEUKZ010000212.1 GCA_016793045.1 Alphaproteobacteria bacterium
TGGATGTGGCTGCGGCTGCGGCCGTGGTACCCGCGCGTATCGCCGCTCGCCTTCGCCTTCGCGCTGCTGTGGCCGGCGCTGGCGATCATGGGGATGGTCGCCGCCGGCCGCGACATCCAGCATCTCGCGGCGCAGCCGGGATGGACCGACGCCCTGGTGGCGGTGGCGAACTTTCCACCGACCACGGCGGTCCTCGATGCGGCCTGGTGGACGATCCTCGGCGTGTTCTTTGCAGCCCTCGCCCTGACGCTCGTGGCGCGCTGGCTGCGCGATCTCGTCGAGCGCAAGCGGGGGCGCATCCGCATCACCTATCCCGACGGGCGCGAAGCTGCGGTCCCGCGCGGGCTCAGCGTCCTCGAGGCGAGCCAGACGAACGGCATCCCCCATGCCGCGGTGTGCGGCGGGCGCGGCCGCTGCTCGACCTGCCGCGTGCGCGTCGTGCGCGGGCACGAGACGCTGCCCGCACCCTCGCCGCAGGAGACCGCGGTGCTCGCCCGCGCCGGCGCCGGCCCCGATGTCCGCCTCGCCTGTCAGCTCCGTCCCACCGGCGACGTCGCCGTCGTGCCGCTGCTGCCGCCGCTCGCCGGCCCGCGCGACGCCTGGCCGCGGCCGACCCATCTCCAGGGGCAGGAGAAGGAGATCGTGATCCTGTTCGCCGACCTGCGCGGCTTCACCAGCCTGTCGCAGGACAAGCTGCCCTACGACGTCGTCTTCATCCTCAACCGCTACTTCAACGCGATGGGCCGCGCCATCGAGCAGCACGGCGGCCATGTCGACAAGTTCATCGGCGACGGCGTGATGGCGCTGTTCGGCGTCGAGGAGGGCCCGGCCCGCGGAGCACGGTCCGCGCTCGACGCGGCCCGCGCCATGGGCGAAGCGCTCGCCCTGCTCAACCGCTCGCTCAGCCACGGCCTCGACCGCGACCTGCGGCTCGGCATCGGCATCCATGTCGGGCCCGCGATCGTCGGCGAGATGGGCTACGGCCGGGCGGTGTCGCTCACCGCGATCGGCGATGCCGTCAACACTGCCAGCCGGCTCGAGGCGCTGACCAAGGACTTCAAGGCGGAAGTTGTCGTCTCGGAAGCGGTTGCCAAGGCGGCCGGGATAGACCTCGCCGCCTTTCCCGCCCATGCGGCCGCAGTGCGCGGACGCGAGGGCACCGTCGCAATCCGGGCAATCGCCAGCGCCGCCGCCCTGCCGGCCGCGCCGCCGCGCGCGGCGTAGCGCTACTGCTCGTCGCCGCGGCGCTGCTGCAGCTGGGCGTAGGTCGCCGCGGTCATGCCGGCCATTCCAAGAAGATAGTACCAAACCGGCAAGTCTTGTCCGGCGACAATCTCAACACACCAGAACAGGATTGCCACGATCCCTAATGCCAGGCCAGAGGCGATGGCAAGAAGGTCTGTGAATACACCGCTGTGTGATGTAATGTCTTCCATGTCGATGACAATACTACCAGCCCGTTTACACGCCGTTTATTTAATACTCACATCGATTTGATTACCGGAAGTAATCACGCCGAACTTGGCAAAAATCCGGGCCATTGCGGCCAAGCCCGCGTGCTGACTTGATTTTACGCGCCCGTCCCGTTAGACCTCCGCCCGCACGACGCCTTGCGTCCCCTTCGTCTAGAGGCCTAGGACATCGCCCTTTCACGGCGGTAACAGGGGTTCGAATCCCCTAGGGGACGCCAACTATTTCAAGACGATGTGTGGAATGCGGACGCCCGCGCGGCCGCTTACCAGACGATTACCAGATGGCGCGGGTCTCTGGGCACGTCGAGACGCGCTGTTCGCCATCGGGCGCGAGATCAACGCAACGACCGCCGGAGGCTCGCCGCACCGTGCGGCAGGAACGCGCCAAGCCGCTCGTCGGCGACCTGCACGACTGGCTGCGCGAACAGCGCACCCGGCTCTCGTCCAAGGACGAACGCGCCAAGGCGATCGAATTGACCCACCGCAGGGACTCATGATACTGGGTATACTCAGTGCCTGGACACTCAACTCCGGGGACGCGACGGACCCGGAGTCGGAGCGACACGCACGACGTGGCCGCACGCGAGGCCGAGTGGTCTCCAGACCAGTGAGTTCCTCAGCATACCGATGCAAAAAACCGAATGGTCTCGTGACGCATGAAAGCACTGGTCTTTCACGGACCACGATCGCTCCGGTGGGAGGACTGGCCGGATCCCGTCGTCGGTGACGGTGACGTGCTCGTTGCGGTCCGCGCCGTTGGCATCTGCGGCTCCGACTTGCACGGCTACACGGGCGACAGCGGCCGCCGCATCCCGCCGATGGTCATGGGGCATGAGTTTACCGGGGAAGTGATTGCGCCGGGCAGGCACGGCGCGCATTTCCAGACCGGCACGCGCGTCGTCGTCAGGCCGTTTCTGCATTGCGGGCGATGCGAGGCCTGCGCCGCCGGCCGCACCAATCTTTGTGCGAATCGTGTCTACCTTGGCGCGAACGCGAATGGAGCGATGGCGAGCCGAATCGCCGTCCCGGCCGACAACCTGCTGCCACTCGGCGATCACCTGTCATTTGCGCATGGCACGCTGGCGGAGCCGCTGGCGGTCGCCATTCATGCGGCGCGCCAGGCCGGCGACCTTTCGAATCGACGCGTTCTCGTTGTCGGGTGCGGGACGATCGGCTTGCTCACGATGATCGCCGCCAAGCGATCTGGCGCCGCGCACGTGATCGCCGTCGATCCGAAGGCGGAGCGCCGGCAGGCCGCGCTGGCGATGGCTGCGGATGCCGCACTGGACCCAAACGACGCGAATTTTTCCGCAAATCTTATCGCCACCTCCCGCGCGGGCGACATCGATGCCGCGTTCGATGCCGTCGGCATCGCGCAGACCTTCGGCCAATGCATCGACACCATCCGTCCAGGCGGCACGATCGTGGCCATAGGGGGATGGAAGACGGTTCCCGTGGACCTGTCCAAGGTCGTTTCGCGCGAGATCGTCGTTCGCGGGTCGTTCAACTTCACGCCGGCCGACTTTGCGACTGCCTGCGCATGGCTCGAGAACGGGCTCATCGACTGCGCGTCGCTGGTGACGACGACCTTTCCGATGACCGAAGGCGGGCGCGTCTTCGAAGACATCGTCGAGCGCCGGATCGATGGGATCAAGGTCGTCCTGGTCAACGAGGCATCGACGTGAGTTCCGCAATCCCGGACAGGAACCAGAGCCGGTGTTGAGCAACGCCTTGACCGATCGCGAGGGCGCGCGCTGGGCCCCGACCGACGCCGAGATCGGCCGGTTCAGGTACCTCGCCGAATCGACCCGAAAGCTGTTCCTCGATACGGTTTTTCGATATGGCCGCGGCCATTGCGGACCGTGCCTGTCGGAAATCGAGATACTGATCAGTCTCTACTTCGCCGAGCTCCGGATCGATGAACGCGATCCGAAGTCTCCCGACCGCGATCGGTTCATTCTCTCGAAGGGTCACGGGGCCCTGGGGCTCTATTGCGTATTTGCGCAGCGCGGCCTGATCGAGACGAAGGAGCTCGCGACCTTCGAGGCCCTGGGCGCGCGCCTGCAGGGCCACGTGGACTCGATACATCTGCCATGGGTCGAACTGACGACCGGCTCGCTCGGCCAGGGTCTTTCCGTGGCGCTCGGAATGGCGATCGGCGCGCGCCGCCTCGGCAAGGACATCCGCGCGTACTGCGTGTTGGGCGATGGCGAGACCCAGGAAGGGAACGTCTGGGAAGCCGCGATGGCCGCGGCGAAGTTCAAAGCCGACAATCTGCTGGCGATCGTCGACTGGAACGGCCTCCAGGGCGGAATAACGATGGAGGTGATGCCGAGCCTGGAGCCGTTTGCGGCGAAGTGGCAGGCCTTCGGATGGCATGTCATCGACATCCCCGGCCACGACATCGGCGCCCTGCTGGCGGCCTATCACGAGGCCAGGATGGTCCGCGGCAAGCCGACAGTGATCATTGCCCGGACCGTCAAGGGCAAAGGCGTCTCCTATATGGAGAACCAGGTCGAATGGCATGGCGGGACCGTGACCCCCGCGCTCTACGACCAGGCGATGAGCGAGATCGAGCCCCGCCTTGCCCAACTCGAATCGTATCGCTGAGGAGTCTGCGCCTTGAATTGGCAGAAAGCATCTCTGCGAGATGCCCTCGGCCGGTCGCTGGTCGCGATCGGCGAGCGCGACGACAAGGTGCTCGTCGTCAACGCCGACCTGCGCAATTCGGTCAAGACGACGTACTTCATGGAACGGTTCCCCGATCGCACGATCGAGGTCGGAATTGCCGAGCAGAACATGATCGGCGTTGCCGCGGGTCTTGCGATGATGGGCTTCATCCCGTTCGCGGTGACCTTCGCGCGGTTCGCGAGCAAGCGCGCGGCCGACCAGATATCGATGTCGGTCGACTACTGCCGAACGAATGTCCGCATCATCGGCGCGTATGCCGGCATATTCACCGGGATGCAGGGTGTGTCGCAGCAGATGATCGACGATACGGCCGCAATGCGGGCGATGCCGAACATGACCGTGATCGACACTGCGGACGCCCGCGAGATCGCGGCCGTCATCGACTATGCGGTCGGGCACGAGGGCCCGCTCTACATACGCGTCGGTCGCGACGACTGGCCGGTCGTCTTCGACGGAGCCTACGTCTTCCGTCTCGGCAAGGGGCATTGGCTCAGGCAAGGGCATGACGTCGCCCTGATCAGTTCCGGCGTCCTGCTGCCCTATGCGCTGGAGGCGGCGGAGGTCCTGCGGGGCGAAGGCATCGAAGCCGGCGTGGTCAACATGCCCACGGTCAAGCCGATCGACGCCGACCTCATCGCCGACGCCGCGAACCGAATCGGCGCGATCGTCGCGATCGAGAACCACAACGTCCAGGCCGGCTTCGGCAGCGCGATCGCGGAAGTCGTCGTCGCGCGTGCGCCCTGCCCGATGGAGTTCATCGGTATTCAGAACGAGTACAGCCAGTCCGCGCCGAATGACGACCTGGCCGAGCATCACCGACTGACGCCGCCGCACATCGCAGCGGCGGCACGGCGCGCGATCGCCCGCAAACGCGGCTAGGGTGTTCGATCGCGCATCCGGCGATCGAACACCCTAGCCCTTGACCCCGCCTGCCGAAACGTTCTCGACGAACGCGCGCTGGACGAACAGGAAGAGAATTGCCGGCGGCAGGGTGGAGATGGTTGCGACCGCCATGACCTTCTGCCACGACGTGGCGTAGTCGCCCGAAAACGAGCCCAGCCCCACCGAGACCACCCAGTTCGCGCTGTCGGAGATCAGGGTCCGCGCGAAGAAGTATTCGTCCCACGACGAGATGAAGGCAAACACCGCCGACGCCACCAGTCCCGGCATGGCGAGCGGAACGGCGATACGCCAGAGCGCGCCGAATCGCCCGCAACCGTCGACCATTGCCGCCTCCTCGAGCTCGGTCGGGACGCCGTCGAATGCGGAGCGCATGAGCCATGCCGTCACCGGCAGCGTCCACGCGAAGTTGGCGAGGATCAGCCCGCCGAGCCCGTCGAGCAGGCCCAGTTCACGGAAGATGATGAAATAGGGCACGAGGAGAAGCACCGCAGGCATCATCTGGGTGACGACGATCAGCAGCGCTGCCAGCGAAACGCTGCGGCCGCGGAAGCGGGACAGCGCGTAGGCCGTGATCGCGGCGATCGGCACCACGGCAAGAGTCGCGACGGTCGCGACCAGCGCCGTGTTCCGCAGCCACGTCCCGACATTCGTCGTGCTGAAGACGCGCCAGAACAGCCCGGGCGCGAGATCCGTGGGCCATAGCTGCGGCGGATAGGCGAGCAGAGCCGACTCCTCGCGAAAGGCGGCTACGACCATCCAATAGAATGGAAACAGGATGACCATAACGCAGACCGCCGCGAACGCGCTCCACCGCCAGGGCAGTCGGGCCGAGGCGTCAGACTTGGTCACGACGAAGCCTCAGATAGAGCATCGTCAGGATCGTCGAGAGCAGGAGCACGATCGTCCCCAGCGCGGAGGCCCGTTCGAGACGGAAGTAACGGAAGGCCTCGACATAGGTCTGGATCACCAGCGTTTCGGTCGCGGCGGCCGGCCCGCCGCCGGTCATGACGAAGATGATGGTGAAAGCCCGGCCGAACGCCCAGATCCCGATGAGCAGCATCAGAGCTGCGGTGGTCGAGCGGATGCCGGGGAGCGTGACGAAGCGAAAGGCGTGCCAACGGCCGGCTCCGTCGATCGCCGCGGCCTCGTAGAGCTCCAGCGGAATCGCCTTGATCGCCGCGAGCAGAGTCACCATGGCCAGCGGAAACATCCGCCAGACCTGCGCGATCCCAACGCTCCAGAGGGCAAGGTCCGGATCCGTCAAGAAGCCTACCGACCGATCGATCAAACCGAGCTGCCGCAGGACGTAGTTGACCGCGCCGAACTGATAGTCGAGCAGCCATCCCCAAACGACCGCCACGACGACAAGTGGCATCGTCCACGGGATGAGCAAGGCGCTGCCAACGATCTCCCGGCCGCGAAACCGCTGCGCCAGAAGCAGCGCGGTCGCGAGACCGACCGCGTAGGTCGCGAGAACCGTCGAAAGGGTAAAGACGACCGTGATCCAAAGCGATGCGTGAAAGCGCGGGTCGTGCGCCAGCGATTCGTAGTGTTCAAGGCCCACGAACCGCCCGCCGGTCATCGCTGCGGATTCGGCCTGAAGGCTCGCCCACATGCCGAAGGCGATCGGGCCGAAATAGAACAGCCCGAGCGCCACCATGATCGGAGCAAGCAGCATCTGCGGGGAGGCTAGCGAACGCATCAGAACGCCGGTCATGTCGACATCAGGACAGCCGCATTCCTCGCGTCGATGCGCCGCCGTTGAGCACGGGCCGGTCAACGCGGAAAGCGGCACCGTCCTGCGACGGCGCCGCTCTCATCGTCGCGTGTCGTGCTCCGCTCACCGCCGCAGGCCGGCCTCAAGCGCGCGCTGCAGATCGGCCATGGCCGTGGGAATAGGCTTGTTGCGATAGAGGATGGCCTCGATCTCGTCGCCGATCGTGCGGATCTGGGAAAAGGCGCGCGAGCCGAGGCCGGGCGGCAGATATGAAACGGCCGTGCTCGCGCCTTCGACGAACGGCCGCAGCCACGGGCTCTCCTCGAAGAAGCGCGCGGGAATGAGATGCGGCAGCGCCGGCGTGACGCGTTCGACCTCGACGATCTTGGCCTGGCTTTCCGGCGTCAGCATGTGCATCAGCCATGCGATGGCCGCATCCTTGTTGCGGCCTCGCGCGCCGACGCCATACCAGGACGTACCGCGCATCAGCTTCGTGCTCGGCAGTGGACTGGCTACTGCCGCCAGATTCGGGCGGGTCTCGGGCGTCGCGGCGCCGAAGACGAACGATCCGTTCAAGGTTAGTGCGACACGACCGCTGAAGATAAGGGAGTTCGCGGCCGGTCCATCGAGGCCGCGCGGCACGCAATCGGCGTCCCAGATGCGCTTGAGGAACCCGAGCGCCTCGGCGAGCCGCGGGTCGGTCGCATTGGGGCGGCCGTCGTCGGTCGTGAAATGGCTGCCGAAGCCGATGATCAACGGCCCCGCGGAGAGGAACAATGCCGTGGCATCGCCGGCCTTCGATGCAAACGTGAAGCCGAACTGGCCTTGATCGCGCTTCGTCGTTCGGCGGATTTGATCCTCGAGCTGCGCTGCGTCACGCGGCGGCCCGTCGATGCCGGCTGCCTGCAGCAGGGCTCGGTTGAAGATCAGCTGCCGCGTGTTCGTCTGATACACGACGCCGTACGTCTTGCCCTCGTGCCGCGCATCGCGCATCGCCGGGGCGAACCGCGCCGTATCAACCCCCGCCTCGCGGATCGCATCGTCGAGCGGCGTCAGGAACCCACGCTCCATGTACAACGGCAGCTGCGGATCATCGATTCGGAAAATGTCAGGCGGGGTACCAGCGGTCAGCTGAGTCAGGATCTGGTCGTGATAGCCGCCCGCGGGGATCGGGATCTCGCGAATTCTGACGTTCGGATAGCGCTGATTGAAGGACTGAGTGAGCGCGCGCAGGACGCTGCCGGTGTGCGGCGTGTTCCACTCGAACGTGGCAAACGCCACTTCGCCGGACAGCGCCGATTGGGCGGACGCACGCCGCGGGCGCGTTCCAATGGCCGCTGCCGCGCTTCCAGCGACGCCGGCCAGGAACCTGCGGCGGTGCAAGAGAGGTGTGGAATGTCGACCGGCAACATGATCACGCAACCGCTTGGATCCGCGCATTGGTCTCTGCCTCCCAGATGGCTTGGCGCCGATTGGTTTGATGTTTGGCGGCGGAAAGCAATCGCCGCTTCGAGACTGCCCGAACCACACCACTGCACATGGTGTCACCGTCTCATCCGGACCTCGCCGGCATCGGCATCGCACGAGGCGCCGACGTCAGGTGATCAATTGTATGCTTGAAGCTAAGGGGGATGGTATACCCATGTCAATATGTACCAGATGTATGCCGAGCCCTGACCGATGAGTGCAACGAAGACTGTCGTTGTCACTGGCGCATCGGGCGCCTTGGGCCAGCGGACGTCGCGCGATCTCGCCGCCCATGGTCATCGCGTCGTCGGCATCTGCCTGAATCCCGATGGCAGGCAGGACATCCACACGGCCGATCTGAGCGTCGCCGTCGAGAGTTGGATGCGCTTGTTCGCGAATGCCGACGTGGTGATCCATCTTGCGGGCAACCCTATTCCGCGAATCGATTGGCAATCCGCACAGGGCAACGTCGCAATCACGCGCAATGTCCTCGAAGCGTCGCGCCGATATGGCGTGAAGCGCGTGGTCTACGCGAGTTCGAACTGGGTGATGGCCGGCCATCGCTTTTCGTCGGGCGCGATCACGCCCGATATGCCCGTGCACCCGCTGACACCCTACGGCCTGGCCAAGTATATCGGGGAGGAGATCGGCCGCAGCTTCGCGATGGCGGGCTTTTTCGAGTTCGTGGCCCTTCGTATCGGCTACCTCCCGGCCGACGGCAGGAGCGGGCCGCACCTCTTCTATGGCGCATGGGGCCAGCAGATGTGGCTGGCGCCGGACGACTTCTGCGACGCCATCCGTCAGGCCGCGCTCGTTCCTCTGGTCGAGAGATTTTCTGTCGTGAATCTCATGTCCGACAACGAAGGCTCGCGTTGGTCGCTGGCGGCAACCAAGGAGAGGCTGGCCTTCGTTTCGACGCGAGGTGTTGCACCGCAAATACGATTGATCCACCGTGTAAAGGCCAATGTCGCCCATCTCACCTACGCGGTCGGTGGATGGCTGTGCCGCTTCTGGATCCGACATCGATGGTGAGCGCGCATCTGCGAGCCCGATCGGGCCCCGCAAGAACGACACAGGTGGAGCGATTTTCATGCGGGAGCGCCGACTCCAGAACCGACTGGCGGACACCGATCATACTCAACCGATCAATGAGCACGGACGATGACTCTGGCCCTTCGTGAACCGATCAAACGCAGCAAGCTGTACGAACAGGTCGTCAGCCGCATCGTCGACGCGATTCTGACCGGCGAGCATCCACCCGGCTCGCTTCTGCCCTCCGAAGACGAGCTGCGACAGCAGTACGGGGTCGGTCGGCTCGCGATCCGCGAGGCGCTTCTCGCGCTCGAGCGGCTCGGCATCACGTCGTTCGTTCCGGGCGTCGGCATTCAAGTCGTCGTTCCGACGCCGCAGGAACTCGTCGACAAGCTCGATCTGGGCGTCCTCCACTACCTCGCTCACGCTGAGGGAAGCCACGATCATCTGCGCGAAGTCCGACGTGCGCTCGAGGTCGATATCGTGAGACTCGCAACGGAGCGGGCCACGCCGGACGACATCAAGCGCATCGAACGCGCGTTGCAGGCGGAAACGACTGCGATCGACGATCGGCCGCAATACCTGAAGGCCGATCGGGAGTTTCATCACGCGATCGCCGCAGCGAGCCACAATCCGCTCTTTGCTGCGCTTCAGTCGGCAATTCGCCGCTGGATCGAGGCCTATCCGTCGACAAAGGTGCACGTGCCCGGATCAGATGAGAGATCGCATGCGGATCATCAGCGCGTCTTCAAGGCGCTCAAGAGCAAAGACGCCGATGCCGCCGCGAGGGCCATGGGCGAGCATCTTGTCGTCGACTATTCGCTGGCAGGGAAACTGAAGCGGATCAAGGGCAAGCCATTGTGAGTTCGCTGCGATGACGTTGCGGCGCAAACGACTTGATGAAGGCGGAGGCAGCGCCGCGCTGCCGATGATCGCCACCCTCGGGAGCGACGCCTGAAATGACCGCCGCGCTGCCATGGACGGCGGCCGGAGCGCGCAAGGCGCTCGATGCCGGCAAGCTTTCGAGCCGGGACCTCGTCGAAGACTGCCTTGGGCGCATCGCCCAGCATGATCACCGGCTGAACAGCTTCGTGCTGGTCCTCGAAGCCTCGGCGCGTCGCGCAGCCCAGGCGGCAGACCGGTTACGCAAAGCGGGGCGGGTTCGCGGATCACTGCACGGAATTCCGTTTGCCCTGAAGGACATGTTCGAGACGGCAGGCGTAAGGACGACAGCCCATTCGAAGCTCCTGATCGATCACGTGCCGTCGCGCGACTCGACGGTGGCCGCCAAATTGAAGGCGGCGGGCGCGATTCTTTTGGGCAAGTTGGCGACGCACGAGTTCGCCTCGGGCGGCCCGGCCTGGGACCTGCCGTTTCCTCCCGCGCGAAACCCCTGGAACACCGCCCGTTTCACCGGGGGGTCGTCCAGCGGATCGGGAGCCGCAGTCGCGGGCGGGCTGGTTCCGCTCGCGATGGGAACCGATACGAGCGGCTCGATACGCGGTCCGGCATCGTTCTGCGGCATCGCCGGCTTTAAGCCGACCTACGGCCTGGTCAGCCGGGCTGGCGTGATCCCGATGGCGACGACCCTCGATCATTGCGGCCCAATGGCATGGACGGTCGAGGATTGCGCGCTGCTGCTCGAGTGCGTCGCCGGCCATGACCCGCTCGACCCATCAAGCGCGCGAACGCGCACGCGGCGCTTCAGCCGGGCGATCAACGGCGGCATCGAGGGCATGCGGATCGGCGTCGTGAGACACATGTACGAGCGCGATATCAATTGCGATCCACAATGCGCCGATGCCATCGCGCAGGCGCTGAAGGTCCTGCGTGGCCTCGGCGCCAAACTCGTCACCGTGACACTTCCGCCGCTCGCCGACTGGGACGCGTGCTGCCGCCTTTTGCTCTATCCGGAAGCCTTCGCGATTCACGAGCAAGACCTGACCGAGCGTCCGGAACAGTACGCTGCGATAACGCGGGCACGGCTGATGACCGGTCAAGGCATACGCGCATCCGACTATATCCAGGCGCTGCGCTGGCGCCGCCGGCTATGTGCCGAATACGCGCGCGTTCTGGCGTCGGTCGACACATTGGTCACGGCCTGCACGCCCGGCCCTGCCCCGCCGATCGAGCAAGCGGGACGGCCTCCGTATTTCAGGCCGAATCCGAGCCTCGTGGTGGCGCCGTTCAGCGTCACCGGCGCGCCTGCATTGAGCGTCTGCGCCGGCTTCTCCGCGGACGGCCTCCCCTTGAGCGTGCAGTTTGCGGGACGCCCGTTCGATGACGCCGCGGTCCTGCGTCTCGGCCATGCGTACGAGACGGCAACGCCGTGGCGCGATCGACGCCCTGAAATGTAGGACTTGCCATGGAGCTTTGACGGTGGATGCGCGGATGCGAGCGACGAAAGTTGCCTCGGACCGCCGGACCCCGGCAGGACTCAGCGAGCTAGCCGTCGCCGGCGAATGCTCTCCTTCAACTCGTCCGTGGGCGGATAGTGCAGGCCGGGATTGCAGCGTTCGCTTTCGATCCGCGCCTTTACGATCTCCTCGGCCTCTTCATGGATCTCGGACCACTCGACGATCTCTGCGGCCATCGCAGCCGGAACAACGATGATCCCGTCATTGTCTCCGACGATGACGTCGCCCGGGCGAACGAGCGTTCCCGCACATTGTATGTCGACATTCACTTCAATCGGTTCGCCATACTCCCTCACGGTGGGCGTGCGGCGCTGCGCATAGATCGCCAGCCCATATTCACGCACGATGTCGAGGTCGCGAATCGCGCCGTCGGTCACAAATCCCTCGGCCGATTGGTGCTTGAGCTGCAGCAGCTTTACGTCTCCCAGAACCGTGGCGTAGGGCATCCGCATCGAGTCCACGACGAGGACGTCGCCGACGCCACAAAGCGCCATCGCGCCGTACTCCGGCGAATGTTCGCGTGCGAAGCTCTGCTGGCGAAGGTCGGGCCGGGTCGGCACGGTACGCAGCGTGCGAGCACGCCCGGCGAGCCGGCGGCCCGGGGTCATGCAGTGAACCTCCTCCATGAAGCATCGCGTAAGTCCCCTGGCAGCAAGGGCGGAGTATATCGTCGGTGTACCGACCTTCTTGAACCGGTCGAGAATGGATTGCGGGACTTCGGTCGGACCCATTGAAGCGTCTCCCTGTTGTCGTCGTCTCCCAAGGGCAGTGCCAAGCGTTGCACGGCTATCCATTGGTGACCGTCGATGGCGAGAATGCCCGAATGTCGGCTGAGCCGCGAGGGCGAAGCCGTGAATCGCAATTTCGGCATCGCGGCGACGGGGTTCGCGCCTCACCATCCAGCGGCGCGAAGGGCTATCTAACCCCTCGTTCGAACCCGCGCTTGGCAGCACAGCGTCGTCACTTGAAGCTTTCGGGGATATGGGGCCCCGCACGCGCGCGGCGCTCCGCCCCGCTGCAGAATCGAGCGCTTGCTCAAACCAGGAACAGACTCAACCCGTCGGCTGCGAGAAATGGGGACCAGGTCACTTGACGCCCGCGCGATACCGACCTGCGGACGTACGTCGCACGAACGCGGCACTTCCCCACCAGAGCGCGGTGGACGCCTATGGCGACCGCAAGCCATCGTACGTCGTCGGGCGCGCGTTTCGGCCGCTCCCGGAACAAATGGCCAAAGCCGGCAGCGGTCGAGCGGAAGGTCGAGCCGCCCGACAGGGCGGCCCGACCGTGGGCCTGCAAGTCCGCGCCACCATCCGCCGAAATTGCGGAGTCCCGCCCCGCCGCCTCAACGCGGCCGGCCAGCTGGCGGACGACGGTTCACGCCATCGTCCACGAGCCGTCGCTGTTTCGGCACATCGTCACGGTTTCGCGTTCGGTGCGTCCTTCCTTGTTCACGACCTGCTCGAACTGCCGGCATGTGCGGCCGCCGCTCACGAACTGCTGGCCGACCGGGCGGAC
>JAEUKZ010000272.1 GCA_016793045.1 Alphaproteobacteria bacterium
GTGATCGACACGGTGCGGCGCGTGCGCCGGCTGTCGAACGCGACCCAGATCATCGCCGGCAACATCGCGACGTCGGATGCCGCCAAGGCGCTGATCGACGCCGGTGCCGACGCGGTCAAGGTCGGCATCGGACCGGGCTCGATCTGCACGACGCGCATCGTCGCGGGCGTCGGCGTGCCGCAGCTCACGGCGATCATCGACGCGGTCGACGCCTGCCGCGCGCGCAACGTCCCGGTGATCTCCGACGGCGGCATCAAGTATTCCGGCGATCTCGCCAAGGCGATCGCGGCGGGCGCGGACTGCGCGATGCTGGGCTCGCTGTTCGCCGGCACCGACGAAAGCCCGGGGGAGGTGTTCCTCTATCAGGGCCGCTCCTACAAGTCCTACCGCGGGATGGGCTCGGTCGGCGCGATGGCTCGCGGCTCGGCCGACCGCTACTTCCAGCAGGACATCAAGGACTCGCTGAAGCTGGTGCCGGAGGGCATCGAAGGCCGCGTGCCCTACAAGGGGCCGGTCGGCGCGGTGATCCACCAGCTCGTCGGCGGCCTCAAGGCCGCGATGGGCTACACCGGCAACCGCTCGATCGCCGACATGCAGCGCAAGTGCGGCTTCATCCGCATCACCAACGCGGGCCTGCGCGAAAGCCACGTCCACGACGTCGGCATCATGCGCGAGGCGCCGAATTACCGCCCGGATGCCTGAGCTGGCGCGGACCGTGCCGTGACCCCCGGCGCGCGCGCGGCGGCGGCCATCGCGATCCTCGATCGCCATGGCGCCACCGGGGCGCCGGCGGATCTCGTCGCCGGCGGCCATTTCCGCAACAACCGCTATATCGGCGCCAAGGACCGCGCGGCGATCGCCGCCATGGTCTATGGCGTGCTGCGCGTGCGCGCGCAGCTCGACTGGTGGATCGAGCGCGAAGGGCGCCTCGATCCCGATCCGCGCCGGCGCGTCATGACGTGGCTGGCGCTCTGCGAGGGTTGGACGGCCGACAAGATCGCCCACGCCTTCGACGGCGACCGCTTCCGCCCGGCGCCGCTCGACGAGGCCGAGGCGCGCTTCGCCGGCCGGCTCAAGACCCGGACGCTCGAACACCCGCTGCAGCCGCCGGCGGTCCAGCTCAACATGCCGGACTGGATCATGCCGGCGCTGGAAGAAAGCCTTGGGCCCGCCGCGGCCCGGGAACTCGCCGCGCTCGGCGCGCCCGCGGCGCTCGACCTGCGGGTCAACGTCCTCAAGGCCGATCGCACCGCGGCGCTCGCCGCGCTGGCGGGGGCCGGCATCACCGGCGCGCCGACGCGCTGGTCGCCCTGGGGTATCCGAGTCGAGGGCCGGCCGCCGCTCTCGGCCACCGCGGTGTTCCGCGACGGGCTGGTCGAAGTGCAGGACGAGGGCTCGCAGCTCGCGGCGGCGCTGGCCGACGTGGCACCCGGCCAGCGCGTCTGCGATTTCTGCGCCGGGGCGGGCGGGAAGACTCTCGCCCTCGCGGCCGTTATGGGCAACAAGGGCCACGTCGACGCGTGCGACACCGAGCCCAAGCGGATTGCCGGCGCGACCAAGCGGCTGAGGCGGGCGGGCGTGTTCAACGTGACCTTGCATACGCTCAAGAGCGAGCGCGACCCCTGGGTCAAGCATCATGCCGGCCGCTACGACCGGGTGCTGATCGATGCGCCGTGCACCGGCACGGGAACGTGGCGGCGCAATCCCGACGCGCGCTGGACCCTGACCGCGGACGACGTGACCGAGCTGGTCGCGCTGCAGCGGCGCATTCTCGACAGCGCGTCGCGGCTGGTGCGCCCGGGCGGGCGGATGATCTACGTCACCTGCTCGCTGCTCGCCGACGAGAACGAGCGTCAGGTCGAGGGCTTCCTTGCGGCCAATGACGGCTTCACCGTCGTGCCGGCCGACGCGGTCTGGGCTGCGACGGTCGGCGGCGCGGCGGCGCCGGGGGTGTCGCGCTACGCGCGGCTGAGCCCGGCGAGTGCGGGCACGGACGGATTCTTCGTCGCCATCCTCGAGCGCGCGCCGGCCGCGGGTACGGCTTGATGATCGTCGTCGATTTCATGGCGCGCGCCGTGTGCCTGGCGATCGCGGCGGCGATCGGCGCCGGCTGGCTTGCCGGCCTCGGCCTGGCGGCGGCGCCGTCGCCCCTGATCGCCATCCTGGGCTGGGCCGCCGACACGCTCAGCCAGTTCCAGCTCGTCTACGCCGCCGGGCTGTTCGCGGCGCTTGCGGTCCTCGCGCTGCGGCGGCGCTGGCGCGTCGTCGCGGTGTGCATCCCGCTGGTGGCGTCGGTCGGGGTGCAGCTGTGGCCCTACCTTCAGCCGATCGTGCCGCCGGCGCAGGCCGCGGCCGGCCGCGAGTTGCGCGTCGCGGCGCTCAATCTGTGGTTCCGCAACGATCGTCCGGACGCCGTCATGCGCTGGATCGCCGAAGCCGACGCGGACCTGCTCGTGCTCTCGGAGGTGACGCGCGATATCCGCCGCGCCCTGGCACCGGCGCTCGCGCGCTATCCCTACCAGCTCGGCGCCGTGGGCGGCTCGCGCGCCGACGTGCTGATCCTCAGCCGGCTCGCCCTGACGCCGCTGCCGGTCGGCCGCCGCGGCGACGGCGAGTACCTCGTCCACGCGCGCCTCTGCCTCGACGGGGCGGCGGACGATCCCGCGCGGCGCTGCCTGCGCGTCATCGGGGCGCATCTGCCGTCGCCAGTTTCGCCGGCGCACGTCGCCGAGCGCGACCGCCTGCTCGCGCTGATCGGCGGCCTGATGGCGGAGGCGGAGGGCGAGGCGCGGATCGTTCTCGGCGACCTCAACACCACGCCGTGGGCGCCCGGCTTCCGCGTCCTGCTCGGGCGCGGCAGGCTGGCCGACAGCGCACAGGGCCGCGGCCTGCACCCGACCTGGAATGCGCGCCTGCCGCTCGCGGTCGTGCCGATCGATCACATCCTGGTCGGCGGTCCGGTCGCCGTGGCGGCGCGCACGGTCGGCCCGTTCGTGCACAGCGATCATCTTCCCGTGACCGCGCTGTTGCGCCTGTAGTCCGCGATCCGGCGAGCCTGTTGCGCGCGAAGCGACTCATGTTAGGCTCTGATCCGGTCGGCCCATCGGGTACCAAGGCTTAGGTGCGGGGTAGTGGGGATGGCGATCATCGGGCACGCGACGGTGCGCAGCGCACCGGGCATCGCCAGGGTCTACGTCGACACGTGGCGCAGTGCCTATGCCGGCCTGCTGCCGGACCGCGTGCTCCTCGGCATGTCCTATGAACGCCAGGCCAACGAATGGAGTTGGGTGATCCGCAACCGCGCCGACAGCCAGTCGGTGCTGGTGGCGGCCGAAGTCGGGCACGGCGTCGTCGGCATGGCGAGCGTGGGCCACAGCCGCTCCGGCGACCTGCCGGCGGTCGGCGCCTTCTCGCCCGGGGGCGCTCCGATGGGCGAGATCTACACGCTCTACGTCCTGCCCGAGTTCCAGGAGCGCGGCATCGGCCGCCAGCTTCTCGCCGCGGCATTCTCCGCGCTGGCGACGCGCGGCACCGACCGCGCCTTCGCCTGGACCATCCGCGACAATCAGGCGCGCTTCTTCTACGAGCGCATGGGCGGCCAGCGGGTCGCCGAACGCCGCCAGAAGCTGTGGGGCAGCGACGTCGACCAGGCGGCCTATGGCTGGGCCGACATCAAGGCCGCCGCCAGCCGCATCGGGTCGTTC
>JAEUKZ010000274.1 GCA_016793045.1 Alphaproteobacteria bacterium
CGCATGGCAACCTCCGTCGAACCCGCGCCCATCCACGGATCGCGGCGATGCTATAGTGCGCGCCCGCCGCGCCGCCAGCCCCGCATCGGAGCCCCCGCACTAGAGCCAAGGCCGAATCGAACATGAGTTTCCGCGACCGCATCGCCGCCTGCAACCGCTACGACCTGAGCCAGTTCCGCCCGGTCTTCGTCGACGACGCGCCGATCGGGTGGGTCCGCCACGACCTCGTGCCGCGGCTCGCCGCCTTCCCCGATGCGCTGATCGTCGACGACGTGTCCGTGCGGCTCGCGCCGCAGCTCGACACGCACGACGCGCGTACCGCGGCAATGGCCCGCGTCGCGCGAGCACTCGATGCCGATGGCACGATCGCGGGCTGGCGCGGCGAGCTGTTCCCGGTCGCGACGCATTTCGGCGCGCCCGAGCTGTTCCGCATCGAGCGCGCCGCCGCTTCGCTGTTCGGCATCCGCGCCGCAGGCGTCCACCTCAACGGCTTCGTGCGCAAGAACGACGGGCTGCATCTGTGGATCGGAAGGCGCGCGCTCGACAAGCCGACCTATCCCGGGAAGCTCGACCACATGGTCGCCGGCGCGCAGCCCGCCGGCCTCAGCCTGCGCGAGAATCTGGTGAAGGAGTGCGACGAGGAAGCGGGCGTGCCGGAAGCGCTCGCGCGCCGCGCGGTCAGCGTCGGCGCGATCAGCTACATCCTCGCCAACGAGGGCGGGCTCAAGCGCGACACGCTGTTCTGCTTCGACCTCGAGGTGCCCGCCGACTTCGTGCCGCGCAACCGCGACGGCGAGATCGCGGAATTCACGCTGCGCCCGGCCGCGGAGGTGATGGAGATCGTCCGCGATACCGACGACTTCAAGCTCAACTGCAACCTCGTGATCATCGACTTCCTGATCCGCCACGGCATCATCGGGCCGGAGGAGCCGGACTATCTCGACCTGCTCGCCGATCTCCACGGCTCGCTGGTCTAGAGGCCGACCATCGCGCGGATGTCGGCCGGCGTCAGGCCGGCCTCGCGCAGGCTGCGCAGGCTCGGCGCGCCGGCGCGCTTGGCGAGGCGCGCGCCGTCCGGCGCCGCGACCAGCGGATGATGGTGATAGTCGGGCGTCGCGAAACCCAGCAGCGCCTGCAGCAGGCGGTGGATGTGGGTCGCCGCGAACAGGTCTTCGCCGCGCGTCACCAGCGTGACGCCTTGGACGTGGTCGTCGTGCGTCACCGCGAGGTGATAGCTGGTCGGGATCTCCTTGCGCGCGATCACCACGTCGCCGAACGACGCGGGATCGGCCGCGATCGTGCCGCGCGCGCGATCGTGCCACGCGAGCGGCCCCGTCTCGGCGCAGGCCCGGGCGACGTCGAGGCGCAGTGCGTATGGCTCGCCCGCCGCGATCCGCCGCGCGCCCTCGGCCGCAGGCAACGAGCGGCAGGTCCCCGGATAGACCGGCCCTTCGGGTCCGTGCGGCGCCGCACCCGCCCGCGCGATCTCGGCGCGGATCGCGGCGCGGGTGCAGAAGCACGGATAGACGAGCCCGCGCGCTTCCAGCCGCGCGACGCAGGCGCGGTACGCGGCCATGTGCTCGGATTGCCGGCGCACCGGCCGCTCCCAGTCGAGGCCGAGCCAGGCGAGATCCTCGACGATCGCCTGCTCGAATTCGGGCCGGCAGCGCGTCGCGTCGATGTCCTCGATGCGCAGCAGGAACCGCCCGCCCGCCGCGTGCGCGGCATGCCAGGCGAACAGCGCGCTGAAGGCGTGGCCGGGATGCAGCAGGCCGGTGGGCGACGGCGCGAAGCGGGTGACGATCATCTTCGGTGACAGGTTCACGGGCACTGGGCTAGAACCGTCGCCCGCGCCCAGCCTTTGCACAAGCCCGACGAGATCTTCGCCCATGTCGCTCTTCGAACTCGACGGCCCGCGTTTCGGTCCTGCCGCCGGCGGCGCCCCCGACAGTCTCGTGGTTCTGCTGCACGGCCTCGGCGCCGACGGCAACGACCTGATCGAGCTCGCGCCCATCCTCGGCCAGCACCTGCCGCACACCGCCTTCGTGTCGCCGAATGCACCCTTTCCCTGCGACATGGCGCCTTACGGAAGGCAATGGTTCAGCCTGCAGGACCGCTCGCAGTCGATGATCCTCGCCGGCGTTCGCGCGGCGGCGCCGATCCTCGACTCCTTCCTCGACGCCGAGCTTGCCCGGCTCGGCCTCGCCGGCGGCCGGCTGGCGCTGCTCGGCTTCTCGCAGGGCACGATGATGTCGCTCCATGTCGCGCCCCGGCGGGAAACCGCCTGCGCGGCCGTGGTGGGATTCTCGGGCGCCCTGGTCGGGGCCGACCAGCTCGCCGCCGAGATCAGGTCGAAGCCGCCGGTGCTGCTCATCCATGGCGATGCCGACCCGGTCGTCCCGTTCCAGGCCATGGAGGCGGCACGACAGGCCTTGTCGTCGGCGGGCATTCCGGTCGCGACCGAGCGCCGACCTGGCCTGCCGCACTCGATCGACCAGCCCGGGCTGGTGCGGGCGATCGCCCATCTTACCGCCGGGTTTGCCGCGAAACCGTAACCTGCCGACCTGTTGTGTTTTGGCCCGCGGTCCTATATCAAGACCTTGCGGGCGCACATCGACCGCATCGGTCGCGGCGGCGCCCCATCGGGTGAAGGGGTAACGGCTGCGATGTTCTCTTTGGAGAATTGCCCAGCGCTCGTGCTCAACGCCGATTTCCGGCCCTTGAGCTATTACCCGTTGTCGCTCTGGCATTGGCAGGACGCGGTCAAGGCGGTTTTCCTCAACCGCGTCAACATCGTCTCCGAATACGACCGGGTGATCCGCTCGCCGACGCAGGAGTTTCGCCTGCCGAGCGTCATCGCGCTCAAGGAATACGTCCCGGCGGCGCGGCGGCCGGCGTTCACGCGCTTCAACGTGTTTCTGCGCGACCGCTTCGTCTGCCAGTATTGCGGCGAGGGCCTGCCGGCGCACGATCTCACATTCGACCACATCGTGCCGCGCTCGCGCGGCGGCCGCACGTTGTGGACCAACGTCGTGACCGCGTGCAGCCCCTGCAATCTGCGCAAGGGCAACCGCACGCCGGCGGAAGCGAAGATGTTCCCGCGCTTCACCGCGCGGATTCCCACCAGCGTCGAACTGCAGGAGAACGGTCGGGCCTTCCCGCCGAACTTCCTGCACGAGAGCTGGCGCGACTTCCTCTACTGGGACAGCGAACTCGATCCGGCCTGACGCAGGGCGCGGCGTTCAGCCGCAGCAGCCGCAATCGACGGTACTGCCGCGCGCGACCTCGAGGCGGTCGCGCATCGTCGTCATCAGATCGAGCAGCTCGTCGCGCGCGATGCCGTCGCGGCGCATGACCGCGTGGACCACGGGATCGTCGAGCACTTCGTCCCACGCGGGTTCGCACCCGTCCCAGTTCGTCGATTTGCGCATTCCCCGATCTCCCTGTCCCCAGGGACCGCGCGCCCGGCCCCCTCTGCATCCCTTCGATCTTCGAGTGATCTAGATGCAAAACGTGGCGAGAAAAGGGAAATTCCGTGATCCGCGCGTGAAAAACCTGTCAGGAATCGCGAAGAATTTTCGCGACCGTGCTCAGATCCGCGTCGACAGCCAGATCGCGAGCCGCGAGCCCGCCTTGATCGCCGACGACAGCAGTTCATAGGCCGGCGCCTCGGTGGCACCGTGGGCGAGCCCTTCATCGCGGTGTTCGAGCTCCTCGCGACGAAATTCCTCGATCACCGCCTTGAGCGCCGGCTCGCGATCACCCAGCGCCGCCGCCTGCGCCGCGTAGTGCTCGTCGATCACCTCTTCGACCGCGACGGTACAGGCCATCGCCGCGCGCTCGCCCAGCAGCGCGGTCGCAGCGCCGAGCGCGTAGCCAGCGACGTGCCAGACCGGCGCCAGCGCCGTCGGCCGCACATGGCGCTCGGGCAGCAGGCGGTCGAACGTCGCCAGATGACGCTCTTCCTGCGCCGCCATGTGACGGATCGCCGGACCGACGCGGCTCGCGCCGAGCACGGCAAGCTGGCCCGCGTAGATGCGCGTGGCGCCGTATTCGCCCGCGTGGTCGACGCGCAGGATCCGTTCGAGTTCTTCCCGCGCGCTCGGATCGCCCGGCAATTCGTCGGTCATGAGGATCGGGAACTCCACGTCCGCCGCGCGCCGAGGAGCGCGATCGCCGCCAGCGCCAGCGAAACAAGCATATTGTACCCTGCCATCGAGATGCCGGCCATGCTCCAGGCCGGCTCGTCGCAGCGCACGATCGGCGCGCTCTCGAGCATCCGGCGGAGGTCGTCGATCGACTGGATCGTCCCGCCGCCAGCCCCGCATGCGTTCGTGCCCTCCCACCACTTGTACTCGACGCCGACATGGAAGAACGCAATGCCGGCGCCGGCCAGAAAGACCAGGCCGGCCAGGGCGGCGAGCGCCGGGGCCGCATTGCCGCGCGGCGCCCGGCGCGCGAGGACCGCCCCGGCGATGCCGAGCAGGATCGTCGCGACGTAGGGATAGCGCTGCCAATGGCAGAGCTCGCACGGGCGCAGGCCGCCGATGAACTGCGAGCCGAGCGCGGTGCCGAGCACGGCGGCGCTCGCGGCGGCGATGAAGGC
>JAEUKZ010000284.1 GCA_016793045.1 Alphaproteobacteria bacterium
CGGCTCGACCCGATCGAGGCGCTGCGTCACGAATGACGGCCGGGCGTTGACAGGATTGTGGCTCGCCAAGTCCGGCGCGATGACGTAAGAGCCGTGCGCGATGCGGACGACGCGGGACATACCGGCATGGCAACCCGGGCATTGAGCGCAACCGGGGCGCCGACGCTGCTGCGCCGGCCGGCGGTGCTGGCAGGACTGTTCGTCCTGGCGCTCACCGCCGTGCGGGCCGCCTTCCTCGCCGTGTCGCCGCTCAACCTGTTCGTCGACGAGGCGCAGTACTGGGCGTGGTCGCGCGACCTCGCCTTCGGCTACTCGTCGAAGCCGCCGCTGATCGCCTGGCTGATCGCCGCGGCGACGGCCGTGTGCGGCAACGGCGAGGCTTGCGTGCGCCTGCCGTCGCCGCTCTTCTATGCCGGCACGAGCGCGGCGGTGTTCGCCCTTGCGCGCGCAATGTACGACGAGCGCGTTGCGGCATGGTCGGCGGCGATCGTCGCCTCGCTGCCCGGCGTCTCGTTCTCGGCGTTGATCATTTCGACCGACGTGCCGCTGCTGTTCTTCTGGGCGGTGGCGCTGGTCGCGCTGTGGCGGCTGGTCCAAGGCGCCGGAACCGGTGCCGCGGTCGTGCTCGGCCTCGCGGTCGGTCTCGCGACCTTGAGCAAGTATGCCGGCGCCTATTTCGTGCTGTGTGCGCTGGTCTACGCCGCCGCCGAAGGACGCGCGCGCGCGGTGCTGTTCGGCCGCTCGGGCGCGATCGCGCTGGCGGTGGCGCTGGCGGTGATCGCGCCGAACCTGATCTGGAACGCCGCCAACGACTTCGCGACGATCGGGCATACCGCCGGCCTCGCGGTCGCCGGGGGGACGCGTTTCGAGATCATGAAGGTGCTGGAGTTCTACGGCGCCCAGTTCGGCGTCTTCGGGCCGCTGCCCTTCGCGCTGCTGACGTGGCTCGCCTTGCGTTGGATCTTTCGGCCGGCCGACGAGCGCGCGCGCCTGCTGATGTGCTTCGCCCTGCCGGTCCTCGGCCTCATGCTGGCGGAGGCGTTCTTCACCCGCGCCTATGCCAACTGGGCGGCGGTCGCCTATGTATCCGCGACCGTCCTCGTTGTCGCCGCTCTGGTCGAGCGCGGGCCGCGCTGGCTGGGGCCGACCGTGGCGTTCCACGCCGGCGGCGCCGTGCTGGTCTATGCGATGCTCGCCGCCGGCCTCGGCCTGGCGCCGTTCACGTTCGGGCGCACCGACCCGGTCAGCCGGGTGACCGGTTGGGATACGCTGGCCGCTGCGGTGGCCGAGCGCGCGGCGGCGTATCCGGGGGCGGCGATCCTGGTCGACGACCGGACACTCGCCGCGGCGATGCGCTACTACCTGCGCGACAGCGGCCGCAGCGTGATTTCGTGGAGTCCGCCGCCGGCCGATGTGAGCGTCACGATGATCGCCCCGCCAGTGGACGCCGCAACGGGACGGGACGTTCTCTTCCTCCCGGTGCGGTTCCCCCCGGAAATGGTCGCCGCGCGTTTCGCGACCGCGAACGCGCTCGAGCCGGTCTTCGGGCCGATGCGGTCCGGCGGCGGCCGGACGCTGCGGGTCTGGCGCCTGACCGGCTATCGGGCGCCTTGATCGCCGGCACGGCCCTGCCCATATAACTCCTGCGGCGCCAAGCGGGCCGCGGGTTCGGGGGTGCCGATGCGGACCCCCGCGATCCCAATTCCGGCATTGCTCGAGAGGAGGATGCCAGTCGTGACGCGTCTTTCGCTGTTCAACCACCCGCTGCTGCTCGGGTTCGACCAGTTCGAGCGGACGCTCGACCGCGTTTCGAAGAACGCGGCCGATGGATACCCCCCTTACAACGTCGAGCAGATCGGCGAGGACCGCCTGCGCATCACGCTCGCGGTCGCCGGCTTCAAGGCCGACGATCTGGCCGTGCAGGTCGAGGACAATCAGCTCGTCATCCGCGGCAAGCAGGCGGACGAGGCCGGGCGCATCTACCTGCATCGCGGCATTGCCGCGCGGCAGTTTCAGCGCAGTTTCGTGTTGGCGGAGGGGATCGAGGTGAACGGGGCGGAACTCGACAACGGCCTGCTCCACATCGAGCTGAGCCGCCCCATCCCGGAGACCCGCACGCGGAAGGTGGAAATCCGCAGCGCCGCTCCGAAGCGCAATCGTGCAGTCGATGTCGGGTGAGCCCGCGAGCAGGACCGGAGGACGTACGATGAGAACCGAAGCGAAGCCGTTCACCGTCAGCCCGCAGGACCTCATGGCCCTCGGCCTGAATGAAGTCGCCTATATCCGCGCGGTCGTCGAGAACGGCCAGAAGCTGTTCGCGGTCCATGCGGCGGACGGCACGCGGCTCGGCCTGATGCCGACGCGCGAAACCGCCGTCGGCGCGATGCTGCAGAACGATCTGGAACTCGTGCCGCTGCACTGAGCGGCGGCGGGGCTCGGCTCAGGCCGCGTGCGACGCGGCCGAGTCTGCGAGCAGCGCGAACAGCGCTTCGCGCTTGTCGGTGCCGCGCAGCTTCTCGCAGATGCCGCGATCGCGCAGCAGGCGCGAGACGCGCGCGAGCGCCTTGAGATGGTCGGCCCCCGCGGTCGCCGGGGCCAGCAGCAGGAAAATCAAGTCGACCGGACGTTCATCGATCGACTCGAACTCGACCGGCCGCTCGAGCCGTGCGAACAGCCCGAACATCGACGACAGGCCGGCGAGGCGCCCATGGGGGATGGCGATGCCGCCGCCGACGCCGGTCGTGCCGAGCCGCTCGCGCTCGAGCAGAACGTCGAACACCGCGCGTTCGCTTTCGCCGGTCAGCTCCGCGGCGCGGCGCGCGAGTTCTTGCAGCGCCTGCTTCTTGCTGGTCGCGTGGAGATTCGCAATGACCCGCTCAGGCGTCAGGAGATCAGAGATGTCCATCGCACTCGCCCTGGCTCAGGCTCTGCCTGAGCCTCCCCGTGTGCCGGCGGCCAAGCCGGGTTCGATCCAGCCCACGGCGCCGTCGGGGCGCCGATAGACCACATTCAAACCGCCGTGGCCGCGATTGTAGAACAAGTAGAACGCCTGGTCCGCAAGATCCATGCGGGCGACGGCCTCCGCGACGGACAGGGTCAGAACGTCCGTCGTGGTTTCGGCGACGATCGGCGGCTGGCCGTTGACCGGATCCTCGCCCAACGGTTCGTCCGCCAGGACGTATGCCGTCGCCTGGGTCGCCGCAGGTTCTTCGCTGCCGCGGTGACGCGCTTCGAATCGGCCGCGATAGCGCTTCAACCGGGTTTCGAGGCGCTCGATCGCCGCATCGAAGGCGACGTAGGGGTCGCTGGCGGTGGCGTGGCTCTGCACGATCAGGCCGCGCGCGACGTGGACATGGACGTCGGCGCGGAAGCGATGGCCCTCATGTGCGAAGACGGTCTTGCCTTCGATGGCGCTGCCGAAATGGCGTTCGACTGCCGCCGAAAGCGCATCGACGACGTGCGCGCGCAGGCTCTCGCCAACGTCCAGATGCTTGCCGCTCACGGAAAGCTGCATGCTGATGATCGCGTTAGGGATTTGGATTCGCCGGTCGGTGCCGCCCATCCGGACAGGGCGCGGACGTTATGTCCAGAGGGTCGGCAAAGTCAAGCCAAGTCGGCAGTGCGGTAGAGGGGTCGTGAGGGGCCATCTTATCGCTCTCAGGCGCCCAGGGATTTCTCGCGTCGGCGTTGCACCGAAGACGGAATTCCCATGGCTTCCCGGTACTTGGCAACGGTCCGGCGGGCAATGTCGATCCCGTCGGTGCGCAGGATTTCGACGATCCGGTCGTCCGACAGGACCTCGGCCGACGGTTCCTGGTCGATCAGCGCCTTGATCCGGAACCGCACGGCCTCGGCCGCATGGGCTTCGCCGCCCGATGCGCTGGCGATCGCCGCGCTGAAGAAGTACTTGAGCTCGAACACGCCATGCGAGCAGGCGAGGTACTTGTTGGTGGTGACGCGGCTCACCGTCGACTCGTGCATGCTGATCGCGGTCGCGACATCGCGCAGCACGAGCGGCCGGAGGTGCTGCACGCCGTGGCGGAAGAACGCGTCCTGCTGGCGGACGATTTCGGTGGCGACCTTGAGGATCGTCTGGGCGCGCTGGTGCAGCGACTTGACCAGCCAGTTGGCGGCCTGCAGCCGCTCGGCGATGAACTCGCGATCGGTTTTCGATCGCGCAGCGCTGCTGACCACGGCGTGGTAGCGCTGGTTGACGAGCACCCGCGGCAGCGTGTCGGGGTTGAGTTCGACCAGCCATTCCCCGCTCGGCGCCGGCCGCATCAGCACGTCGGGCACGACGGTCTGCGCGACGGTCGAATCGAAGATCAGGCCGGGCTTGGGATTGAGCGCCTTGATCTCGTTGACCATGTCGGCGAGATCATCGGCGCCGACCCCGCAGACGCCGAGCAGACGGGGGATGTCGCGGCGGGCGAGCAGGTCGAGGTTTTCGATCAGCGCCTGCATCGCCGGATCGAAGCGGTTGCGGTCGCGCAGCTGGAGCGCGAGGCACTCCGACAGATTGCGCGCGAAGATGCCGGCCGGATCGAAGCGCTGCAGGCGGGCCAGAACGCCGTCGACGCGCTCGACCGGGCATTGCAGCCGCTCCGCCACCTCCAGCGTCTCGCCGGTCAAGTAGCCCGCCTCGTCGAGCAGGTCGAGCAGCTGCAGCGCGATCAGCCGGTCCGCCGGCTCGTGAATGTCGACGTTGATCTGCGCCTCGACATGGTCGCGCAGCGTTTCGTCGCGGGTCAGCGTCTGTTCGATGCCGAACTCCGAGTCGTCGAAGCCGCGCTTGCCGCCCGCACCCCAGTCGGCGAACGAGGATTGCGGTTCGGCACCGCCGCCGGCGGCATTGTCGGCCGACCAGACGTTCTCGAAATCCGTGTCGAGCGGCGCTTCGGTCGCCGCCGGCTGCGATGAATCGACCGAATCGAGAAGGGCGGGTTCGTTCGGCGTGCGGTCTTCGGTCGAGGCCAACGCCGCTTCGCGCTCGGTCCCGTCCGACTCGCGATCGCCCTCTTCGCGCTCGAGCAGCGGATTCTGTTCGAGCTCGTGCTCGACGAAGGCGGTGACCTCGAGGTTCGACAGCTGCAGCAGCTTGATCGCCTGCTGGAGCTGCGGCGTCATCACCAGCGATTGCGACTGGCGGAGGTCGAGGCGCGGTCCGATGGCCATGACGACCGACCCGCTACATGCTGAAACGCTCGCCGAGATAGAATCGGCGAACGTCGGCATGGGCGACGATGTCGGCGGGCGCGCCTTCCATCAGAACCTGGCCGTCATAGAGGATGTAGGCGCGATCGACGATCGCCAGTGTCTCGCGGACGTTGTGATCCGTGATCAGCACGCCGATCCCGCGGTCCTTGAGGTGCGAGACCAGGTCGCGGATCTCGCCCACCGCGATCGGGTCGATGCCGGCGAGCGGCTCGTCGAGGAGGATGAAATGCGGGTCGGAGGCGAGCGCGCGCGCGATCTCGCAGCGGCGGCGCTCACCCCCCGAAAGGGCCAGCGCCGAAGTTCGCCGCAGGTGGGTGATCGAGAACTCGGCGAGCAGTTCGTTGAGGCGCGCCTCGCGCGCCTCGGGACTGCGCTCGGCGACCTCGAGCACCGCGCGGATGTTCTGTTCGACCGTCAGGCCGCGGAAGATCGACGGCTCCTGCGGCAGGTAGCCGATGCCGAGCCGCGCGCGGCGGTACATCGGCAGGTCGGTGATGTCCGTGCCGTCGAGCTTGATCACGCCGGCATCGGGCGCGACCATCCCCATGATCATGTAGAAGCAGGTCGTCTTGCCGGCGCCGTTGGGGCCGAGCAGGCCCACCGCTTCGCCGCGGCGTACGCGGATCGAGGCATTCCGCACCACCGGCCGCTTGCGGTACGCCTTGCCGAGGCCGTTGGCTTCGAGCCCGTCGTTGCTGGCGACGAGCCGCGGCCCGGCTGCATTCGGATCGGCTTCGACCGGCTTGTTCATCGGCGCTGCCCCGGAGTCGGCGCCGGCCCGCGCGCGCCGCCGGGCCCGGCCGGCGTGTCGCCGGGGACGAACAGCGCGCGTACGCGGCCGTCGCCCCCGGAGCGCGGCAGCAGGCGGCTCACGCCCGTGTCCATGTTGACTTCGGCCACGTCGCCGTCGAGCTGATTCTGGCCGGAGGTGAGCTTGACGTTGCCGGAGATCGTCGCGATTCCGGTTTCGGCGCTGTAGACCCCGCGGTCGCCGCGCGCGACGTCGGTCGCGGTCGCGATGACGACATTGCCGAAAGCCTCGACGCGCTTCACGCGGTTGTTGTCGCCTTCGGACATCAGCGGCATCGACAGCGCTGCGGGACCGGCGAGCGGTCCGGCCGCGGCGCCGCCGGGACGCGCGGATCGGTTGGCGCGCGCGCGCGGACGCGGCGCGAGCTGCTCGCCCGGCGCCAGCATGTAGACCGACAGCACGTCGGCGCGCATGCGGCGGTCGTCGCGGGTGACGATCGTGGCGTCGCCGCGCGCCACCGCCATGTGGCGCTGGTCCCAGTATTCGAGAGCGTCGCGCGCGGTCAGCACTTCGTTCGGCGTGGTCAGCCGCAGCGACCGGCCGGTCAGAACGATCACGCCGCCTTCGACGTCGTAGACCGCCTGGTCGGCGGTGACGGTCTGCGTCGGCGTCGCCACGCGGACATTGCCGACCGCCTCGTAGCGGTAGATCTGCGTGCCGCCGTCGGTGCCGTTGCGCTCCCGGTAATGTGCGATCAGCCGTTCGGCCTGGACCGAAGTGTCGCCGCGCGCGACCCGCGCCTCGCCGCGCGCGATGTAGCGGCGGCCGATGCGGTCCCATTCGATGCCGTTGCGTGCGGTGATCTCGACCGGACCGCTGCCGCCCTGCGCGCCGTCGAGGCCGATCCCCTGCGCGGCCGCGGCGCGCGGCGCGCCGGCGAATGCGGCGGCCGCAAGCAGCGCCGTGCGCAGCAGGTCGCGACGCGGCAGCGACCGGGTCATCGCGTCTCCTCGCTGCGGCGCTGCGGCGCCGACGGCGTGATGTCGGGCAGGCCGACCATGCCGTCGGCCATGCTGCCGAAGATGACGACCCGCGAGTCGCCGGTGAGCACGACGCGCGCCCCGCGCTCCTCGAGCCGGAAGCCCGCACCCTGGAATTCCGTGTCGGGACCCTGGCCAAACACCGGCTCGTTCCCGACGGCGACGCCGGAGGGCATGTCGACGCGCATCTGCGACGTCACCATTTCGTAGCCCTGGTCGTGGAAGATGCTGACATGCCCGCCAAGGTCGAGCACGCGGTCCCGGCGGTCATAGGCGCCGCGTTCGGCGCTCAACGCGACCCACGAGCCGTCGTTGCGCGTGATGTCGCCCTTGGGCT
Source organism: Alphaproteobacteria bacterium (assembly GCA_016793045.1). Classification (GTDB taxonomy): domain Bacteria; phylum Pseudomonadota; class Alphaproteobacteria; order CACIAM-22H2; family CACIAM-22H2; genus JAEUKZ01. The sequence continues at coordinate 7,346 of JAEUKZ010000284.1, forward strand.
GGACGAGGTCGGTGACGTTGGGATTGCGCGTCGAGGGAATGGCGAAGTCCGCGCTGAGCGAAAAGGGCTGGCCCTGGTCGTCGATCCCGCGGAAGCGCGGATTGACCATCTGCGAATTCGCAAGGACCTCGCGCTGGATATCGGCAGTCTGGTTGCGCCGGCTCGGCGCCTGTTCGCGAAAGCTGAAGATCAAGCCGATCAGCGCGACGGCACCCAACGGCAGAACGATCTTGAGCCCGAGGACGAAGCGGCTGTACCAGCGCGACGCGCGCCGCGGCGGACCGATGTGGCGGGGCGTCTTGGGGGCCACGACGGGATGCCGGTGGTGGAGCGTTGCGCCGGCAGCCATCATGCCAGCCCGGCGCGCAGCAGGTCGTGGATGTGGACGAGCCCGCACGGGCGCCCGTCGGCGACCACGAAGACCGCGGTGATCGAATGCGCGCGCATGAGGCCGAGCGCCTCGGCGGCAAGCGCCTCCGCGGCGATCGTCTTTGGGTCGGGCGTCATCACGTCGGCCGAGCGGGCGGCCAGCATGTCGGGGCCCATATGGCGGCGGAGGTCGCCGTCGGTGATGATCCCGGCAAGGCAGCCGTCGCGGTCGAGCACGCCCGCGCAGCCGAAATGCCGACGCGTCATCTCGATCACCGTCTCGGTCATCGGCGCGTCGATGTCGACCAGCGGCAGTTCTTCCGCCGGGTGCATGAGATCGCCGACCGTCAGCAGCCGGCGGCCGAGCGCGCCGCGCGGATGGTAGCGATGGAACAGGTCGGCGGAGATGCCGCGCCGCTCCATCAGCGCGATCGCCACGGCGTCGCCGAGGGCAATCATCATCGTCGTCGTCGTCGTCGGCGCCAAGCCATGCGGGCACGCTTCCGGCGCCGACGGCAGCATCAGCACCGCATCGGCGGCGCGCGCGAGGCCCGACTGCGCGGCAGCGGTCATTGCCACGAGCTTGATCCCCTGGCGGCGGCAATAAGAAAGGATGTCCTGCATTTCGGCGGTTTCGCCGGAATTGGACAGCGCCAGCACGGCATCGGCCGTCGTGATCATGCCGAGGTCACCGTGGCTGGCCTCGGCGGGATGGACGAACTGGGCCGGCGTACCGGTGGAGGCGAGCGTCGCGGCGATCTTGCGCGCAACATGACCGCTCTTGCCCATGCCGGTCACGACGATGCGACCGCGCGCTGCGACCAGAACGTCGATCGCTGCGCTGAACCGCCCGTCGATGCTTCCGGCCAGCGCCGCCAGGGCGTCGGCAGCGAAACCGAGAACGCGTTGCGCGGCCGCCCGATCGCCGGCACGCGCTGCGCCCGCGGCATCGGCGGATGCCGGGTCGGCGGAGAGCAAGGGATGGCCAGCCGTGTCGAGGGTCGTCTTCATCACGTCATGCCATCCCAGCCCGATGGCGGGTGTTCGGTTGCGCACGTTCCATTGGCGGCGTACCCCCGTCGTCGTTGCGGGGTGGTGCCCGTGGCGAACCTGGCCATTCGGCTCAACGACCGGGAGTACGATCCACGGTCGAGCGGCTCGCTACAGCAAAAACTATGCCCACTTGGGGGTTAAAAATCAACTTACCGCCACGCAAGCGGTAAAGTGTTGTCAGTGCTCGAAAATATCAACTTCCGGCCAACCGGAGAGGTCGAGCGTGGCGCGCGTCGGGAGAAAATCGAAGCACGACTGGGCGATCGCGGTCCGGCCCTCGCGAGCCAGCATTTCGTCGAGCCGAAGCCGCAACGCGTGCAGGTGGAGCACGTCCGCGGCGGCATATTTGAGCTGCGCCGGCGTCAGTTCGCTCGCCCCCCAGTCCGAGGACTGCTGCTCTTTCGAGAGTTCGACTCCGAGCAGGTCGCGGCAGAGGTCCTTGAGTCCGTGGCGGTCGGTGAAGGTGCGGATCAGCTTCGAGGCGATCTTGGTGCAATAGACCGGACCGGTCATGACGCCGAGGTAGCGGCGGATCGCGGCGAGGTCGAAGCGCGCGAAATGGAAGATCTTCAGCACCGCCGGATCGGTCAGCATCGCCGTCAGCCGCGGAGCCTGAAATGTCGACCTGTCGAGCTGCACGATGTGGCAGGTGCCGTCCCCGGCCGAAAGCTGGACGAGGCAGAGCCGGTCGCGCTCGGGCCGCAAGCCCATCGTTTCGGTGTCGATGGCAACCGCCGGCCCGAAGGACAGGCCGGCCGGCAGGTCGCCGCGATGCAGGTGGACGCTCATCGAAACACCCCAAGACTGGCCCCAGGCGCGGCCCCCTCGGTCCGCGCGGGACTCCCGCGGTGCCCCGGGGCGTCAGGTCGCCGCCAGGTGCTGCGCGAGGAGGGGTGCCGCCTCATTTCGTCGGCGCGGCGCCTGGTGCCCGAGAGAAGACTCGAACTTCCACGACCTTTCGGTCACTAGAACCTGAATCTAGCGCGTCTACCAATTCCGCCACCCGGGCATGCGGGCGCCGACGAGGGGGAGTGCGTACCCGCGCGGCCTGCGCTTGTCAATCGCGCCGTCGATCGACCAGTCGGGCATCCGATCCGGCGCGGCCGCGCGCCGCACGCTCGGGCCTTGGCGCCCGGGCGAAATCGGGCTAGTTCTTGCGCGCCGGACGCGCTCGGTGCCGGCAGATTCGTGTTCAGCGAGGGTATTTTGCCATGACCACCGGCCGCCGGATCACGGTTTTCGGGGGCTCGGGCTTCGTCGGCCAGTACGTGGTCCGCCGGCTCGCCCAGCAGGGCTGGATCATCCGCGTCGCCACGCGCGACCCGGTCGTCGCCAGCCAGCTCAAGCCGCTCGGCAATGTCGGCCAGATCGTTCCCATGCGCGTCGACGTCCGCGACCCGGCTGCGGTGGAGACCGCGGTCAACGGCGCCGACGCCGTCGTCAACCTCGTCGCGGTCCTCTACGAAAGCGGCGTCCAGACCTTCCGCGCGCTGCACGTCGAAGCGGCCGGGCGCATCGCAGCCGCCGCGGCCAAGGCCGGCGCGACGCGGTTCGTCCAGGTATCGTCGATCGGCGCCGACCCCGCCGCCGCGTCCGCCTATGCCCGCACCAAGGCGGAGGGCGAGCGCGCCGTGCTCGCGGCGTTCCCCGCGGCGACGATCATCCGGCCGTCGATCGTTATCGGCCCGGAGGACGGCTTCTTCAACCGCTTCGCCCGCATGGCGCTGATGTCGCCCGTGCTGCCGTTGATCGGCGGCGGGCATACGCGCTTCCAGCCCGTTTTCGTGGGCGACCTCGCCGAGGCGATCACGCGGGCGCTTGCCGACCCTGCCGCCGCGGGCCGCATCTATGAGATCGGCGGTCCGCGCGTCTACAGTTTCCGCGAGCTGATGGAGATCATGTTGGCGGAGATCGGCCGCAGCCGCATGCTCGTCAGCGTGCCGTTCAAGCTGGCCGAGCTGAAGGGCGCGATCCTTCAGCACCTGCCCGGTCCCAAGCTGCTGACCCGGGACCAGGTGATCCTGCTCAAGCAGGACAACGTCGTGCACCAGGGCGTCCCCGGCCTCGCCGAACTCGGGGTGCCGGCGACGCCGATCGAGGCGATCATCCCGACCTATCTCGACATCTACCGCCGCGGCGGTCGCTTCGCCGGCCGTCCCGCCTAGGGTGCGCCGGTCCGCCGCGCGAGAATGAACGCCGTCGGTCGGGCGTTATGAGGGGCGTCCGGCCGGCCGATATCGGCCGGCGGCCCATCGAGGAGAGGCCCATCCGAGTCCTGCACGTCATCGCCTCGCTCGCGGCGCGCACCGGCGGCCCGGCGAAGGCGGTCATCGACATGGCGCGCGCGGTCGCCCGGCTGGGCCATCAGGTGGCGATCTACACGACCGACCGCGAGATGGCGCCGGAAGAACGCGTGCCGCTCGGC
>JAEUKZ010000304.1 GCA_016793045.1 Alphaproteobacteria bacterium
GCGTGGAAGAGCAGCAGTTCGAGCAGTTCGTAGTCGGCGAAGGCGTCGGCGCCGCCGTTGCGGAAGCGCGCGCGCAGGCGCTGGCGATGGCCGAGATAGTCGGGCGCGGCATCTTCGCCGTCCGCCTTGCCATCGTCGCGCTCAGGCACGGGACGGCGCAGCCTCAGGCATAGGGGGGCGCGTGCCAGCCCTTGGGCGACAGCGTGAAGATTTCGTAGCCCGTCGCGGTCACGCCGATCGAATGCTCGAACTGCGCGGACAGCTGGCGGTCCTTCGTCACCGCGGTCCAGCCGTCGGCGAGCAGTTTCACCTGCCAGGTGCCGGCGTTGATCATCGGCTCGATGGTGAAGAACATGCCTTCGCGCAGCGCCAGGCCGCGGCCGGCCTCGCCGTAGTGCAGGACCGACGGCGCGTCGTGGAAGATGCGCCCGAGCCCGTGGCCGCAGAAATCGCGCACCACCGAAAAGCGGGCGCGCTCGGCGTAGCTCTGGATCGCATAGCCGATGTCGCCGAGCGTGGCGCCGGGGCGCACCACCTCGATGCCGCGCATCATCGCCTCGTAGGTCGTGTCGACCAGCTTGCGCGCGCGCACGCCGACTTCGCCGACGCAGAACATGCGGCTGGTGTCGCCATGCCACCCGTCCAGGATGACGGTGACGTCGATGTTCATGATGTCGCCGGCCGCGAGGCGCTTGTCGCCGGGAATGCCGTGGCAGACGACGTGGTTGATCGAGGTGCAGATGGACTTCGGAAAGCCGCGATAGCCGAGCGGGGCGGGGATGGCGCCGCGCTCGGTGATGTAGTCGTGGCACAACCGGTCGAGTTCGCCGGTGGTCACGCCGGGGACGACGTGGGGCGTGATGTAGTCCAGCGTCTCGGCGGCGAGCTGGCCGGCGCGGCGCATGCCCTCGAATTCGGCGGGGCCGTGGAGCTTGATCGAGCGGCTTTCGCTGTCCTGCTGCGCCTGCTGAATCGACATATCGTTCATGGCTGGGAATATAGGGTTTTTTCCGGGGGATTCCATGGGATTGGAGCCCGGAGGCGGGCGATTCTCGGCAGCGTCGGCGAACGCATCGGCCAGCGTGTCGGCGAGATCGACGCTGTCGACCGCCATTCCAGCCTCCCTCAGTGCCTGCCCGAGGCCCGCCAGCGCGGCGTCGGCGAGGGCCAGCGGCTCGGGTGGAAACGCCGTGCCGGGGGAGGTGTCCGGCTGCGCGCCTGCCGGGTCGGTCCATTTGGCGCAGACCGCTTCGCGGCGGGAATGGACCCCGCGGCAGCGCAGCGGGCGCGCGGCATAGATCCGGCAGAGCCCGGCTTCGTCGAGGAACGGGCAGGGGCCGCCGGGCGGTGCGTCGACGGCGGCGGCGATCCGTGCCTGCAGTTCGGCCCGCGCCGCCGCGTCGAACGACGCGGCCATGTACCCCGCGATGGCGGCCGCCTCGGCAGGCAGGACGGCGACCCTCTGGTGGCAACAGGCGGCGCAGCCGGCGCGACAGGCGAGCCCGCCGGCCGCGGCGGCGACCGCCGGCCGTGCGCGCGCCCATGCCTCATCGAAGGCCGCGTGCGCGGCCGCCACCGCGTCCTCCGCACGGCGCGACGCGGCAAGCGCGTCGCGGGCGCGGAAGGCGGCGGCAATGCGGAGGCTGCGGTGCATGGTCGTCCGGGCGATCGTCTGTGCGGTAGCCTATCCTCAAGCCGCCGCGTCCATGCCAATATCAAATCATGACTGAAAAAATCGTCACCGCGGCGGTGCTGATCGTCGGCAACGAGATTCTGTCCGGCCGCACCAAGGATGCCAACCTTGCGTGGCTTGCCGTGCGCCTCAACGAATCCGGCGTGCAGCTGCGCGAGGCGCGGGTGGTGCCCGACCTCGAGCTCGAGATCGTCGCCGCCGTCAACGCGCTGCGCAGCCGCTACGACTACGTCTTCACCACCGGCGGGATCGGCCCGACCCACGACGACATCACCTCGGGCTGCGTCGCCAAGGCGTTCGGGGTGAAGCTGATCCGCCATCCCGAGGCGGTCGCGCTGCTGCGCTC
>JAEUKZ010000368.1 GCA_016793045.1 Alphaproteobacteria bacterium
TGCAGGTAGCGCGACCCGATATGGTGCGGCCCGAAGCGGCGCACGTCGAAGGCCCAGAGGTCGTATTCGGGCTCGCCCGCCAGGATCCAGTGCGCGAGCGCGCGCCCGGCGCCGCCCGAGGCGGCGATCCCCGAGGTGAAGCCGCAACAGACGTAGAAATTGTCGAGCTCGGGGGCGAGGCCGATGATCGGCTCGCCGTCGGGCGAGATCGGGATCGGCCCGTTGATGAGCTGGCGGATGCCGAGCTCGTTGAGCATCGGGATGCGCTCGGCCGCCGGCACGGCGATCTTCTCGAAGCGCTCGAAATTGCCTTCGAACAGCTCGCGGCCGAAATCGAACGGCACGCCCTTGGCGCCGAAGGGCACCGTGTTGTCCTCCCAGCCGCCGACCGCGAAGCCGCCGACCTCGGGCTTGAGATAGAAGTTCTTGTCGGGGTCGCGGAACGAAGGCAGGTCCTTGGGCAGCCCTTGCGTCTTCTCGGTCACCATGTACTGGTGCTCGACCGCGGCGGCGGGCACGCGCACGCCGGCCATCGCCGCGACGTCGCGCGCCCAGATGCCGGCGGCGTTGACGACGATCTCGCACGCGATCGTGCCCTTGTCGGTGACGACTTCGGTCGCGCGCCGGTCCTTGAGCGTGATGCCGGTCACGCGCACGCCCTCGACGATCTTCGCCCCGCCGCGCGTCGCCCCGCGCGCCATCGCCTGGGTCAGGCTCGACGGATCGATGTAGCCGTCGCTCGGCACGAAGGCGGCACCCTCGACGCCGTCGGTGACCATGTAGGGGAACAGCTTCTTCGCCTCGGATGCGTCGAGCAGGTGGAGCTCGAAGCCGAAGCTGCGCGCGGTCGAGGCGGTGCGGCGGATCTCGCTCCAGCGCGCCTTCGAGGACGCGATGCGCAGCGAGCCGACCGGCTTCCAGTCGATCTCCTGGCCGATCTCGGCGCCGAGCTTTCCATAGAGCTCGACCGAGTGCTGCATCATCCGCGTCAGGTTGCGCTTGGAGCGCAGCTGGCCGACGAGGCCGGCGGCGTGCCAGGTCGAGCCGTGGGTGATGCCGCTCTTCTCGAGCACGACGACGTCGCGCTCGCCGGCCTTGGTCAGGTGATAGGCGATCGCGCAGCCGACCGCGCCGGCGCCGATGATGACGATGCGGGCCTGCGTCGGCAGGCGGATGTCGGTGCTCACGCCCCGGCGACCGCGCGCAGCGGCGGCTTGCCGCCGAGTTCGCCCAGGTACCAGTCGACGAAATGCTGGACGTTGGCCTCGAGTTCCTTGGCATAGGGGCCGGGGCGATAGGCCGACGACATCACGCCCTGCTGGTTGGCCTCGCAGATGAACCAGTCCTGCTCCGAGGTGCGCTGCCAGAACGGCATCAGCCGGTCGAGCTGGTAGTCCCTGCCCTCGACCGCGTCGCGGTGGACGAGCCAGTAGACGTCGATCTTGCACTCCAGCGGTCCGGTCGCGGCGATACGCGTGGCGACCGCATGGTCGTCGCTCGCGTGCTGCCAGAAATTGGGGAACACCGTCGTGCGCAGCGTGCCGTCGGACCACTGGTTCTTGTCGCGGAACGTACCCATCAGCGGGGCGACCGGCGTGCCGTCGAGGCTCTGCGTCTTCCAGCCTTCCATCAGCGGCGTGCGGTGGGCGCGCCAGTAGCTGCCGGTCATGCCCGACCAGGCGTCGCCGGTGTCGAGACCCATGGCGCGGAAGCGCGCGTTGGCGAGTTCGGTCTGGCGCGCCACGCGGTCGACCTGGCTCGGCATCGCGCGCAGCACGTCGAACGTGCCCTTGATGTATTCGGGATGCGCGGTCGGGCAGTGGTAGCACTCGCGGTTGTTCTCGAAGACCAGCTTCCAGTTGGCCTTGACCGTATAGCTCGCCGCCTTGGCGACCTTGGCGTCGTTCATGCCCTGGTGCTTCATGCGGCCGGCGATGTCGGCATGGGCCTGGTCGAAGTCGACCGGGTCGTCGCCCAGCGCGATGAAGAGAAGTCCGCCGACGTCGCGCAGCTTGACCGGATGCAGGCCGAGCTCGGATTCGGCGACGCCGAAATCCTTCATCGTGCGCGTCGTCAGCCGCCCGTCGAGGTCGTAGGTCCAACCGTGATAGGGGCACGAGAAGGCCTGGCCGTTGCCCTTCTCGGCGTTGCAGAAGCGCGCGCCGCGGTGGCGGCAGGTGTTGTGGAACGCCTTGATCTCGCCCGACTTGGTGCGCACGACCACGACCGAGTCGGTACCGACCTGCCATGTCAGCCAGTCGCCGACCTTCGGCAACATGCATCCGTGCCCGACATAGAGCCAGTAGCGCCGCCAGATCCGGTCCATGTCGGCCGCAAAGACCTCCGGATGGCAATAGAAGGCGCGCGGCAGCGGCCCGCCATGGCGGTAGGTCCGGATCAGGTCGGCGATCATCGCGCCCGAATATTCGGCGGTGCCGGGGGAACACTGGTTCATCGCAACGCTCCAGGGACTTCCCGTCGCCGCGGGCGCGGACGGGCCGAATCAGTCATGTTCGGGCAAATTGCTACAAAACAGCACAGCTGTCGAGTATCATAGCGGGTCAGAATGACGCATTCGGGACGCTCTATTCCGCAAATCCGCTGTACCTTCGTGGCTTCGAGTGCTGTCATGGGACGGTAATGCGCGGCGGTTAACGTCGCGCCACATTTTGACAAGGAGGCTCCTCGATCATGAAATTCGGAATCAAAGGGACGGCGACACGCCGCTGGGTGCTGGGCGCCGGTCTTGCGACGGTCGCGCTCGGCGCCGTCGCGATGGGCGTGGACGCGCTCGCCCAGGCGCGCACGCGCCTGACGGTCTACACGGCCATCGAGAATGACCAGCTCGCGCCGTTCAAGCAGGCGATCGAGGCAGCGGTCCCCGGCGTCGAGATCGCCTGGGTGCGCGATTCGACGGGCGTCATCACCGCCCGCTTCCTCGCCGAACGCGCGGCGCCGCGCGCCGACATGGTGCTCGGCCTCTCGGGCTCGTCGATGGCGCTGTTCGCCCAGCAGAACCTGCTGCACCCCTACACGCCGCGGGGCGCCGACGCGCTGCGCCCGACCTTCCGCAGCGGCGCCAACCCGGAAACCTGGGTCGGCATGGACGCCTATCTCGCGGCGATCTGCTTCAACACCGCCGAGGGCACGCGCCGCAACGCGCCGCGCCCGGCCAACTGGGCGGACCTGCTGAATCCTGCCTATCGCGACCAGATCGTGATGCCGAACCCGGCCTCGTCGGGTACCGGCTACCTCACGGTCGCGGCGTGGCTGACGCTGATGGGCGAGGAGGCCGGCTGGCGCTTCATGGACCAGCTGCACCAGAACGTCGCGGTCTACACGCATTCCGGCTCGGCACCGTGCGTCCAGGCGGCGCGCGGCGAGCGCATGATCGGGATCAGCTTCGACATGCGCGCGGCGCAGGAGAAGACCCAGGGCGCGCCGATCGACATCATCCTGCCGACGCAGGGCGTGGGCTGGGAAATGGAGACCTCCGCGATCGTCCGCGGCACGCAGCATCTCGAGGCCGCGCAGCGCGTCCAGGATTGGGTGGCGTCGCAGGCCGCCAACCAGCTCTTCGGCCGCTACTACGCGATCCTCGCGCATCCGGGCGTGACCGCGAACCCCGCCAACTATCCGGCGGGCGCGGTCGACCGCATGGCGCGCCTCGACCTCGGCTGGATGGCCTCGAACCGCGAGCGCATCCTCGCCGAATGGACGCGCCGCTACGACAGCAAGTCGGCGCCGCGCTGAGATCAGCACCGAGCGGCTAAAACGGCGAAGGGCGGGGCCTGACGGCCCCGCCCTTTTTGCTGCCCGACCGCCAGCGCAAGGGGCGGCCG
>JAEUKZ010000409.1 GCA_016793045.1 Alphaproteobacteria bacterium
AAGAGACCGAGCGCCAGACGCATAGGCTTCATCGTGTAACCTCCCGATATGGTTGTCGCGACGGCTTTCCGCCGCATTATTTGCGCGGGCGCCGGCGCGCCCGGACATGGAGAAAGGCTACCCGAAGCCGCCCGTCCGAACCACGGTAAATTGCTTCCCCGCGGCGCCGTGCCGCGCTCGGGGGGCGCCGGGCGATCAGCGTCGCGCGGTCCGCCGCGGCCGGTCGGCAAGCCCCGAAACCACCTTGGCCACGTGCCGGCGCAGCCACATCAGGCCGTCGTCGCGATCGCGGGTCGCGTCCCAGATGAACTGCAGGTCGAAGCCCCAGAGCGGCAGCGGCGGCTTCAGGATCTGCAGCTTCGCGCCGTAGGCAAGCCGGCGCGCGACCAGGCTCGCGATCGTGGCGACCAGCGGCGTGCCGGGCAGGATCTGCGGCACGACCATGAAATCCGGCGTCGTCAGCGCGATGTGGCGAGTCAACCCGCGGTCCGCCAGCGCGTCGTCGACGACCCCGCTTTCGCCGCCGCGCGGCGCCACCAGCAGGTGCGGCAGCGCGACATACTGGGCGAGCGTCATGCGGCCGCGGACCGTCGGATGATCCTGCGCGAGCGCGCAGACGAACCGCTGGTGGAGCAGCCGCGCAACGCGCAGCGGCTTCGGCGCGTCGGGCCAGAAGCCGATCGCGGCGTCGACCGTGCCGTCGGCGAACCATTCGGGCAGCCGCGGCACCTCGATCGGCAGCACGCGCAGCGTGACCCCCGGCGCCTCGGTCAGGATCCGGCGGACCAGCGTCGGCAGCAGCAGGTGCTGGGCGTAGTCGTTCATCACCAGCCGGAAGCGGCGAGTCGATCGCGCCGGGTCGAAGACGTCGCGCGGCGCCAGCGCCTGGTCGACGGCGCGCAGCGCCGCACGTACGCCGGGCAGCAGATGCTCGGCGCGCGCGGTCGGCCGCATCGTGTTGCCGTGGCGCAGCAGCAGCGGATCGGCGAACAATGTCCGCAGCCGCGCCAGCGCCGCGCTGGTCGCGGGCTGGCTCAGCCCCAGCCGGTTTGCCGCGCGTCCGACGCTGCGCTGGTCGATCAGCATTTCGAACACGACGAGGAGGTTGAGATCGACGCGGCGCAAATCCATTCTGTGGATTTCCTCTATCCAGCCAATCGATTTCATTTATGACCGTCGGCGCGCTAGTTTCAAGCGCATAGGGAGCACGGAAGCGTCACGGCCCGATCGAGGGGTTCACGCACGCGTCGGAACGACGCGCGCGGCGCCGTGCGCCTGCCCGATTTCCAGACAATCCGCGAGGGGAAGACGATGGCGATTGATTTCACGCTCAATGGGCGTCCGGTCAGCCTGGACGTCGATCCGGACATGCCGCTGCTGTGGGCGATCCGCGAGGCGGCGGGCCTCACCGGCACCAAGTTCGGCTGCGGCATGGCGCAATGCGGTGCCTGCACCGTCCACGTCGCCGGCGAGCCGACGCGCAGCTGCGCCACGCCGATCGGCCAGGTCGCCGGCCAGGCGGTCACGACGATCGAGGGCATCGACAGCCCGGTCGCGCAGGCGGTCCAGCAGGCCTGGCAGCGCCTCGACGTCGCACAGTGCGGCTACTGCCAGTCCGGACAGATCATGTCGGCGGTGGCGCTGCTGACGCAGAACCGCCGGCCGAGCGACGCCGACATCGACGCCGCGATGCAGGGCAATCTCTGCCGCTGCGCCACCTATGTGCGAATCCGCGCCGCGATCCACGCGGCCGCCCAGACGATCGGAGGCTGAGCCCATGCTGTTCCAGCCGCACGCCGCCGCCGCGCCCGCCGCGACGGACGCCACCCGCCGCGACGCCCTCAAGCTCGGCGGCATGGGCCTCGTGCTCGGCCTGATCTGGACCGCCGGCCCGCGCGCCGTCCAGGCCCAGGGCACGGCCGAGGCGCCGCCCGCACCCAATGCCTTCGTGCGCATCGCGCCCGACGACACGGTGACCGTGATCGCCAAGCATCTCGAGATGGGCCAGGGCATCTACACCGGCCTCGCCACCATCCTCGCCGAGGAGCTCGACGCCGACTGGGCGCAGGTGCGGGTCGAATCCGCGCCGGCCGACGCGCGCCTCTACAACAATCTCGCCTTCGGGCCGATGCAGGGGACCGGCGGCAGCTCGAGCGTCGCCAACTCCTACACCCAGCTCCGCCGCGCCGGGGCCGCCGCGCGCGCGATGCTCGTCGCCGCCGCGGCCGAGCTGTGGAGCGTGCCGGCCGCCGAGATCACGGTCGAGCGCGGCACGGTCGCGCATGCCCGTTCCGGCCGCTCGACGCGCTTCGGCGCGCTCGCCGAGCGCGCCGCGCGCCAAAGCGTGCCGGCGGCCGTCGCGCTCAAGGACCCGTCGCGCTTCCGCCTGATCGGCACGCGGCTGCCGCGCGTCGACGCCGTCGCCAAGACGACCGGCCGCGCCCAGTTCGCGATCGACGTGACGCTGCCGGGGATGCTCGTCGCCGTCGTCCAGCGGCCGCCGAAATTCGGCGCGCGGATGCGCAGCTTCGACCCGGCCGCCGCGCGCGCGGTGCCGGGCGTCGTCGACGCCGTCGCCGTGCCGTCGGGCGTGGCGGTGCTGGCGCAGGGCATGTACGCCGCCCTGCGCGGCCGCGAGGCCCTCGCCGTCCAGTGGGACGAATCGGCCGCCGAGACGCGCGACAGCGCGGCGATGATCGCCGCCTACTCGGCGCTCGCCGACCGTCCCGGCCTGCCGGCGCGGCGCGAAGGCGACGCCGAGCGCGGCCTTGCCGCGGCGGCGCGCCGGCTCGAGGCGAAGTTCGTCTTCCCCTATCTCGCGCACGCGCCGATGGAGCCGCTGACCTGCGTCGTCCGGCTGACCGCCGATGCCTGCGAGATCTGGGCGGGGGACCAGTTCCAGACCGTCGACCAGGCCAATGCGGCGCGCGCCGCCGGCCTGCGCCCGGAGCAGGTGACGATCCACACCACCTTCGCCGGCGGCAGTTTCGGGCGCCGCGCCAACACCCAGTCGGACTACGTCGTCGAGGCGGTGTCGATCGCCAAGGCGATCGGCGGGCGCGCGCCGGTGAAGCTGATCTGGACGCGCGAGGACGACATCAAGGGCGGGCTCTACCGCCCGCTCTACGTCCACGCGCTGGCGGGCGGACTCGACGCCGCGCGCAACCTCGTCGCCTGGCGCCATCGCATCGTCGGCCAGTCGATCCTCGGCGGCACGCCGTTCGAGGCGATGATGGTGCGCAACGGCATCGACGGCACCTCGGTCGAGGGCGCGTCCAACCTGCCCTACGCGATCCCCAACCTCGCGGTCGACCTGCACACGACGACGTCGCCGGTGCCAGTGCTGTGGTGGCGGTCGGTCGGCAGCACCCACACCGCCTTCGCGACCGAGGTCTTCCTCGACGAGCTGGCGCACGCGAGCGAACGGGATCCGGTGGCGCTGCGCCGCGCGCTGCTCGCGCACCATCCGCGCCATCTCGCGGCACTCAATCTCGCGGTCGAGAAGGCGGGCTGGGGGACGCCGCTGCCGCGCGGGCGCGGGCGCGGCATCGCCGTGCACGAGTCGTTCGGCAGCTACGTCGCCCAGATCGCCGAGGTGACGGTCGGCGGCGACGGCACGCTGAAGGTCGACCGCGTCGTCTGCGCGGTCGATTGCGGCGTCGCGATCAACCCCGATGTCATCGCCGCGCAGATCGAGGGCGGCATCGGCTTCGGGCTCGGCGCCGCGCTCGCCGAGGCGATCACGCTCAAGGGCGGCGAGGTCGAGCAGTCGAACTTCCACGACTACACGCCGCTGCGCATCGACGCGATGCCGCGGGTCGAGGTCCATATCGTGCCCTCGACCGCCGCACCGACCGGGGTCGGAGAGCCCGGCGTGCCGCCGATCGCGCCGGCGGTCGCCAATGCGGTGTTCGCCGCGACCGGGCGGCGCGTGCGCACGCTGCCGATCGGCGCGAACGACCTGCGGACGGGCTAGGACGCGGCCGGCGGTGCGGGGCCGCGCGGCGCGAGGCCGCCGAGCGTCCGCACCGCCGCTTCGCTCGCCGCCGCGACCGCGTGCCAGCCGTCCTTGTCGTTGGCGCGGTCGGCGAAGCGCAGCGCCGGCCCGAAGCGCACCGCGATCGGCAGCGGGCGCGGCAGCTTGCGCTGCGGCGGCAGCGCCCGCCAGCAGCCGTCGAGATAGGCCGGCACGACCGGGATCTCGCTGCCGGCGACGAGCGCGCCGAGGCCGGGCTTGAAGGCGCCCATTTCGCCGCTGCGCGTGCGGGTGCCCTCCGGGAACAGGATGAAGATGCAACGGTCATCGGCGAGGCGCGCGCGCAGCGCATCGATCTCCTGCCGGCGCGTGCGGCTGCGCCACACCGGCAGCGCGTTGAGCGCGCCCGCCGCGAAGGCCGCCGACAGGCCGGCATCGAAGAACGTGTCGCCGGCGGCGAGCGGAAAGGCGCGGCGCGACTGCGCGCGCGTGAGGCTGGTCATCAGCACGATCGTGTCGAGATGGCTCGCATGGTTCGCCACCAGGACGAACGGCGGCTCGGCCGGCAGGTGCTCGCGGCCCTCGACGCGCACGCGATGGACGGCGGCGGCGTAGAGCCGCATCGCGTTCCACCACAGCGCCTGCCCGATCGCGCCCGGCAGCCCGGCCTCGCGCTGCAGGCTGCGCAGGCGCTGCGCCGGCGTGAGGCCGAGGTCGGCCGCGGGCTTGAAGCGCCAGTCTTCCATCAGGGGGCGTCCATCAGGACCCGGTGATGAGGCGGATCGGCTGGGCCTCGCCGAAGCCGATCAGGTAGTGGACGTAGTGGAACACGGCGGGCGAGACCAGCAGCAGGCTGTTGAAGCGGTCGAGCACGCCGCCATGGCCGGGGATGACCGCGCCCATGTCCTTGATGTGAAGGTCGCGCTTGATCGAGGACAGCATCAGGTCGCCGAGCTGCGCGCACGCCCCGATCAGCAGCCCGAGCAGCGCCCGCTGCCATAGCGCCAGCGCATCGCCGTAGATCGCGCCGGCCGTCAGCGACACGAAGACGGTCGCCGCGGCGAGCGCGCCGAGCGAGCCGGAGATCGTCTTGTTCGGGCTGGTCGCCGGCAGGAGCTTGGGGCCGCCGATCAGCTTGCCGGTGGTGAAGGCCGAGACGTCGCTGACCGCCACCGCGAAGACGATCATCAGGATCACCGGCCGGTAGAGCGGATCGTTGGCAATGAAGCCGAGATGGCCGAGGCCGACGCCGAACAGCAGGAAGGCGAAGACGCCGAGCGCGGTGCGCTGGATGTAGTGCTCGGGACGGTCCTGCGGGATCGACGCGATCGCGATGACGACGACGCCGAGCGGGAACAGCGCGACGAAGAAGCCGTACCAGTGGTCGAGCGCCGCGAAGACCAGGAAGAGAATGCCGGCGACGACGGCGACGCTCACCGCCGGTTCGCGGAACAGGCCGGTCGCGCGCGCGTATTCCTGGTAGCACAGCAGGCCGAGCGCGCCGACCGCGAGGATCGCCCACGCCGGGCCGATCAGCACCGGCACGACGATCGCCGGCACGATCAGCGCCCACGAGAAGGTGCGCAGCCACAGCTCCTTCTCCAGCGCGGGGCCGACCTTCCGCGCGCGCGCGAGGACGAAGATGACGAGCGAGGCGGCGACGATGACGGCGACGGCGCCGCCGACCAGCACCGCCGTGACCGGGTGGGCGAAGGCGCCGGCGAAATCCCAGAACCGCGAAGCGATCATCGCGCGCCCGCCGCGCCATTGCAGCCGGCGATGATGTCGTCCGCGCGCACGACGAAGCCGAAGCCGCGGCGCACGTTGTAGAGCGTCGCCTGGGTGCAGTAGTCGGGCGAGGCGGTCGCCGCGCAGTCCTCGACCAGCACGCAGTCGTAGCCGAGCCCGGCGGCGTCGAGCAGCGTCGCGTAGACGCACTGGTCTAGATTGACCCCGGCGAAGAGCAGAGTGGAGACACGCAGATTGCGCAGGATCGAATCGAGCGGCGTGTCGACGAAGCCGCTGATCCGGTACTTGTCGACGTGGATGTCGTCCGCCGCCGGCGCCAGCGCGCGGTCGATCTCCGCCTCCCAGCTGCCGGCGGCGAGGAAGGCGTCGCGGCTGCCGTCCGGCGCGAAGGGGCGGATGACGTTGGGCGGCAGGTTCATGCGGTCGGCGCGGTTGCCCCAGTTGACCCACACCACCGGCACCGCGGCGCCGCGCAGCACCGGCAGCAGCCGCTGCAAGGGCGCGATCGCCGCGCGCGTCGGCCGCACGCTGCCGTCGGGCCACAGCGCCTGGTGGCAGAAGCGGTTCTGCATGTCGATGACGACCATCGCCGCCGCGGCGAGGTCGATCACGACGTCCTTCGGCGTCGCCGCCACCCGCACCGGCCGCGCCGCCAGCCGCGGCCGGGTGAGATCGATGCGGGTGTCGTCGCTCTGCCAGCTATTCGCCGCCGTCGGACCGATCGCGACCATGCTGCCCTCCCCGCCCCAAGTCCGTTCGATAATCGAACACGTTATGCACGCGCATAACGGCGGAATAGCCGAAATGATGCGCGGATCAAAGGCTTGGGTCGAATCGGCGGATTATTCAGGGATCCGGGCCGTCGGCCGCGCGCCGGCGCGCTCGGCCACCCGGGAAGTAGGCGCATTCCTCCGCGAATTAATGTACATGATTTGTTCCGAAATGCAAGCCCAATCGCGAACCCACCTAACGCCTTGCCCTGCCCTGAAAAACCGCGCCCCGACCGATCCGGCGAGCGCGCCGCGCCCCGGCTCGCCCTATCGGAGCACCCAATGCCGGAACGACATTCGGTGCTAGTCTCCCGCGCGCTCGGCCGTGGCGAGCTGCTCAGGGGAGGTCCGGTTCCAGGGAGGCTTTACTCAACTCCCAGTTATGTAAAGCATCCGTCGAATTCCCATCTGCCACGCGCCGTCGCCGTTGGTGCAGGACCCGTGCGCTGCCCATTCCCCGTCGCTGACTTCGTCGGTGCATGGCGCTATCATCCGCCCGCGATGCGCCGCAGCGTCGCCGCTTTCCGGGAGTGCGCAATGCCGATCAGCCTGACCGCGGTCTACGAGAAAGTCGCCGAAGGCTATATCGCGTTCGTCGAGGAGCTTCCCGGCGCGAACAGCCAGGGCGGGTCGATCGAGGAGGCGCGCGCGATTCTGCAGGAAGCGGTATCGCTCCTACTGGCCGCC
>JAEUKZ010000415.1 GCA_016793045.1 Alphaproteobacteria bacterium
CAGAACTATCTGATGTTCGACGGCCGCTGCGACGAGGCGCTGGCCTTCTACCGCAAGGCGCTCGGCGCCGAAGTGCAGATGCGCATGACCTTCGCGGACAACCCCGACAAAGGGAAGTCGGAGATGTGCATGAAGGTGCCCGACGAAAAGGTGATGCATGCGAGCTTCAAGGTCGGCGACACGATCGTGATGGCGTCGGACGGGCAGTGCCAGGGCAAGCCGAACTTCCAGGGCTTCGCGCTGTCGCTCACGGTGAAGGACGAGGCCGAGGCCGACCGCAAGTTCGCCGCGCTGAGCGACGGCGGCACGGTGATGATGCCGCTGGCCAAGACGTTCTTCTCGCCGCGCTTCGGCATGGTCGCGGACCGGTTCGGCGTGCCGTGGATGGTCATCGTCCCCGGCATGGCCTGATCGGTCTTGGCGCGGCATCGGCGGTGATCCATCCTGGGGCGCCCGACCACGCCTCACGATCCGGATCATCGCCATGCCGCTGCCCGCCGAAGCCCCGCGCACGCCCATCCATCACCGCCGCGTCGACTGCCGCGGCTATCGCCGCGCCGACGGGCTGTGGGATCTCGAGGGCCACCTGACCGACGTCAAGGGCTACGGCTTCGACAACGACTTTCGCGGCCACATCGCGCCCGGCGAGCCGCTGCACGAGATGTGGCTGCGGCTCACCCTCGACGACGATCTGGTCGTCCGCGACGTCGCCGCCTCGACCGAGGCGAGCCCCTATCGCATCTGCCCGGAGATCACCGGCAACTTTGCGCGGCTCAAGGGCCTGCGCATCGGCCCGGGCTTCCGCCAGCGCGCGGTCTCGCTGGTCGGCGGCGTGCAGGGCTGCACGCACATCGTCGAGATGCTGGGGCCGCTCGCCACCACGGCGATCCAGACCATCATGCCGATTCTCGGCCGCGAGCGCGGTCCCGGCGACCCGAGCAAGAAGCCGCGCACGCTCGACACCTGCCACGCGCTGCGCAGCGACGGCGAGGTCGTGAAGAGGCAGTGGCCGCAGTTCTACACGGGCGGGTGAGGTCCCGCGGAGGAACGGCGCCTCAGTGCCGGAAGTGGCGCATGCCCGTCGTCACCATCGCGCAGTTGCGCGCGTCGGCCGCGGCGATCACCTCGGCGTCGCGCATCGAGCCGCCGGGCTGGATGAACGCCGTCGCGCCCGCCTCGGCGCAGGCGATCAGCCCGTCGGGGAAGGGGAAGAACGCGTCCGAGGCGACGACCGAGCCCCGGGTGCGCGGCTCGGCCTCGCCGGCGGCGCGCGCCTGGTCGGCGGCCTTCATCGCGGCGATGCGCGCGGAATCGACGCGGCTCATCTGGCCGGCGCCCACGCCGACCGTCGCGCCGCCCTTGGCGTAGACGATGGCGTTGGACTTGACGTGCTTGGCGACCGTCCATGCGAACAGCAGGTCGGCGGTCTCGGCGACGGTCGGCGCGCGCTTGCTGACCGTCGTCAAGTCGGCGCGCGCGATGCGGCCGGCATCGCGGCTCTGCACCAACAGCCCGCCGGCGAGCGAACGGACGGTGAGGCCCGGCGCCGCCGGATCGGGCAGCGCGCCGGTCAGCAGCAGGCGCAGGTTCTTCTTGGCCGCGAACACCGCGAGCGCGTCGGCGTCCGCGTCGGGCGCGATCACCACCTCGACGAAGATCTGGGTGATCGCCTTTGCGGTGGCGCCGTCGAGCGCGCGGTTGGCCGCGACGATGCCGCCGAAGGCGCTCACCGTGTCGCAGGCGAAGGCCTTGGCCCACGCGTCGGCGAGGCCGCTCGAGATCGCGACGCCGCACGGGTTGGCGTGCTTGATGATCGCGATCGCCGGCTCGGCGAACTCGGCCACCAGCTCGAAGGCCGCGTCGGTGTCGTTGATGTTGTTGTAGGAGAGCTCCTTGCCCTGAACCTGGCGCGCGCGCGCCACACCCGGCCGCGCCGGCTCGGCGGTGTAGAGCGCCGCGCTCTGGTGCGGGTTCTCGCCGTAGCGCAGGGTCTGCGCGAGCGTGCCGGCGACGGTCAGGCGCTTGGGATAGGTCTCGCCGAGTTGTCCCGCGAACCACGAACCGATCGCGGCGTCATAGGCCGCGGTGCGCGCATAGGCGGCGCCGGCGAGGCGGCGGCGCAGGGCCAGGTCGGTGGCGCCGTTCTTGGCGTCGAGCGCCGCGATCAGGTCGGCGTAGTCGGCCGGGTCGGTGACGACGGCGACGAAATCGTGGTTCTTCGCCGCGGCGCGGATCAGCGACGGGCCGCCGATGTCGATGTTCTCGATCGTCTCGTCGAAGTCGGCGCCCTTCGCGACGGTCGCCTCGAACGGGTAGAGATTCACCACCACGAGGTCGATCGGCAGGATGCCGTGCGCGTCCATCTGCTCGCGATGGGCGGCGAGGTCGCGCCGGCCGAGCAGCCCGCCATGGATCTTCGGATGCAGCGTCTTGACGCGGCCGTCGAGCATCTCCGGAAAGCCGGTATAGGTGCCGACCTCGATCACGGTCACCCCGGCGGCCTTGAGCGCCGCGGCGGTGCCGCCGGTCGACAGCACCTCGATCTTGTGGCGCGCCAGCGCCCGGCCGAGTTCGGCGAGGCCGGTCTTGTCGGAAACCGAGATCAGCGCGCGGCGGACCAGCACGTCGTTCATCGCGATCTTGGTCATGCGGCCTTCGCAATCGCGCGCATCAGCGCCGCGACGATGCGGCCTTGCGTCGCTTCGTCGAGATAGGGGTGGAAGGGCAGCGCGAGGATCTGGCCGCACAGCCGCTCGGACACCGGCAGCGAGCCCGGGCCGGCGCTCCATTGCGCATAGGCCTCCTGGAAGTGCATCGGCTTTGGATAGTAGATCGCGGTGGGAATGCCTTCGCGCTGCAGCGCCGCCTGCACGCGGTCGCGATCCTCGACCAGGATGCAGTAGTAGGCGAGCGCCGTGCCCGGCGCGGTCGGCGGCAGGGTCACGCGGCCGCGCAGCGCCGCGTCGTAGCGCGCTGCGACGGCGCGGCGCTTCTCGGTCTCCTCGTCGAAGACCTCGAGCTTGGCGAGCAGGACCGCGGCCTGGATCGTGTCGAGCCGGCCGTTGATGCCGATGCGCACCATGTCGTAGGGGTTGGCGCCCATGCCGTGGAAGCGGATCGAGCGGTAGAGCGCCGCACGCTCCGCGCTGTCGCAGAAGATCGCGCCGCCGTCGCCGTAGCAGCCGAGCGGCTTGGCCGGGAAGAAGCTGGTCGCCGCGACCGGGGCGAGCGCGCCGACGAAGGTGTTGCCCTGGCGCGATCCGAAGCTCTGCGCGGCGTCCTCGATCAGCAGCAGGCCGTGGCGCTGGCACACCGCGCTCAGCGCCGGATAGTCGGCCGGCAGGCCGAACAGGTCGACCGCGATCACCGCGCGGGGGCGCAGCTTGCCGTCGCGCTTCACCTGCTCGACCGCGCGATCGAGCGCCGCGGCATCGAGGTTGTAGCTGTGCCTGTCGACGTCGACGAAGACCGGGGTGGCGCCGAGCGTCACCGGCACTTCGGCGGTCGCGGTGTAGGTGAAGCCGGGAAGGAACACCGCATCGCCCGCGCCGACATTCTCGGCCATCAGCGGGATGCGCAGCGCATCGGTGCCCGACGACACGCCGACGACGTGCGCCGCGCCCGATGCCTTGGCCAGCGCCGCTTCGAGTTCGGCCACTTCGGGGCCGAGGATGAAGCGGCCATGGTCGAGCACGGTCTGGATGCGGGCGTCGACGGCGGGCTTTATGCGGCGGTACTGCGCCTGGAGGTCGACGAACGGAATCGAGGGCTGGGTCACGTCTGGGGACTCGCGGAATCGTGTCGCGGAAGGCCGCACCATAGAAGGTTCGCCTTGGCGACGCCAGCATTCGCAGCACCCGTCCCGGCCCGGAAGTATCTGAAACAATTTGCAATATTGCTCGGGCGGCGAACGTCGCCTGGGCGCAGGCCGTTCGCGCGCGTCGACGATCTTTACTGTGACGAATTCGGCATTAACGATCTAGCGGTCAACGCTTTGATTCCCAAGCTCAGCACATCGAGGCACGGAACTTGCTTCTCGCGGCCGGCGGCAGAAGCCGCTACAGGGCTCTGCAAAAAAAACGCGGACTCGAACAACACCAATAGGCCGGAAGAGTTATTCCAATGAATCGTCGCTCTGTCGCCGCTGCGGGACTCCTGATCGCCGGCATCGCCAACGGTCCGGCCCGGGCGGATGTGATCCTCGAAACCTTCGGCACGAACGTCGTCTGCAACACCACCGCACTGTTTGCCGGCGGTTGCAGCTGGTACGGCGCACAGCACGGCGTCTCCGGGCCTTCTTCGACGATGGCGTGGAACGGCGGCGCTGGGGCCGACGGTGCCCCAGGCTTCGTCGGCTATTCCCCGACCACGCGTGCCGGTGTGACGCTGGTCACCGATTCGATCAGCGTCCGCTTCGCCGACCTGCACAAGGTCGAAGTCGATACCCGCCATGCCAGCAATCCTGCGAACCCGGCCGGTCTGAATCACCTGGCGCTGTTTTCGGGCGGCCAGTGGTACGTCTCGGCCACCGGGTTCGTCGGCAACGGCACGACGTGGCAGCACCTCACCTTCGACCTGTCGACGTTGCAGTTCGCGCCGTATTCGACCGACGGCATCCTGCCGAACGTCGCCACCGGTCCGGCAACCGTGCTGCCGTCGGACCTGCAGATTACGCAGATGGGCGTGTTCGTCGTATGGAGCGGTCAAAACAACCCGAACTCGGGCTTCGTGCTGCGCTTCGACAATTTCGCCGTGACCGT
>JAEUKZ010000252.1 GCA_016793045.1 Alphaproteobacteria bacterium
GGGACGCCACGTCGTCCGGGCGCTTGCCCCGACCCGCACCGATCGGATCGCCCGGACCGGGCTAGTGCTTCGTCAATGTCGGAGGGGCGCCCATCGGCGCAGCGCCGTCCGCCGGTGGCGGAGGCTCGGGCCGGCGACGTGGCCCGCAATCGCCGCCTTCCGGCGCGCGCGATCTCGTCCATGGATCGAGCCCGGCCCTTGCCGTCAGACCGACCGCAAGCGCGCGATGCAGCGCCTTCATGGCCCGAACGAAGCGATGTGCGATCTCCGCGGTCACGTTGGGCGCTCCTCGCGGCCGCGAACCGGCTAGCCTGGCCGCTTCTCCTGAAGTCGGTTCACGCCAAGATGGTCCCATAGCAGCGTCCGCAGATCCTCGAACGCCGTCTTCAGGTCGAAGTCCGGCCTGATGATGCTTGCAACGATGATGCCATCGAGATGGCTGGACACGAACAGCGCGAGCCGTGCGCTGTCCACGTTCCGGAAGCGGCGGGCGCCGATACCCTGATCGATGGCGCCGGCAAGGATCCGGCACTCCTCGCCGTAGAACTGCCTGATCAGGGCATCGATCGACGGCACGTTGCGCCGCGACTTCGCATAGTCGAGCATGATCTTGAGCAGATCGGATATCGTGCCCGACAGCTGCAGATTGTTGTTGAACCAGGCGGAGATGATCTCCTCCGGGCTGGTCCGCGGCTGGGCGATGAACCGGTAGTTCTCGAGCGCCTGGCGGATCGCGCTTTCCACCGCGAAGTGGAACAGATCGTCCTTGTTCTTGAAGTAGTAGTAGATCAGCGCCGAATTGATGTCGATCGCCTGGGCGATCTCCTTGATCGTGACGGAGGCGAAGTCCCGTTCGGCGAACAGCCGCAGGGCCGCCGCCGCGATCTCGCGTGCGCGATCCTTCGATGCCCGCTCGCTGGACTCGACCGCATCCAGCTGAGGGCGCGGGCTGGCCGCCGACTGGCTGCGGACCGCGACGCGCGTTCCTCGGACGTTCTGTGTCATTGATTGGCCACCTTAGACGCACATCTGCTGCACCGCTATACAACATCTTAATTGACTGCTCAATTAAGTCGCTCGATGATGGCGTTCGAAAATGCACGCCACCCCGCCACCGTCCCGAGCGAGCGCGAACCGGTCCGCCGTGAAAAGGCTGCGCGAAGCCGACCCCGTGCTGGTCGACGTCCAGCGCGCCCTCGACGTCGTGCCCGGCATGACCCCCGACACGATCCTGACGTCGGGTGCGCAACTCGACTGGCCGCAGTACACGGGCGGGCAGGCGCGCGCGATCGCCTATGCCGCGATCTTCGAAGGCCTTGCGGCCGACATGCCCGATGCGGCGGCGAAGCTCCGCGCCGGTCACATCAAGGTCCGCGCCTGCCACGACCATTCCTGCGTCGGCTCCGTCGCCGGCGTCTACACGGCCTCGATGCCGGTCCTGGTCGTCGAGAACGCGGCGAACGGCAACCGCGGCTTCTGCAACTTCTACGAAGGCGATTCGCGCCGCCGGCTCAACTACGGGAGCTACGACGCCGACGTCCACCGCAGCCTGTGCTTCGTGCGCGACGTCATCGCGCCGACCCTGGGCGCGGCGATTCGCCGGGGCGGCGGTCTGCCGCTCAAGCCGATCATGAAGCGCGCACTCCACATGGGGGACGAACTCCACAGCCGCAATGCCGCGGCGACCCTCCTGTTCGCCCGGGCGGTCACGCCGATGCTGCTGGAGCTGGCGCTGGACGGCGCCGCCACGCAGGTTCGACAGGTGCTCCAGGCGCTCGCCGGCGGCGACTACTTCTTCCTGCGCGTCGGGATGGCGGCGGCGAAGGCGATCGCCGACTCGGCGCACGGCATCGAGGGCGCGTCGATCGTGACGGCGATGGCCTGGAACTGCCGCGAGTTCGCGATCCGCGTCAGCGGGCTCGGCGACACCTGGTTCCGCGGCTCGCTCCCGACGGTTCAGGCCCGGTTCTTCGAAGGGTTCTCCATGGCCGATCTGGAATGGATCGGCGGCGAAAGCGTGATCCTCGAAACGGTCGGGTTCGGGGCCTTTGCGCAGGCCGCGGCGTTCCCGCTGCAGTCCTATCAGGGCGGATCCGCCGAGGCGATGGTCCAAATGAACCTCGCCATGTACCGGATCTCGGCCGACGAGCACCCGGACTACCAGATCCCCTACCTGGCGTTTCGCGGCACGCCGATCGGAATCGACATCGCGCGCGTGGTCGAAACCTCGGTGGTTCCGCTCTGCGACGTCGGACTCGCGGGCAGGTCCGGCGGACAGATCGGCGCCGGCGTGCTCACACCGCCGCTCGACTGCTTTGTGGATGCGTGGAAGGCCTTCGGCCAGCGATATCCGGATTCAAACGATGGGAGGCCGCTCAATGTCCAATCCGAGTAGGGCAGCTCGCGCTTCGGGCGCCGACGATCTCGCGGCGATCCGGCAGCGCCTCACGGGAAGCGGCGTCAAGTACTGCCTGGCGTCCTATGTCGACGTGCATGGCGTCACCAAGGCGAAGGCCGTACCGATCGGGCATTTCGAGCGGATGATGCGGGGATCGGAGCTGTTCACCGGCGCGGCCATCGAGGGCCTCGGGCAAGGCCCGCAAGACGACGAACTCGCCGTCTTCCCCGATCCGAACGCGGTGACGATCCTGCCCTGGCAGCCCGAAGTCGCATGGGCGCCGGGAAACCTGAAATTCCGCGGCACGCCCTGGCCGATGTGCTCGCGCAACATCCTCGCGCGTCAGGTCGAGCGCGCGGCGAAACTGGGCTATCGCTTCAATCTGGGCGTCGAATGCGAGGTGTTCCTCGTGCGTCGCGAGCAGGGCGGCATCGTTCCGGCGAACCCTCTCGACGTGATGCCGAAGGCCGCCTACGACGTCATCGGGCTGCTCCAGGCGATGCCGTTCGTGGACGAGGTCATCAGCCACATGGACCGGCTCGGCTGGCACGTGCACTCGCTCGACCACGAGGACGCCAACAGCCAGTTCGAATTCGACTTCGCGTATGCGGATGTCCTGACCATGGCGGACCGCTTCACGCTGTGGCGGATGATGATGCACGAAGTCGCCCGCAAGCACGGATACATCGCCACCGTCATGCCGAAGCCCTACTCCAACCGGACCGGCAATGGCGCCCACTTCAACATGTCGATCGAATCGATCGACGGCGGCGTGAATCTCTTCGGCGACCGCAACGACCGCCGCGGCTGCGGCCTGTCGCCGCTTGCCTATCACTTCATCGCGGGCATCCTGCGCCACGCGCCCGCCATCGTCGCAACCACCTGCCCGACGGTGAACTCGTACAAGCGCCTCGTCAAATCGGGGTCGATGACCGGCTACACCTGGGCGCCGGTCTTCATCTCGTACGGCCGCAACAACCGCACCCACATGCTGCGGGTGCCATGGGTGCGTCCGGAGGTCGAAGGCGACGGACCGTCCGAGGGCCCCAACCTGTCGTCGGCGCGCATCGAATGCCGCGCCGTCGACACCAGCCTCAATCCGTATCTCGGCGCCGCGATGATGCTCGCGGCGGGGCTGGAGGGGATCGAGCAGCGGCTCGACGCGGGCGATCCGATCAACCGCAACATGTACGAGCAGAGCGACGAACAGCTGAAGGAACTCGGCGTCCGCACGCTGCCGCGCACGCTGCTCGAGGCGGTGGAGGCGTTTGCCGCCGATCCGCTCGGCCGCGACGTGATGGGCGACGATCTCTACCGCTCGTTCATCCAGCTGAAGACCGCCGAGTGGTGGCGCTATCACAACACGGTGTCGCAGTGGGAGTACGACGAGTATCTGGAGAAGTGGTGATGGCGGCCCCCTCCCCCGCGGCCTTCGCGAGCCGGCCGATGCGCGTCTACATCGACAACGTTCGCGCGCTCGGCGACGCCTTCGACATCACCCCGGCCGTGTTCGAAAAGGTCGCCGCCCGCTTCCCCGAGACCGCCCGGCGCGTCGAAGCCGTCATCGGCTACGACAACGAGGATTTCGCCGCGCGCGCCCGCGAAGCCGACGTTCTCTTCGCCTGGGAGTTTCCGCGCCCGGAACTTGCGCGGCTGGCGCCGCGGCTGCGCTGGATACAGCTCATGGGGGCCGGCCTCGATCACCTGCTTCCGTTGACGTGGCTGCCCGCGGGGGTCCGCCTCGCGACCGCGGCCGGCGCCCATCACGACAAGGCCGGCGAGGTGCTGCTGGCTGCCGTGCTGATGCTCAACAACTCGATCCCCTTCTTCGCGACCGCACAGCGCGCGGGCCGCTGGGCGCCGCGGTTTTCGGGCCAGGTGCGCGGCAAGACGGTGCTGATCGTCGGCGTCGGGGCGACCGGCGGGGCGTGCGCACAGGCCTGCAAGGCCATGGGCCTGCGGACGATCGGCGTGCGCCCGAGCCGTCGGCCGCATCCCGGCATCGACGAGATGTACGGCGTCGACGAACTCCGCCGCGTCCTGCCGCAGGCGGACTTCGTGGTCGTCGCGGTGCCGCTGACCAGCCGCAACCGCAATCTCTTCGGTCCCGCCGAATTCGCGTGCTTCAAGCCCGGTGCGGGGCTCGTGAGCATCGCGCGCCACGACGTGATCGACGCGGCCGCCATGTTCGACGCCCTCGAGTCCGGCCGGCTTTCCGGCGCGGTCTATGATCTGGAGAATCCCGACCAGGTCCCGTGCGATCCGCGGATGTTCACGACGCGCAATCTCCTCATCCTGCCGCACTGCCTCACGAACGACCCTGCGACGTTCCGGGAGAACGTCATCGAGGTGTTCTTTCGCAATGCCGCCGCGGACCTCGCCGGCCAGGCGCTGCCGACCCAGGTCGATCCCGGCCGCGAGTACTGAGGCCGCGATCGGCGCCGGCGCCGATCGCGCCGGCGCCGCCCGGCCCGACTAGGCGACGGCGCGGACGGCGCGCGGCGCCGGCCCGATCACCCGATCAAGCACCCAGTTGGCGATGTGGTGGACGAGCGGTTCCTGCAGCGACAGGCGCCCGGCGCGCGCCAACGGCGAGCTCAGGCCGCGCTGCTGGACCTCCGCGATGACGAAATCCTCCGGCGCCGACTTGTCGAGCCTGCGATAGTAGCGCTCGACGACCTCCGCGAAGTCCGGCCGCGCGATCGTCGACTGCGGGAACATCGACGTCAGGGCAAGCCGCGTGCGATCGACGCCCAGCGGATGGATTTCGAGGAAGAACACGCAGTCCTTCGTCGCCGCAAAGTTGAGATTGGGATAGATCTGGACGTAGTGCGTGCCCTTCGCCGCCGCGCCGGTCAGGGTCGGGATGAACGGGAATCCGGTTTCGCCCGGCAGCACCGCGCGCGTCCCTTCGTGTTCCTCGACGATCACGCAGTACTGGCCCTTACCGCCTTCCTCGCGGTGCTTCATCTTCAGCTTGCTGATGGTGGCGCGGTGAACCGTGGGGAGGTGATACTCCTCCATCGCGTTCTCCATGTAGACCTTCCAGTTGCACGCGACGACCCGCTCGATCGTGCGCGTGCAGCGGAGATCCGCGAGGCCGTACGAGCCGACGCGCTCGTCGAGGTCCCCCAGCCATTCGCGGAGCCCGACCGCGTCGCGGTCGAAGTTCACGAAGATGAATCCGCCCCAGGTCTCGAGCCTGACTTCCGGCAGGCCGTAGTCCGCCAGCTCGAATCCCTTGATGTTCTCCATGCCGCCGGCGCCGCGGAGGCATCCGGCGGTGTCGTAGGTCCAGCTGTGATAGGGGCATCGGAACGATCGCGTGTTGCCCGACCCCTCGAGCATCTTGGCCCCGCGATGGCGGCAGGAGTTCGACAGCGCGCGCAGCGTCCCGTCGAGACCGCGAACGATGATGATCGGAATGCCGGTCACGTCGACGCTGAAATAGTCCCCGGGCTCGGGCAAGCGCTCGACCCGACCGACGGCGTACCAGGACCGCGTGAAGATGGTTTCGACTTCGCGCCGGTAGAAGGCCTCGGACGTATAGGCCCAGGGCGGAAGCGTCTCCGCTTCCTCCAGCGGAAGGCGCACCTTCTCGTAGTGGGCCGGATCGAAGATGTCGCTGGCATGCACGCTCATGACTGCCTCCAACTATTCTTTTCGGGCGCCCCGACTCGATGGCTTGTGTGCCGCCGGTCTGCGATGTATGATCCAATTTAATTGACCGATGAATGAAATCTGAAACCGAGCGAAAAAGCAACACCCGACCGATCGACCGCTCCCAAACCCGACCGAGAGGAGGCTTGCCGTGACCAAGTATGCTCTCTCCCGCCGCTTCATGCTTGCCGCTGCCGCGGGATCACTCGCGGCGACCCGACTGAGCGCCCCGGCGCTCGCACAGGGCCTGCGTCGGGTCCGATTCCAGCTCGCGTGGCTGCCGACCGGCGGCAACCTGTTCACCATCGTCGCCAGGGAGAAGGGATTCTGGAGCGCACGCGGCCTCGACGTGCCGATCCAGCGCGGGTTCGGCTCGGGCGCGGCCATTCAGGCGGTCGCCAACAACCAGAACGACATCACCCTGGCGGCGACCGGCACGGCGATCCTCAGCGTCATCAAGGGCCTCAATCTGCACATGCCCGCGACCTGCGGATACGACTCGACGATGGGCATCGCCGTTCCCGCCGACTCCGGCATCAACCAGCCGCGCGACCTCGAGGGCAAGACGCTCGGCACCGTCGCGAACTCGGGCGAGGCGCCCTACGTCCCGGCCTTCTTCGCCCTGACGCGGATCGACGCCAGCCGCGTCACCCGCGTGTCGCTCGACGCCAACGTGCTCGAGCAGTCGCTGATCGCGCGACGGGTCAACGCGATCTCGACCTTCGCCATCAGCAGCGTCCCGGCATTCCTCGCCAACAATTTTCCTGCCAGGATGATGCTGTTCGCGGATCTGGGCCTGCCGTTCTATCAATTGTCCGTGGTGACACGGAACGACTTCATGGCGTCGAACCGCGCTCTGGTGCAGGATTTCGTCCAGGGATTGCTCGAAGGTGTGCGCTATTCGCTGCTCAATCCGGCCGAATCGGTCGACCTGTTCCTGCGCCACGTGCCCGAGGTGGCCGCGACCGATTCCGGCCGGCGTACGGCGCAGCTCGGCAACTCGATCTTCCAGGTGACGATGCTGGCGGAAGAGGCGATGGCCAACAAGATCGGCTATTCGGATCTCGGCAAGGTCCAGACGATGGCCCGCAACATCGAGCAGTACGTCGCGGAAGCCGGGGAACGCGCGCCGCCGATCGAGCGCTGGTATTCGAACGACATGGTCGGCAATTTCACGCTCACGCAGGCCGAATGGGCCAGCGTACGCAGCAACAACGCCGAAGTCGGGCGGATGATGGGAAGGGCATAGGTCGTTGAACACTACGGTCGAACGCCTTGTCGCTGCCGCCCCCGACGACATGTATGTCCGGTGCGCGCGTGTCGGGAAGGTCTATGCGACGGGACGATCGGCCGTCCAGGCGATAAAGTCCGTGGACCTCGGGGTCCGGGAGGGCGAATTCGTTTCGCTCCTCGGGCCCTCGGGGTGCGGCAAGAGCACGCTGCTGATGATCGTCGCCGGGCTCGAGACCGCCACATCGGGCGCGGTGACGGTGGCCGGCCGGCCGATGGACGAACCGCGCACCGACATCGGCATCATGTTCCAGGACCCGACCTTGCTGCCGTGGCGGTCGATCCTCGAAAACGTGCTCTTCCCGATCCGCATGATGCGGCGGCCGATTCCGACGTACCGGTCGCGGGCGCTCGAACTCCTGGCGGAGGTCGGGCTGGGGGATTTCGCGGAGCATCGCCCGCGGCACCTGTCGGGCGGGATGCGCCAGCGCGCGGCGATCTGCCGGGCGCTGGTCCATGAGCCGCGGCTGCTGCTGATGGACGAGCCCTTCAGCGCCCTCGATGCGATCACGCGCGACGAGATGAACATCGCGCTGCTGCGCATGTGGGAGCGCCACAAGATCACCGCGCTGTTCGTGACCCACAGCATTCGCGAGGCCGTGTTCCTTTCCGACCGCGTGTTGGTGATGAACGGGCGTCCGTCCACGATCATCGCCGACGTGCGCATCCCCTTTGCGCGGCCGCGCGAATTCGCGATCGGCGACACGCCCGAATTCAACGCGCTGTGCGGCGCGCTGCGCGACAAGATCGGCGAGGCGTACCGGGCCGCCGGGACGGAGGTCCACTAGCGATGCCGACCGCCCACGCCGCTTCGGAGGCCGCACTCGCCACGCAGGCCGAGCAGCGCAGCGTGCGGACGTTCGAGCGCGCAACGCCGTATCTGCTGCCCGCGGCCACGGCGATCGCGTTCATTCTGGCGTGGGAGGCGTTCTGCTACTTCTCCGGCGTCCATCCGGTGATCCTGCCGCCGCCCAGCGCCGTCCTGGCCAAGTTCTTCCGCTTCTTCCCGCTGATCTTCGCGCATTCGGTGCCGACGACCCTGGAGTCGCTCGCCGCGTTCCTGCTCGCCTGCCTGCTCGGCTGCGGGCTTGCGGCCGTGGTCGTCCTGTCGCGGCGGATGCGCGAGGCGCTGTGGCCGAACCTGGTCTTCTTCCAGCTGATCCCCAAGATCGCGCTCGCCCCGCTCTTCATCGTCTGGCTCGGCATCGGCAGCGAGTCGCGGCTGACCTTCGCCCTGTTCGTGACGTTCTTTCCGATGCTGGTCGCCACCGTCGCCGGCCTTGAGCATGTCGACCGGGACATGCTGCGGCTGTGCCGGTCGGTCGGCGCGACGCGGCTTCAGGTCTTGTTCAGCGTGCGCTTTCCCAGCGCCGTGCCGTTCATCTTCAGCGGCATGAAGATCTCGATCACCCTGGCGATCATCGGCGTGATCGTCGGGGAGTTCATCACCTCGCAGCGCGGCCTGGGCTATCTGATCCTGTTCGCCTCGTCGCGCCAGGAGACCGCGCTCTCGATGGCGGCGATCGTGATGCTGTGCATCGTCGGGCTCGTTCTCTACGGCGCCGTCGCTCTCGGCGAGCGCATCATGAAGAAGTGGCACGATGGATAGTCGGGCCGGCGCCCGACGCGGCGGGTGCGGATGAAGCGACTGACGAGGAAGCCGGGCGACGCCCCTATCGAGCTCCTGCTCCTGCGCCCGGTCCACGACCGCGCCCTGCAGCGCCTCGAGCAGGACTTCTCGCTGCTCAAGGCCTACGACGCGCCCGATGCCGCGGCCTTCGTGAAGGCGGTCGGGCCGCGCGTCCGCGGCATCGCGGCAGGCGCGCATGCCGCGATCGACAGGGACCTGATCGACCAGCTGCCGCGGCTCGAGATCATCGCGAATTTCGGTGCGGGCTGCGACTCGATCGACCTGGCGGCGGCGCGGCGGCGCGGCATTCCCGTCACCAACACGCCCGACGTCCTCACCGACGACGTCGCCGATCTGGCGATTGCGCTGCTGATCGGGACGGTCCGCCAGCTGCCGGCCGCCGATCGCTATCTCCGGCGCGGCAGCTGGGCGGGGCGCGGCCCCTACCCGCTCACCACGAGTTGCGGCGGCCGCATCGCGGGCATTCTCGGTCTCGGCCGGATCGGGCTCGCCATTGCGGCGAGGCTGGCACCGATGGGCGTCGCGGTCCACTACCACAATCGACGGCCGATCGCCGATTGTCCGTTTCCCTACCATGCCAGCCCGGCCGCGCTCGCGGACGCGGCGGATTTCCTGATCGTCTCCTGCCCGGGCGGCGCGGCGACGGAGCGCATCGTCGGATCCGACGTGCTCGCCGCGCTCGGGCCCGACGGCTATCTGATCAACGTGGCGCGCGGTTCGGTGGTCGACGAAGGCGCCCTGGTCGATGCGCTGACCCACCGCCGCATCCGCGGCGCGGGCCTCGACGTGTTCAGCCGCGAACCCGACGTCCCTGCCGCGCTGATCGATCGCGACGACGTGTTCCTCCTGCCGCATGTCGGATCCGCGACGACCCAGGCACGCGAGGCGATGGCCAACCTCATGGTCGACAATCTCGTCGCGCACTTTTCCGGCCAGCCGCTTCTGACGCCGGTCGTGTGACCGGCGGCCCACCGCGCGGCACGCGCGGGCAAAGGCGGCGACGGCGCCGAGAGCCTGCCGCGCCAGTCCCGGAAATGGCTTAGCGCCCGCGCGCTGGCGCTGCGCACGCGGTCCGCGCGGAGTCTTTTTTATGCCGGCTTTATGCGAAGCCGCCCCGCTCCGTCTCGAAACCCTATGCCGTCAGCCCCTTATCTAGCTCCATCGGCCGACGACTGACGTCGGTCAACGGAGACCCGGATGATCGATCTCATGATGCTGACGACCGGCGTCGTCGGCCTTGCGCTGTTCGGCGCCTACATCGTCCTCTGCGAACGCCTGTGAGTCCGCAATGACCTTCGACCTCATCCTCGGTGCGGCGGCAGCGGCCGTCATCCTTGCCTATCTCGTCGTGGCGCTGGTGCGCCCGGAACGCTTCTGAGGCTGCCATGACCGTCAACGGCTGGATTCAGATCGCGCTCTTCTGCGCGATCATCGTCGCGATCACGCGCCCGCTCGGCGCCTATATGACCCGCGTCTTCGCGGGCGAGCGGACGTGGCTCACGCCCGTGTTCGGGCCGGTCGAGCGCGGGCTCTACGCCGCCGCCGGCGTCGACGCCAAGGCGGAGCAGGGCTGGGTCGCCTATGCCCTCGGCATGCTGCTCTTCCATGTCTTCGGCTTCCTCTTCCTCTACGCGCTCCAGCGCCTGCAGGCGGACCTGCCGCTCAATCCGCAGGGCTTCGGCGCGGTCGCGCCCGATCTCGCGCTCAATACGGCGGTGAGTTTCATCACCAACACCAACTGGCAGGCCTATGGCGGCGAGACGACGATGAGCTATCTCACCCAGATGCTCGGCCTCGCCGTCCAGAACTTCAAGTCGGCGGCAGTCGGCATCGTGCTCGCGGTCGCGCTGATCCGCGGCTTCGCGCGGCGCTCGACCAGGACCATCGGCAATTTCTGGGTCGACCTCACGCGCTGCACGCTCTACGTGCTGCTGCCGGCCTGCTTCGTGGGCGCGCTGGCCTTCGTCGCCATGGGCGTGCCGCAGAACCTGAATGCCTATGTCGAGGCCCAGACGCTCGAGGGCGCACGCCAGACGATCGCCCAGGGCCCGGTCGCCTCGCAGCTCGTCATCAAGATGATGGGGACGAACGGCGGCGGCTTCTTCAACGCCAACTCGGCGCATCCCTACGAGAACCCGACCGCGGTCTCCAACCTGCTGCAGATGGTCCTGATCTTCGCCATCTCGGCGGCGCTCACCAACGTCTTCGGGCGCATGGTCAGCAGCGAACGCCAGGGCTGGGCGATCTTCGCGGCGATGGGCGTGATGTTCGTCGCCGGCGTCGCGGTCACCTACTGGGCCGAAGCCGCGGCGCATCCCGCCTTCGCGGCCGCCGGCATCGACCAGGCCGCCTCGGCCGCGCAGGCCGGCGGCAACATGGAAGGCAAGGAGGTCCGCTTCGGCATCGTCGCCTCGGCGCTGTTCGCGGTGATCACCACCGCGGCGAGCTGCGGCGCCGTCATCGCGATGCACGACAGCTTCATGCCGATCGGCGGCATGGTGCCGCTGGTCAACATGATGCTCGGCGAGATCATCTTCGGCGGCGTCGGCGCGGGTCTCTACGGCATGCTGCTCTTCGTCGTGATCGCGATCTTCGTGGCCGGGCTGATGGTCGGCCGCACGCCCGAATACGTCGGCAAGAAGATCGAATCGCGCGAGGTCAAGATGACGATGCTCGCCGTCCTTTCGCTGCCGATGTCGATCCTCGGCTTCACCGCGCTCGCCGTGTCGCTGCCGGTCGGGCTCGCCGGTCCCGCCAACCCCGGCCCGCACGGCTTCAGCGAAATTCTCTACGCTTACAGCTCGGCGACCGGGAACAACGGCAGCGCCTTCGCCGGGCTGAGCGCGAACACGCTGTTCTACAACGTGACGCTCGCGATCGCGATGCTGATCGGCCGCTTCGCGGTCATCGTGCCGATGCTCGCGGTCGCCGGCTCGCTCGCGGCCAAGCCGCGGATCCCGCCTTCGGCCGGGACGTTTCCGACCGACGGGCCGCTCTTCGTCGGCCTGCTCGTCGGCGTGATCCTCATCATCGGCGGGCTGACCTTCTTTCCGGCGCTCGCGCTCGGCCCGGTCGTCGAACACCTGGCGCTGAATGCCGGGGCGCTGTTCGCGACCGCACCGTGACGCGCGCCATCGAACGCCTTCCCAGGACCTGACTTCCATGTCCCACAGATACGAATCCGCTCCGCTGCTCGATCCCGCGATCATCCGGCCGGCGATCGTCGACTCCTTCCGGAAGCTCGATCCGCGCGTGCTCGCGCGCAATCCGGTGATGTTCGTTGTCGCGCTGGTGTCGCTGGTCAGCACGCTGATCCTGGTCCGCGACATCGCCCAGGGCGCATCGTCGATCGGCTTCGTCGCGCAGATCGTCGCCTGGCTTTGGTTCACGGTGATCTTCGCGAACTTCGCGGAGGCGGTCGCCGAGGGCCGCGGCAAGGCCCAGGCGGCGACGCTGCGCCGCATGCAGAGCGACGCCCGCGCCAAGGTCCTGCTCGGCACCGGCAAGGATCTCTACGAACTCGTGCCGGCGACCAGCCTGGAGGTCGGCCAGGTCGTGCTGGTCGAGGCGGGCGATCTCATCCCCGGCGACGGCGAAGTCATCGAAGGCGTCGCCTCGGTCGACGAATCGGCGATCACCGGCGAATCGGCGCCGGTCATCCGCGAGAGCGGCGGCGACCGCTCGGCCGTCACCGGCGGCACCAAGGTGCTGTCGGACCGGATCAAGGTGCGCATCACCGCGGCGGCGGGCGGCACCTTCCTCGACCGCATGATCAAGCTGGTCGAGGGCGCCGAGCGCAAGAAGACGCCCAACGAGATCGCGCTCAACATCCTGCTCGCGGGCATGACGATCATCTTCGTCTTCGCGACGGCGACCATCCCGAGCTTCGTCGCCTATGCCGGCGGCGCGGTTTCCGTCGTCGTGCTGATCGCGCTGTTCGTCACCCTCATCCCGACGACCATCGGCGCGCTGCTCTCGGCGATCGGCATCGCCGGCATGGACCGGCTGGTGCGCTTCAACGTCCTCGCCATGTCGGGCCGCGCCGTCGAGGCGGCGGGCGACGTCGACTCGCTGCTGCTCGACAAGACCGGCACGATCACGCTGGGCAACCGCCAGGCGACCGAGTTCGTCCCGCTGCCCGGCGTCGACGAGCGCGAACTCGCGGACGCCGCCCAGCTCGCGAGCCTGAGCGACGAAACGCCCGAGGGCCGCTCGATCGTCGTGCTGGCGAAGGAGAAGTACGGGCTGCGCGGGCGCGAGATGGCGCCGCTCCACGCCAAGTTCATCCCTTTCAGCGCGCAGACGCGGATGAGCGGGATCGACGTCGACGGCATGGTGATCCGCAAGGGCGCCGTCGACGCCATCGTCGAGCACATGCGCGACCTCGGCACCGACCACGCAGTCGGCCGCGATCTCGACGCGATCGCCGCGCGCATCGCCAAGGCCGGCGGCACGCCGCTCGCGGTCGCCAAGAACGGCCGCGCGCTCGGCGTCATCCACCTCAAGGACATCGTCAAGGGCGGCATCCGCGAGCGCTTCGCCGAGCTGCGGCGGATGGGCATCCGCACGGTGATGATCACCGGCGACAACCCGCTGACCGCCGCGGCGATCGCGGCCGAGGCGGGGGTCGACGACTTCCTCGCCCAGGCGACGCCCGAGGCCAAGCTGATGCTGATCCGCGACGAGCAGTCGAAGGGCCGCCTGGTCGCGATGTGCGGCGACGGCACCAACGACGCGCCAGCGCTCGCCCAGGCCGATGTCGGCGTCGCGATGCAGACCGGCACCATGGCGGCGCGCGAGGCCGGCAACATGGTCGACCTCGACAGCGATCCGACCAAGCTCATCGAGATCGTCGCCATCGGCAAGCAGATGCTGATAACCCGCGGCGCGCTGACCACGTTCTCGATCGCCAACGACGTCGCCAAGTACTTCGCGATCATTCCCGCGATGTTCGCGGCGTTCTATCCGCAGCTCCAGACGCTCAACGTCATGGGCCTGGCGACGCCGCAGAGCGCGATCCTGTCGGCGATCATCTTCAACGCGCTGATCATCATCGCGCTGATCCCGCTGGCGCTGCGCGGCGTCAGCTACCACGCCGCCGGCGCGGGCAGCCTGCTGCGCCGCAACCTGCTGATCTACGGGCTCGGCGGCCTTGTCGTGCCGTTCGTCGGCATCAAGCTGATCGACGTCTGCGTCACCGCCATCGGACTCGCCTGAAGGACCGTGCCATGCTCAGCCACCTCCGTCCCGCAATCGTCCTGCTCGTCGCCTTCGCGGCCGTCACCGGCCTCGTCTACCCGCTGGCGGTGACCGGCGTCGCCCAGCTCGTCTTTCCGTCGCAGGCCAACGGCAGCCTGGTCGTGCGCGACGGGCGGGTGATCGGCTCGACGCTGATCGGCCAGAACTTCACGTCGGAGCGCTACTTCCACGGCCGCCCGTCGGCGACGTCGGACACCGATCCCAACGATCCGACGAAGACCGTCTCGGCGCCCTACAATGCCGCGAGTTCGGCCGGCTCGAATCTCGGGCCGACCAATCAGGCGCTGGTCGAGCGCATCGTTGCGGACGCGCAGCAGCGCCGCGGTACCGACCCCGCGCGCGTGCCGGTCGACCTCGTCACCGCATCGGGCAGCGGCCTCGATCCGCACATCACGCCGGCCGCGGCGCTGTTCCAGGTCGTCCGCGTGGCGCGCGCCCGCTCGATGGCCGAGGACGCGGTCCGCCGGCTGGTGATGGAGCACGTCGAGGACCGCGCGGTCGGGATCATCGGCGAACCGCGGGTGAACGTGCTGGCGCTGAATCTCGCGCTCGACGCCGCGGTGCGCCGCTGATGGGATTCACGGCGGCGTCACGCTAGAATCGCGGCATCGTGCCCAAGGAAGACGCGCCCGAACCCCGACCGTCGCCCGACGCGCTGCTCGCGGTCGCCGCCGAATCGGCGCGCGGCAAGCTCAAGGTGTTCCTGGGCGCGGCGCCCGGCGTCGGCAAGACTTACGCGATGCTGCAGGAGGGCCGCCAGAAGAAGGCCGACGGCGTCGACGTGGTCGTCGGCGTCGTCGAGACCCACGGCCGCGCGGAGACCGAGGCGCTGATCGGCGATTTCGAGATCGTTCCCCGCCGCGTCATCCCCTACAAGGATCGCACGCTCACGGAAATGGACATCGACGCCATCCTGGCGCGCCGGCCCGCGCTCGTGCTCGTCGACGAACTCGCCCATACC
>JAEUKZ010000460.1 GCA_016793045.1 Alphaproteobacteria bacterium
GCGGATCGCGCGCGCCGTCGCCGGCGAAAAGTGATGCAGCCAGCCGGTCAGGTAGGCGGGATGCTGGCCGATGTCTGCATCGGCACCTGGCGACCCTTGGGCGCGCTTGGCGACGCCGATCATGTTGGCATCGGTCACGGCGAAAGGCTGATCCGACAGCGCATCGATTGCCGCGGTCGAGAATGCCGGCGCGTCGGCAAAGTTCTGCAGCGCGCGCGCGGCCCTGAAGTGATCCCACGGCGAGCCGCCGGACAGCGGCACGACCATTGCGTGGACCGGTAGGCTGCCGAGGCGGCGTACGAAGCGCGTGTACGGCACGTGAACGATGCCGGAATATGCGAGCCGTTGGCTCCCACGCGCGATGACGATGTTGTAGCGCCGGGTGCGCGCGGTGACACGCCCCGGCACGGAGAAGCCGTTGTCGACGACGACAGTGCTACTGCCGGCACCGTCGGACCAAACCGATTCGTGGACGTCGGCGCGCAGCCCGTCGCCACCGAGTGGCAGGCGCCAGACCGATTCCGTGACCACGGGGCCGCGGCGCCAGTCCGCGAGCCAGCTGCGCGGCGCCTCCGGCGCGACGGGCTCGCCGCGGCTGATCGTCACCTGCGGTGCCGGGCCCGCCAGGGGTTCGCCGGCGACGCGCACCGCGGAAATCTCGACCACCTGGTCCGAGGCCGGGCGGATCGCCGAAAGCAGGAACCAACGCAGCCAGCCATCGCGATCGAACACCGGGTTGTCAGCCTGTGCAATCGCGCCACCGAC
Organism: Alphaproteobacteria bacterium; assembly: GCA_016793045.1. Classification (GTDB taxonomy): domain Bacteria; phylum Pseudomonadota; class Alphaproteobacteria; order CACIAM-22H2; family CACIAM-22H2; genus JAEUKZ01. The sequence goes on from JAEUKZ010000460.1 coordinate 766, forward strand.
GCGCACGCTGCCGATGGCCTTCGTGACGCCCGGCGCAAGGGCTACACCGACACGTACTCGCCCAGCGGCAGGCACGACGAGGCGCGCAACGGAGATCCAGCCATCGGAGGAAGTGGGGGTGGCCATACGTGATCCAATTGCTCGCAGTTCTTCGTGGCAGCTCCGCTGCCGGCGGAGGTCCCAATACGCCAGTCTACAGACCGTGGCCGCGCGAGGTCCACCACCCGGCGCGGGACCGCAGAATTGCAGCCGACTCCAAAGAGCCGACATCGTGCGTTCCATGCCGCGTCGGCTGGGTATCCGCTGCTACCTTCGAGCGCCGCCTCGGCACGCAGCGTGCGGTAGCCGGCCTTCTGATGCCTGAATGTTGGCGGCCAATGCGCTACACTTGCGCATCACGCGTCGGATGGTCGCGGGATCTCGGGCGCCGCAATCGGGCGGTGTGCGCTGACGGCAGAGTTGACGTGATCTCTTCGATGGACGAATCGTGCAATGCGAACTGATGACTTGCCGTTCATAGACTGGCTCAAAGCGGTTGGCATTGTCGTCATTGTCTACGGACACGTCGCGGGTTCGACCATCAACCACCTGACGGCACCGATCGAGGCCAAGCAGGTCGGTGTGGCGTGCTTTCTATTCGTCGTCGGATATTCGCTGGCTCGTGAGCGGCGGCCGGCGATCGAGGTGGTGATCCGGCGGCTTTTCGTTCTCTACGTGATCGGCATTGCGCTCGCAGTCGCCATCAGCGTGATCAGCTACGCGCTTTCAGGGCGTGCGCAGCTCGGCAATTTCTTGCCCTTCGTCTTCGGCGCGAACGTTCTGATTCTCGAGAATGCATTTCCTGCAAATCCGACGACTTGGTACATCGCGACTTATGTCCACATCGTCCTCTTGTGGGCGCTGTTCGGTCGCGGCGCGCGGGTCGCCGCGTGGATGCTCGCTGCGGGGGCAGTTGCGGAAGTGGGATTGCGCATCGTGTTCGTGGATGCATTCGGCCCGTTCTTCGCCTACATGGCATTGACGAACTGGATCGTCGTTTTGCTATGGGGGGCTTGGCAGGGGCAGCGTGCGGATCGCGTCGAGCGGTCGTCGTCGGTGGATCGAGCAATTGGCGCGATCATGATTGCCGTTTTGGCCGTCGTCTGGCCGATTGCTGGCGCGCCTGCCTTGGCCGGGTCCGGGTTCCCGTTCAAGTCGCTTGTGCCCGGCACGCCGCTCGGCTTCGCAGTCGTTGTCTCGCTGGCGGTCAGCACGCTCTATGTCGCCTATGCCGATGCACTATTCCGGCTGACGCGGGTCCTCCCCGCGCCAGCGCTGGTCCGTCTGCTCGCGAGGAACACGGTCGTCATCTTCATCATCCACATGCCGATCTTCTTCGTGCTGGACGAGAGGCTGGCCGGGCTGCCCTTCTGGCTGGAGAAGGCGATCGAGTTGCTGCTGTGTCTCGTGGTGCCGGCATTCGCATCGGAACTGCTCATGCGCACGGTCAATCCAGCGCGCTGGCAGAAGCCGTTGCTCTCGTTCGTCGCGTCGCCGTTCGTGCGCGGCGGCCAACCCGAACGCTGACTGACGGAGCGTGAGGGTTCCGCCTGGGCCAGGCGAATCCGTGACTAGCCGCGTCTCGGCGCGATCGAATGACGGATCGGTACCGTGCCGCCAGGCGCGAGCCTCACCAGGCGCTCGAGGTATTGGCGCCCGTCGCGAGCACCCGCCAAATCAAGGTCAACCAGATATCCGAGCACGTGATAGTTCCAGAACACGTAGTCGCTCTCGGAGCCGCCTGCGGCGCCATTCGCCGGCATCCACTGCGTCCCGCGTTGCGGACCTTCGCCCGGAGCCGGCGGGCACATCGAAACCGGCCCCGGCGCTCCGAACGGCCGATCGATACGGATGACACAGGAATTCGGCCCGGTGACCGAGACGATCGTGCCGCTTCCCGCGCCGATGATCACAGGAAAGCCGACATACCAATCGTAGTTTCTCGGCTCGGGGAAGGTCGGCTGGGTGCCACCGGGCTCGAAGACGACGGGGATCTGGGCCCCGGCCGGACTATTGGGCGGAAACCTGGCCGCACGCGGATTGCTCTGCGCATTCTGGCGGCGGAGTTGGCGTGCTGAAGCGCGATAGACGTCGGCGAATGTCTTGGCCGGGCGCCCGTCGAGCAACTTCCAATACGAGTCGTGCGGGATCGCCCAGTCCGAATTGACGTCGGGGCTTGTCGTCATGCCGATCGGCGTGCGCGCATACCAATGCAGGAACGCAATGCCGTCGCTGTTCATCACGCCGAGCTCGTTGCCATGAGCGAGCTGCGAAATGATCATGTTGGTCTGCCATTGCTTCTCGAATTCGTACCCGACGAGGAAGTGTGGACCATCCTTGATGAACCGATGGGGTGTGTCCTCGTTGTTGTCGGGCGCCGTGTTGCGATCGACGTAATAGCGCTTGACCGAGGTTTGAACGTTCGACCAGCGGCGGCGCATTGTCGGCTTGTCCCAGCCCAGCGTCGATGCGCGATCATCGCCGTCAGGCATCGCGCCCAGCGCCTGTACGGCGGCCCTGATGGCCCAGGCAATCGAACGGTTCTGCGGCCGCTCGCGGCCGCCGATATTGGCATCCGTGTATTCGCCGCCTTCCCAGACTAGGGCATGACGATTGAGTTGGCTGCCGCAGAAACGGCCGCCGCCGTCGCTCATCGGCGTGACGAGCCAGGACCAGAGGTCCTGAGCGATCAATCCTTCCATGTCTGCCAAGTCGCCGCGCAACAAATAGGGGATGTAGAACATCGATCCCCAATGCGACGCGATCAGGCCCATGACGCCGTAGTTCGCGCCGGCCGTGTGAACCGGATTGGACCAGGCGCCGTGCAGCCCCCAGTCGACGCCGTTGTCCAGACGCAGCAGGTGCCAAGTCTGCGCGTCGCCATAGAAGATCGGCGCCTGCTGGCGCAGATCCGCGTTCTCGAACACGCGTCGCGCGCCGTTGGCGTCGAAGTAGAGAAATCCCTCGAGTGTATAGGACGGGTAGATGCCGATATCGGAGTTCGCACCCGGCGCTCCCTGGTCGCGCGAGAAATCTCCGATATCGCCGGTGTCCCTGCATGAAAATGGGCGCGTGCCAGTCTGGTCGAGCCCGACCGTGCTGCCGGACGACGTCAGCGTGCCGCGGATGTTCTGCACCATCTGGGACTGGATGAAGTAGTCCTTCACCGCGAACTCGGGCGGCCCGCGGTAGCCGGACGGCGCCACCGAGACGGCGATGCCTGGATCGCGGTCCGACCAGATCCGCTTCTTGAAGCGGGTGAACGCGGGATGGCCGATGCCGTGCACGGTGTAGCCGCCTTGCCGCGTGGCGCGATCGATGAACGCGCCGTGCATGAATGCGCGCACGGTCGTGGGGTCGACCCGGCTGAGCGCACGGATGACCGGGGTGCCGTCGGGCGTTTCCTCCGTGCCGGCAACGATCACCATGCCGCGGTCGTTGTCGCGGTCCGCCCATGTGCCGACGCTGCGTCGCACCGAGCCGATCGGCCGACCATTCTGTACGGTCAGGTCCCCGAGCGTTTCGGGCGCCGTCCAGTCCCAGACCACCGCGGGGCTGCGGCCCCGCGTGATCCGCGCATCGTAGAAGTAGGCGCGGCTGCGCGCCTCGCCATTGACCCAGCCGTTCTCGACCAGAACATCGGTGCGGACGTTCGCGATCGACTGTCCGGCGGCGCTTCGATAGGCCGAAATATGGAAGCTCGCCCGCAGGTCGGGATGGACGCGTCCGGCGTCGTCGCGCAGGCGCACCGTGAGCGCCCACTCGCTCACGACCGCGCCCCGGCGCCACATCCCGTGCAGGCGGGTCCAGGTCCGCGCGTCCGGCCCGCCGGCTCCGGCGAGGCCTTCGCGCGCCGACGCGACATAGCGGCCGCCGTGCCCGTTGATGCGGGGACGCAGATTCGACACTTCGACCGTCACGTCGAAGTCTTCCGCGAGCAGCTCCTCGATGCTGATCGGCCGCACCGCGGCCTGAGCAACGCGGAGGTCCGTCGACGCCTGCGCGACCCGCTGCGGTAGGCCGCCGAACAGCAATTGGAAGCGCCTGGCTTCATGCGGCCCGAGGGCCGGAACAATCGTCGACAGCTTGAACCAGCGAAGCGATCCGCGGAGATCCATGACGTGATTGTCCGCCTGCGCGACGAGCGCGCGTTCGCCGTCGCGAAGTTCGAATCGTGCTGCGGGATCGTTCGAAAGCCCGGGCGCGATCGCGACGCCGCAGGAAACGGGGATGTCGGCCTTGGCGACGGGATCTAGGTTCTCGACGACGATCTCGCAAAGGATCGATCGCGCGCCTGCGGGACCGGCGGTCTCGTCCTGCTCCGCGCGCAACGCCGCGGCGGCCGAGCGCGGCAACGCCTGAACGACGGCCGCCGTCGAGGTCCCCGCCAGCAACATTCGGCGCGTCAAGCCTTCGCCGGTGGTTGCCGATTCCTCGCGGCGCGCCGCATCCGTCGGCAGCAGCGGTGTCGTCATTGTCGCCCTCGGTTGGTCTGGCTGCGCTACGAGGCGCGCACGCGGATCGATTGCGTCGGCCCGGGGGGCGCGATCGTCAGCACGATGGTCCCGCCGCGTGCAATCGCCTGACGCGCCAGGACGGCGGTGACCAGCGCGAGTCGCACCGAGCCGTCGTCGTGGTGGGCAAGCGCGTCCAGTTGTGCGGGGGCGTCTGCCGGCTCGGTCCGCTGAACTGAGACCGCCTCGACGTCCGGAATTGTCCCGGGGGCCGCGACGATCATGATGGTGACAAACGCGTCCGCCGTCGGCGTTCCGGTCACGCGCGTGACCGCGCAGGCGACGGCCGCCGAGCCGCAATGGATGCCCGGTATGGCGAGATTCGGCGCATCCGGCGCCGGGGCCCGCGCGGGCACCGCCACCCTGGCAGGCTCCGCCGCGGCGCCCGGCGAAGCGGTGGCCGGGCCGGCGGGCGCACCGGATCGCGCCGGTGCAGCGGTCGGGCGTCGGGCACGGGGCTGGGGCGGATCGAGGGGCTCGACCGGGACGATCTGTCCGTTCGCGTCGCGCCGGATCGCGCCGACGGATCCCGGTGCCGGCGGCAGACGATCCTGTGCGGGCACGGCGGTGCCCAGGCACAGCACCATCGCCGCCGCGCCGGCCGCCACCCATCGCGGCGCCACGCGTCGCGCTTGAACCCGCGAAGCGGAACCGGTTACATCGACCATGCCGGAAAAATGTAGCACATCGGAACGCTAGCCACGATGTCTGACCTCGCTGCCGCCTTGCGCCGGATGCTGCCCGATCCGCCGACCACCAACTACGGCGTGCGCAGGTTGAAAACCGATATCCGCGCGCTGCTTGCGCCGAGCCCGCTGATCTTCGACATCGGGTCCAAGGAGGCGCGCGGCGCCTATCTGCCCGGCGGGCCGCCGCCGGGCGCGCGGATCGTCTGCGTCGACATCGATGCGCGGCCGGGCGTCGACCTCGTGGCCGACGCGCACGACCTCCACATGGTGGAGACGGGAACGGTCGACCTCGTGATGCTGCTCAACGTCCTCGAGCACGTGCGCGATCCGCAGCGCGTGCTGGCGGAATGCGAACGTATCCTCAAGCCCGGCGGCATCGTCTGGGTCGACGTGCCGTTCATGTTCCCGTTTCATGCCGACCCGGACGATTTCTGGCGCTTTTCGGACCGCGGCCTGGAGATCGCGTGCGGTCGCTTCGAGAAGATCGAGTGCACGTTCCTGCGCGGTCCGGCGTCGTGCATGGCCGAACTCATCGTGCAGTTCGTCGCCGTGCTGTTTTCGTTCAACCGGCGCCGCCTGCATTCGGCCGCGGAGTACGCGGCGCGCTGGCTGTTCTCGTGGATCAAGTATCTCGACTGGTTCATCGCCAACTACGAGAGCGCGCGCGTCATCCACGCGACGACGACCTTCATCGGCCGGAAGCGCGCGGCCGCAGCATGATCGCGCCGCCGACGATCGCGACGAACGGCAGCAGCCAGATCACGCGGCTGCCGTAGCGGTCGTAGACCCCCGACAGCGGCCCCGTGAAGGCGGCGTTGATGATGACCGCGGCAAAGGCGAGCATCAGCAGGCCCGCAAGCCCCCGCTCGCGGCGGCGGATCGCCAGGACCAGCAGAACGACCGACGCTGCAGCACCGGCGAGGACGACGGCAGCATGAACCCGGCGGATCATCTCGATCGGCCAGCGCGCCTCGATCTGGCGGCTGTGGAGGAAGGCCGCGTGCTCGTGCGCGAAATGGCGCTGGATGGTCCGGTTGACCATGGCGCCGTCGACGCACTGGTCCGGGCAGAGCGTGTCGAGCGTCGCGAATGCGGTGATCTGCCGGACGAAATGGACGAGGCCGGCGTTCAGCTGCGCGGCGGGCCGCGTGGCGATGACGCCGGCGACGATCTGCGCTGCGGCCGCGCGCATCGCCGCTTCCCCGTGTGCGCGGGTAACGCGTTCGATCGGGCTGTCGGGCGCCCACAGGAAGTCGTTCGGATCGCCGGTCAGCCGCGCGCGCTCGGCACAGAAGGGATTGCCTGAAGCGGGGCAGGCTTCGTCGAGCCAGGCGCGGCCCGTCCCGTCCGCGATCATCCGCGCAGCCATGAAGACGCTGCCGTTGGGCGACAGGGTGGGGCGCCCGGTCAGGACGAATCCGTAGGCCAGGAACGCAGCCGCCGCGAGGCCGGCGGCGACGGCGCCGATCACGAGGACGCGGACGGCATCGCGCCATCTTGCGGCGCCGAGGCGCAACAGCGCCGCGACCGCGAACAGCAGCGCCGCGATCGGCAGGTGGCTGAAATGGAGCGCGATCATCCCGGCGAGGACGATGCAGAGCGCCGCCTGCGCGCGCCAGCGCAGCTCCGCGGCGCCGTAGGCGAGGACGAAGATCAGCAGCGGGATCAGGGCCGTGAAGGCGTCGGGAATGATCTGCCCGGTGTGCCAGGGCAGGCTGGTGAGGGCGGCGAGCGCGGCGACGGTTGCGACATACGTCACGCCCTCGACCCCGCGCGGCGACAGCGCGGCGAAGACGAGCCGCAGCACGACGGCGGCCGCGAGCGCCTGGCCGACCGCGACCGGCCACAGCGACAGCCGCATATGGAGCGGCAGGATCAGCAGGCTGTAGTAGGGCGGCCGGTCCGGCGCGCCGTAGAGCTCGAGCGCCTGGCGCAGATAGGTGCCGGTGTCCGGGAAGACCAGCGGATAGCCGTTCGCCAGCGCCGGCACCATGAGGAGCGCGGTTGCGGCGACGACCTCGATCGCGGCGACCGCGATGCGCTGGCGGCGGCTTGCGTGTCCGGTGCCGACGAAGACGAGGAGGCGTGCGCCGTTGAAGTTGACGGCGAGCCCGGCGAGGGACCCGATGGCGACGGCAACGACTGCCGCGAGCGGAGCCGTGCCCAGCCGGGAGATCGCGACGGCGTAGGCCGCATAGTTCACGGCGCCTGCCAGCCCGGCGACGGTGAGGAAGCGCGCCAGCTCGCCCGGCGCCGAATGGGTGCGCCGGTGGACGGCGAAGGTGAAGGCACGGTTCATCCACCAGGTGTTCACCGCGCTGGCGGAGAAGGAGATCAGGCGCGCGGCATAGGGGTCGAGCGCGGTCCAGCGCAGCAACGCGACGAGCACCGCGGCGTCGATGGCGAAGCCGATCGCGCCGACCGCGCTGAAGCGCAGGAGCTGCCCGAGGACCTCGCGACGCGTTTCCGCGTGCCGAGCGTCCGCAGCGTTCATCGCGCCGTCCGGACGTGCTCGAGCAGGCCGAGGAAGAATGCAGAGAAGACGAGTTGCGCGCCGAGGATCATCGCGGTGGTGGAGAAGATGACGACGCGCACCGTCGTGCCGGGCTGCAGCGTGCCGAAGCCGGCCTCTCCCCACTGCACCAGCGCGGCCAGCGCGAAGACGATGCCGACGAGCAGGATCGCCGTGCCGGCCGCCAGTCCGACCTCCACCGGCGAGCGCGCGAGCAGGCGTTCGAGGCCCTGATCGGGCCGCAGCAGGCCGCGGTCCATCGCGATGATCTTCGCGAAGATCCAGAAGATGACCATCTGCGTGCCGACATCGAGCGCCGCGCCGGCAAAGGCTTGGGTGTGATACGAGAGGGTGAGGCTGCCGATGTGGATGTCGCCGAAGAGCAGGGCCGCGCTGGCGAGCCCGCCGACGGCCGCGAGCGCGAGCCCGGGATAGAGGAAGACCGCGCGCGGGCTGAGCATCAGCAGGAAGCGCAGATGGCGCCAGCCGTCGCGCCAGCTGCGCAGATGCGGCGGGCGCGAGCGCCCGTCGGGCGACAGGACCGTCGGCACCTCGCCGATCCGCAAGCCCTGGATGGTCGCCTTGACGACCATCTCGCTGGCGAACTCCATGCCCGGCGTGTCGAGATGGAGGCCGCGGATCGCGGCGCGGTCGAAGCCGCGCAGGCCGCAGTGGAAGTCGCCGCACGGGCTGCGGAAGAGCAGCCGGCCGATCCCGGTGAGCACCGGGTTGCCGAGATAGCGGTGGAGCGGCGGCATCGCGCCGGGGCGGATGCCGCCGGCGAAGCGGTTGCCCATCACGAGCTGGAGCCCGCCGCGCAGCGCCGCGACGAAGCCGTCGAGATTGGCGAAATCGTAGCTGTCGTCGGAATCGCCCATGATCACGAAGCGGCCGCGCGCCGCCTCGATGCCGGCGATCAGCGCGGCGCCATAGCCGCGCCGCGGCACCGGCACGACGCGCGCGCCGGCCGCGGTGGCGAGCGCCTGCGAGCCGTCGGTGCTGCCGTTGTCGGCGACGACGACCTCGCCCGCGATGCCGCTGCGTTCGAGATAGCCGACCGCCTTGGCGACGCAGGTCGCGACGGTCTCCGCCTCGTTGAGGCAGGGCATCAGGATGGTGAGCTCGAGATCGGTCGGGGAGGTCGGGGTCGGCATGCGGGTCAAGTCGTCCAGACGCGGTGGCGTGGGCGGCGGGCGGAACGGCCGGTGAAACGGCCGGTGAAACGATGATCCCTTCGCGTTCTCAATTCGTTAAGGTGCGGCGTTTCACCCTGTGACGCCCCACCCCGTGCAGTCGGGCGCGGTCGTCCGGAGGCCGCATTCTGTGGTAATATTTTACCAGTCGTGCCAGGAACAAAATATCACATTCTTGCCCCTGGCGCGAGACTAAAGTGGACCCTCGGCGCAAATCTGCGCCAGTCTCCCCGAGGCCTTCGCCGACCGTCTGGAGCCGTCCCGAGCCCCGCATGTCCCGCACGGTGCTGATCATCGAGCCCTACGCGACCGGCCATCGCGTCGAGCACGTGCGCCACATCGTGACGGCGCTGGCCGACGACCCGTCCCTGCGGTTCCGGCTGATGATGACGTCGTTCTCGCTCGACCATCCGTCGGCCAAGGCGTTGCTAGAAGACTTTGCCGGCCGGATCGAGCCGGACCCGGTCGTGCTCGACTATGGCCGGGCACGCATGTTCCGCGCTCTCGGGGGCTACGCTCACGAACAGGCGGTGCTCGCGGCGATGGTGGCGGAGCGTGCGGCAGCGCTCGTGCGTGCAGGCGACCTGGCGCTTGCGATCCTGCCGTTGATGGAGAACATCGGGCTGGTTCAGATCGCGCTGCGGCCGCGCCTGTTCGCGGGAGCGCCGTGGCTGTGCGTGTCGCAGAACCTGCGATTTCAGCTTGCGGGCCGGGTGCCGGGCGTCACGCGGACATGGCGCGACCGGATCGAGGCTGCGCTGTTGCGCCGCGTGCTCGCCCAGCGCGATCTGGTCGGCTTCTTCACGATCATGCCGCTGGTCGACGAGGCGGTGGGCAGCCCCAAGGTCACATACGTACCGGACCCGGCCGAGCCGCCGCCGGCGATGACGCGCGGCGCGGCGCGCGCAGCGCTCGGCCTCGATCCGGATGCGATCGTGCTGCTGGTTTTCGGGACCATCGACCGGCGCAAGTGCCTCGCGGAGATCGTACCGGCGGTCCTTGCGGCCGGCGCGCCGATGCCGGTGACGCTGCTGCTCGCGGGGATGCAGCGGCCGACCGACGTCGGCGCGATCCTCGCGGGGCCGGAGGCGGCATCGCTGCGGGCGGCGGGTCGGCTGGTCGAACTCAACCGCTTCGTGAGCGCGTCGGAGGCCGATGCGTGCTTCGCCGCGGCCGACGTCGTTTCGGTCTACTACGAGCCCGGCTTCGTGCGCTCCTCCGGCGTCTTGACGCGCGCGGCCCAGGCGGGCAAGCCCGTGATCGCGCGCAAGGTCGGGCTCATCGCGTGGTTCGTCGAGCAGCACAGGATCGGATTGCTGCCGAACGGGATGGACGCGGTGACGAAGGCGATCGCACGGCTGGCGCGCGATCCGGTCGGCCGCGCGGCGATGGGCGAGCGCGCCCGTGCGGCCTTCGCGGAGTTCACGCCGGCGGCCTTCGCCGCGCCGATCGCGGCGTGCGCGAAGCAGGTCTTGGCCGCGGCCGCGCCAGGGCGCGGCCGATGAGCCCGATCCGCGTCGCATTCGACGGCGACATCTTCCTGCGCGAACGCTTCGGCGGCATCTCGCGGGTGATGACCGAACTTGGCGTGGCGCTGCGCGCGCGCAACGACGTGCGCGTGTCGTGGCCATTCCTGTTCAGCGCCAACGCCTATCTCCGCGATGCCGGCGTGCGGCATGTCGACGTGTCGGGATGGCCGAACTTCAGGGGCCGCAACACGGTGCTCGCGCTGGCCAATCGCGCGACGACCGCCGCCGCGGCGCTGACCGGCCGCGTCGACGTGCTCCATGCGACGTTCTACGATGCCGGGCTGATCGCGCAGCGCCGGCGCGGGCGCCTGGTGGTGACGGTACACGACATGATTCCCGAGAAATTCCCCGCATGGTGGGGCGATTCGGGATCGCCACATCGCGGCAAGCGCGAGCTGGTGGAGGCGGCGGATGCGGTGTGCGTCGTCTCGCGCAACACCGCCGCCGATCTGGTCGCCTGCTTCGGCACCGATCCGGGCAAGCTCCATCACGTCAGCCCCGCAGTGTCTGATGCGATGATCTTCCGCGGGGCGCCGCGGATGGCGCTGCCGGCGCGCTACCTCCTCTTCGTCGGCCGGCGCAACGGCTACAAGAACTTCAATCGCTTCTTCGCCGCGGCGGCGCCGCTGATGAAGGCGCGGGCGGACCTCCACCTGATCTGCGCCGGCGCACGGCCGTTCGACGGCGGTGAAGTGCGGATGATCGACGCGGCGGGCCTCGCCGGCCGCGTCCGCCATCTCGGCGCGAGCGATGCCGAACTGGCGGAACTCTACGGACGCGCAACGCTGTTCGTCTTTCCGTCGCTCTACGAGGGCTTCGGGGTGCCGCTTCTGGAGGCATTCGCGAACGGCTGCGCTGCGGCGGCGAGCGACCGTGGCAGCCTGCCGGAGGTCGGCGCAGGCGCGTGCGCGCATTTCGACCCCGACAGCGAGGAGGCGATGGGCATCGCAATGGCGGCGATCCTCGACGACGACGGTCGCCGCCGTGATCTCGCGGCGCGCGGCCTGAAGCGGGCCGGCGACTTCTCGTGGCCGGATTCCGCCGCGGCGCTGGCCAGCGTCTATCGCCGGGTCACGGCGTGAGCCGGCGGCCCGAGCGTGCGCCGAATTTCGTTTACCGATACGATGCTATCCTGCGTCCCGCAATGAACCAACCGAGCAAGCCGGGCTGACATGCAGAGAGCAAAACGACTGCAGATGAAGGCGTCCCTGAAGCGCGTGGCGCGAAAGGTTCTGCCGCATTACCGCGTAATGGACGAGCTGCGCACGGCGCAGCGCATGCTCGAGATCCGGCGCAACGACGCGACGGAACTGGAGGCGATGTACCGCCGGTTCGTCATGCCCGACCTGGCTCCGCGCGAAGGGCGCGCGGCGATGCTCACCAGCCTGATCGGCACGAGCGTAAGCGAGGCGCTGTATATTCTCTACTACCTGCAGCAGGCGATGAAGGTTCCGGGCGACATCTGCGAATTCGGCGTCGCCCAGGGTGCCACCTCGCGGCTGATGGCATGCGAGATCATCAACACCGACCGCAAGCTGTGGCTCTTCGACAGCTTCGAGGGCCTGCCGCCGCCGGGCCCGAAGGACCGGCTGATCGACGACATCTTCAATCTCGGTTCGATGGAGGCCTATGCCGGCCGCATGGCCTCGCCCGAGAGCCTGGTGCTGGACAAGCTCCGCGAGGTCGGCTTCCCGCGCGAGCGCACGCGCGTCATGAAGGGCTGGGTCAACGAGTCGCTGAAGAAGCCCGACCTGCCGCGGCAGGTCGCGTTCGCATATGTCGACTTCGATTTCTACGAGCCGATCAAGGATGCGCTGGAGTTCCTCGACCGCTGCATGCCGGCAGGCGGGCGCATCGTCATCGACGACTATGGATTCTTCTCCGAAGGGGCCCAACTGGCCGTCGACGAGTTCAGGGCCGCGCAAGGCGCGCGCTACCGCTTCGAGATGCCGCTGCCCTTCGCCGGCCATTTCTGCATGCTGAGCAAGGACGGCTGACATCGTCGGGGCCAGACTTACAGCGATCGTAGCCCCGTCCGAACGACGAGACTACGTCATCGTCCTCAACTGGAACGGTTGGCGCGACACCGTCGAATGCCTCGAATCGGTGATGCGCCTGAACGGTCCCGCGCCGCGCGTCGTGGTCTGCGACAACGCGTCGAGCGACGGGTCGATGGAGATGCTGCGGCAGTGGGCGAGGGGCGAACTGCCGGTGGAGGCGCCTGCCTCTCCGATCGCATCCGGCTACGCGCCCGTCGCGCGCGATCACCGCTGCTATGGGCGCGTCCAGGCCGAACGCGGCGGCGCTGCCGATGACCCGCCGCTGGTCTTCATCGAGACCGGCGGCAATCTCGGCTTTGCCGGCGGCAACAATGTCGGGCTGCGCTATGCGCTCGCCCGCGGCGATGCGCGGCATGTCTGGCTGCTCAACAACGATGCGGTGGCAGATCCCGACGCGCTGCGCGCTCTGGTCGATCGTATCGAGGCGGACAAGGCCGGGATGTGCGGTTCGACCGTGCTGCACTACGCCGATCCGGAGACGTGCCAGGCGCGTTGCGGCGGGCGCTTCGACTATGCGAAGGGCGGGCCGACGGGCCATATCGGCGAAGGCATGAAGCGCGCCGAGCTCGCGCGCCATCCGGTCGATCCGGCAACGATCGACTACGTGATGGGCGCGTCGATGCTGGTTTCTCGCGCGTTCCTCGAGCGCGTCGGCCTGATGTGGGAAGGCTATTTCCTGTTCTTCGAGGAGATCGACTGGGCCGAGCGCGGTCGCCGCGCGGGCTTCAGTCTTGCCTATGCGCCCGACAGCTTCGTCTGGCACAAGGGAGGCGCCTCGACAGGCAAGCTGGTCGACGCGAGCTACTACGGGTCGCCGACGGACCATTACTTCCTGCGCAACCGCCTGCTGTTCACGCGCCGCCACCGGCCATGGCTGCTGCCGCTCG